>PEVN01000448.1 GCA_002779825.1 Armatimonadetes bacterium CG06_land_8_20_14_3_00_66_21 | reverse complement strand
CAAGCGTTTCGGGGCGGTCGGAGACCTGCCCCGAGCTAGGGATCGCTCACCCTTAGGCTGGACGGCATCAGAGAGCCCTGTCGTCTTCTGCTCAACTACGAGTGCGAACAGGGCGGCTCGATCCGGGTATCGCTCGAGAATGTGCAGGGGCGAACAGAAGAGGCGTCCATTCCCCTCACGGGCAGCAGTCTTGGCGCCGCTGCGACCTGGAGTGACGGCGACGTACTGGCACCGCAGCCCGAAGGGCAGTCGGTCGAGGTCACACTGCACATGGATCGGGCCAGCGTCTATGCGTCCCAGATTCGTCCTGCCGGATAGACCACGCCCACCCCGGCGCGGCGACAGAGCGGGCAACAAGCCGACGAGCGTTGAGCTCATCATCGACCGCGGCCCCCCATCAACCCCTCATCCGGCGTTGCGGCAGCAGTTTGACTGGCCACCCCACATCGGTTACAACCGTCCTCGGCAAGGCGACCTGCCGCCCAGGTGCCGGTCGCCGTGCACTTGGCTGGCGGAGGACATTCTTCCGCGTCCCACGCCAACGAAAGGCAGGATGCACCAATGAGAGTGACCTCGAGGACCGTACGCGTCGCACTGGCTGGAGTGATTTGTTTCGGCCTGGTAACCAGTTCCACGGCCGAGCAATTGGCCCCGGACCCAAAGACCGAGAGGTTCTTCGTATCGCCGAGCGGCAACGACGGCTGGTCGGGCCGCCTGGCGGCGCCCAATGCGGCTGCCACCGATGGCCCGGTGGCCACGCTCGCCAAGGCTCGTGACCTCGTGCGGGGTCTCAAGGCCGGCGGCGGGCTGACCAAGCCCGTGGAGGTCATCCTCCGAGGGGGCTTCTACGCACTGAGCAAGCCCCTCGAGTTCGCGCCTGCTGATTCCGGCACCGAGGCGTGCCCTGTCACCTATCGCGCCTACCCCGGCGAGAAGCCGGTCATAAGTGGCGGCAGGACGCTGGGTCCCTGGCAGCTCGTCGACGGCGTCAACGGCAAGCTGTGGAAGATGAGCCTGCCGGACGCCAAGACGGGGGGCACGTGGCAGTTCAACGCGTTGTTCGTCAACGGCGAGCGCCGCGTCCGCGCTCGGATTCCGAACAAGGGTTCGTTTCTCCGTACGGACGGCCCGACGGCGAAGGGGGACTCGCGCGGGTTCTACTTCCACAAAGGCGACGTGCAGGAGTGGGACAACCTCCGCGACGTCCTGTTCGTCGCCTACCACTCGTGGGAGACCTCGCTCCACCATGTGCGCGACGTCGACACAGAAGCCAATATCGTCACCTTCCGGGAACCGGCGCCGTGGCCCATGGGGCGCTGGGAGCGACACCAGCGCTACTATGTCGAGAACGTGTTCGAGGGGCTCGACGAGCCGGGCGAGTGGTATCTGAACCGGACAACCGGCACGCTCCACTACTACCCGCGGCCGGGCGAGAAGCCCGACCAGGTCGAGACGGTGGCGCCTGTGGTCACGTCCACGCTGATTCGGCTTGCGGGCGATCCGGAAAAGGGCGAGTACGTGGAGCATCTGCACTTCCGGGAGCTTTCCTTCCAGCACACCAATGCCGATCTGCGGCGGATCCGCAACCCCGGTCAGGGCGAGATCTACCAGCCGGCGATGATCATGGCGGTGGGTCTGCGCCACTCCAGCATCCAGGGCTGCGAGGTCGCCCACACCGGGGCTCACGCCCTCTGGATGGCCTCGGGCTGCGAGGACAATCGGGTTCAGCAGTGCCACTTGCATGACCTCAACGGCGGCGGCGTGTACCTCGGCGGCGGATGGGGCGTCAACGAAGCGAAGCCGGTGCAGCGCATCGTGGTGGACAACAACTTCATCCACGACGGCGGGCACTTGTTCCATGGCGCCCACGGCGTCTGGATCGGTCGCAGTTCCTACAACGGGGTCACGCACAACGAGATCTCCAACTTCGACTACTCCGGGATCTCGTGCGGCTGGTCGTGGGGCTTCCAGCCCAGCTCGGCCAACCACAACAACCTGGACTACAACCACATCCATCACCTCAGCAACGGTGAGGGTCTGAGCGACATGGGGGCCATTTACACGTTAGGCGTGTCGCCGGGGACGACGGAGCGCTACAACCACTGTCACGACATCTTCAACTACGCCAACGTGTCCCACGGCTCCGGGCTGTACCCCGACGAGGGGAGCTCGGAGATCCTGATGGAGAACAACGTGGTCTACCGAGTCCGGACGTGCCCCCTGTTCATGCACTACGGCGCCGACTGCATCGTCCGCAACAACGTGCTGGCCTTTGGCGGGGAGGGGCAGCTCCGGCGCTGCCGTGAAGACAAGCGTTGCCACTACGCGGCAGAAGGCAACATCGTTTACGGCGACGTGCCCGAGATGCTGGTGGGCCCGTGGAAGAACGGCGACTGGAAGGTTGGCCGCAACGTCTACTGGAGCACGGCTGGCGCGCCCACCTTCGCAGGCATGGACTTTGAGACGTGGCAGGTCTTCGGGAAGGATGAGGGCTCGATAGTCGCCGACCCCCTGTTCGTCGACCCGCAAGCGGGGGACTTCCGCCTCCAGCCCAACTCGCCCGCTCTGAAGCTGGGCTTCAAACCCATCGACCTGAGCAACACGGGGCTTCAGGGCGACCCCGCGTGGGTCAACCTGCCCCAGCAGTACCCCAACCGTCCGCGCAACGACATCCCGCCGCCCGTCGAGCCACCGTTCGTCATCAACTTCGACTTCGAAGGCGACGAAGCCGACTTCGAGCCGCTCGACGGCACGGTCGTGCTGGACAAGCCGCACGGCGCTGTCGTGGTCTCGGATGACACCGCCGCCGCCGGCAAGCTCAGCCTGAAGTTCGTCGATGCCCCGGGGCAGAAGTGGAGCTGGGCGCCTCACCTCTACTACTACCCCAAGCCCGAGTACGAGACGGGCAAGGTGCAAGTGTCGTGGGACATGCTCAACAGCAAGGACGCCCCGGCCAGCTTCTACGTGGAAGTGCGCGACTACCGCAACGGCAACCCCTATCTCGTAGGGCCGGCGGTGTCCGTTACGCCCGAGGGGCAGGTCACCGCCAGCGGTCAGGACCTGGGCGCCATCCCGCTGGGCGAATGGGCACACGTGGACCTCAGCCTCGAGCTGGGTCCCGACGCACCCAAGACCTACCGCCTCAAACTCACCGTGCCCGGCGCCGACCCGCGCGTCGCGACGGTGCCCTTCCGCAACGACACGTTCAAGACGCTCACGTGGCTCGGCGTCTCCAGCACCAGCGACGCCGACACCGTGTTCTACCTCGACAACCTGAAGCTGGGCACCGCGGAGCAACTGGCACAGCCGCCCAAGCGACATCCCCGCCGCCAGGCCCGCCAGCGCGGCCCGCGCCCACCCGCCAACGACCAGCAGCTCATGGGAGCCTGGAACTTCGACGGTCAGGATGGGTACCTGGCCGTCGACAGCTCCGGGTACGGGAACGATGGCGACATGATGGCCGAGTGGGTCAAGGGCGCCTTTGGCGGCGCCCTCCTCTGCACGCCGGCCGCGAACAGCGTGACGATCCGGGACGACCCGTCGCTGCAGTTCGGGGCCTCGGACTTCTCCATCGAACTCTGGATCTGCCCCACCCAGTTAGCCATCGCCGAAGACGACGCCCGGCGCCGGTTCATGGACAAGACCGACTTCCCCCGAACCTGGTGGAACATGAACATAACTGCCGAGGGTACGCCCTTCCTCGAGATGACCAACGCAGAGGGACAGCGCTGCGTGAACAAACCCTCCGGCCGCCTCCCCGAGGGCGCCTGGACACACTTGGTGGTGGTGGTCGACCGCGCCAACGCCGAGACGCGCTACTACTTCAACGGCGCCCTGGACAGCGCCCAGAAGATCCCACCCACCTTCACCGGTCCCCTCGATGTCGACGGCGCCGACCTCTCCCTCGGCAGCACCTGGCACCCGTTCATCGGTCTCCTGGACGAGGTCAAGATCTACAAGCGCGTCCTGACGCCCGCCGAGATCAAGGCCAGCCACGACAAGGAGAAGGCAAACCGCACCAGCGCCGCGTTTGAGCTGGTTGGGTGAGGCGGGCGGGACACCGGGCTACGACTAAGCGGCCGCCAACGCCAACGGACGTTGTGCAGGCCGATGAACGAGGCCGGGTCGTCCCCGTCGAAGTGAACGCCGGCAGCATCGGCAAGCTCCGGTCTCGGCGCTGTGCCAATAATTCACTTGAATAATGTGAACGAACGGCTACAATACGACTGATTCTCGTGCAGCCGAGCCACTCATCAGTGTGAAAACGCCCATGAGGCGCGAACTCTACAACAATCTACTGGCGTGGAAGAACTCCCCGAGGAGGAAGCCGCTGCTGCTCAGCGGCGCCCGCCAGACCGGCAAGACGCACCTTCTCACCGAGTTTGGGGAACGTGAGTACGAACAGGTTCACGTCTACAACTTCGAGCAGGAGCCGCTGCTCTCCGGATTCTTCGAGCGGGACCTGAGACCGGAGCGCATTCTGGCCGAGCTGGCGCTCTACCGGGGGACAAGGGTCGAGCCGGAACGACACCTCCTCTTCTTTGATGAGATCCAAGCCTGCAACGGTGCCCTCAACAGCCTGAAGTACTTCCAGGAACAGGCTGGTGAGTACCACGTGGTTGCAGCCGGATCGCTGTTGGGAGTCGAGCTGTCGAAGCCCGGGTCTTTTCCTGTTGGCAAAGTGAACATGGTTCGGCTGTACCCGATGACATTCCTGGAGTTCCTCGAGGGGATAGGACAAGGCGGATACCGTGAGTACCTTGAGAAGCTGGACCGGATCGAGCCACTGCCAGAGGCTCTCCATCGCGAGCTGATCGCGCTACTGCGCGCCTACTATGTTGTGGGAGGGATGCCGGAGGCAGTGGCGGTGTTTGCCGAGTCACGGACGCTCGATCACGTCAGAACCGTGCAGGAGGACATCCTCAACGCTTTCGCCCAGGACTTCGCGAAGCACACCCCGGCCAAGGACATCCCCAAGATGCGCCAGGTCTGGGAATCGCTGCCGGTACAGTTGGCTCGCGAGAACAAGCGCTTCCTGTTCTCAACCGCCAGTGAGAGCGCGCGGGCCCGCGACTATGAAGATGCGTTGTTGTGGCTCGAAGGCGCAGGTCTGGTTACGCGGTCGTTCGTAGTTGAGACTCCCAGGCTGCCCCTGAAGTCATACTCGGACCGGCAACGCTTCAAACTGTACGCGCTCGACGTGGGGCTTTTGGGGGCGCTCTCGCGGCTGTCTCCGCAGGTCCTCGTATCGGGCGACGCGGTGTTCCAGGAGTACCACGGCGCGTTCGTTGAGAGCTACGTGGCCCAGACGCTCTCGGCTGTGTTGCCGGGCGAGCTGTACTACTGGCGGAACCGAAAGAGCACTGCTGAGGTCGATTTCCTCTGCGAGTTCGAGGCGGGCATCGTGCCCTTGGAGGTCAAAGCCGGCGTGAACCCGCGCAGCAAGAGCCTGCGTACAGTGGGAGCGACCTACGCTCTCCGGCCGTTGCTCAGGACGACCTTGCGCAACCTGCGTGTGGACGGAGACATCCTGAACGTCCCCCTCTACGCGGCGCCCCTGTTGCCGCAACTCGCGGCGGTGGCCTTTGAGGCGCAGTGAAGCCGGCAGCACCGCCAAGCTCCGGTCTCTGCAGCGCATCGTCCGGGAGGAGTCGCCTCCCGTGGCGGTGAGGTTCTGTCCCGATCCACCGTCTGCTCTCAGAGAGCGTCGGAGGACCGTCAAGGGAACCGCGAGCTTCAGGCTGCTGTCCCTCCCGAGCGCGATCTTGCGCGTTGACAATGCCCACCCGCCTCGCCCACAATCCGCAGCAGACCCCCAGTACCTTCGTCGCGGCGCCCGAGGAAGCTCCATGAGATTACGCGTGGAGGAGTTGCCTCTCTCCGAGGTCGAAATGCTCTGCCGGCGCCACGAGGTCGGCGAACTGGCCCTCTTCGGCCCCGCTCTGCGCGACGACTTCGGCCCCGGCAGCGACCTCGATCTGTTGGTGGAGTTTCGCCCCGCGACCCGCGTCGGCCTCATGGCTCTGGCCCGACTGCAGCGTGAGCTGTCCTCGTTGCTGGGTCGCCCGGTCGATGTGGTGCCCAAGGGTGGGCTATACCCGCGAAGGTTAAGAACACACCGAAGTGGAAGTTCGCGGAACTTCCCCGGCAGGCGTGCAGCAGACGTAGGACAGAGGGTATTCTCCCAGACGGAGCCGAAGTCGCACCGGGACTTCGGTGTGTTCTTAACCTTCGCGGGTATAACACATAGGCTGGTCCGCCAGTGCGGTGGCGGACACCGGAGCCGCGGACCGTCAACGCCGGAACTTGAAGCCCCCAAACCGCCGAATGCCTCAACCAAGACGAGCCCAGCGATCTTCATGGCTCCCTGAGCTCCTTCGGAAGTGCCCCGTCTCACCGCAGTTCGTACGCCACCAACTCCCCGTCCCCTGCCGCGCAGATCTCCGCGACACCGTCGCCGTCTGCGTCGGCGGCGACGACGTTGGCGACCGGGCCGGCGAGGTCGGCGGATTGCACGGTCTCGCCCTCGCTGTTGACGATTCGCAGGGCGCCGTCGGCGCATCCGATGGCGATGGCGCCTCCGGCGACGGCGAGCTGCAGAGGCGTTCCCCGAAGGGTTTTGCGCCACGCCGCCGCCCCATCCCGCCGGAACGCGACCAAATTCAGGTGGAAGCTGTCGGCGGCGGCCACGAGCAGGTTACCGGCTCCGGTCTTCAGCACGGCGAGGTCGTTCACGAACCCGCCGACGTTGCCGTCGAAGACCTTTCCGCCCTTGCCGTTGCGGACGTAGACGCCGTTCGTCTGCGCGCCGAAGATGGCCTCGGCCACGCCGTCGCCAGTCACGTCTTCGGTTAACGCTGCCGTGGTGATTGGCCCGGGACCGGAGACGGCGAACAGGCGCTTGCCTTCGTGGCTGAGCACGTCCCAGCCGTAGTACTCCTGGCCGCACAGCGTCTCCAACTTGCCGTCGCCGTTGACGTCGCCCAGGGCGCCCTCCAGCCCGGAGTGCTCGATCTCGAAGCTCCACACTTGGTTGCCTTGCCGGTCCAGGCAGTAGTAGTGCCAGTTCTCGCAGGAGAGGACGATCTCGTTGGCGCCGTCACCGTCCACGTCGCCGACGGCGACCCACATGACATTGCCCAGCCGCCCCCAGAACGCCGGGAACTCCTTTCGCCACAGCTCCTTGCCGGTCGCGTCCAAACAGAGCAGCCGCTGACCGTTGGTGCCGACGAGGACCTCGGGCTGGCCGTCACCGGTCAGGTCGCCGGCCGCCAGCGCGTTGATCTGCGCGCCGGTCTCAACAGCCCACAGTTCCTTGCCACGGTCCAGCGCGACCAACCGGCCGTCGCGGCAGCCATACAGCACACAGTCGGCCTTGCCGCCCGTGAGCTTCCCGGCGCACAGGGCGGTCACCGGACCGGTTGCCCAGCGCTGAATGCGCGGGTCGCCCTGAACTCCCGTCTCCGGCTCACCCCACGCGCGGATGCCTTTCAGGAACAACGCGCAGCCCTGCTCCGGTTCGGCATGGACGCGAAGGAACTGCGCCTGCAGCCCTGGCGTGTCGACGGTGTACTCCGGGTAGCTGGGGACCTCGTGCCGCCCGGTCTCGGCGAACGTCTTCAGCTCCTGCCATGGGCCGCCGGCGTTGTCTGCGGCCGAAACCGACAGCTTGCCCAGCCGGTAGCTGATGCCCGCCGCGGAGTTGGTCGTCCACATGGTGCGGACCGCTACCTTCGAGAGGGGTCGCTTCTGCGGAAGCTGAATCGTGACCTCCGCCACCTCGCCTTCCTTCCAGAGCACGAGGCTGTCCCACTGGTATGCCAGCGTCTGCGGGTCGATCTTGTAGTCGCGGGTCCACGTGCTGAATGGGAGCGGGTCGGGGGTGCAGAGGACCCGCGTGCCGGGCTCGGCGGTGACCAGCTTTCGTTGAGGGGGTAGGGGGGCTCGCCAGAGCACCTTGGGGCTTGGGGCCGCTTGGTCACCCGCGCGGTTCGGTGCCGGGGCGGCGACGGGTGCTGCGGCTGTTCGCACCAGGGCGTCGAAGAGGGCGCCGAATGCTGGTGTTGCTTTGAACGGCAGCGCGACTGCCCCGCTCTTCAGGAGGTCCTCGACCTTGTGGTCGCCGACGGTCAGCTTGTAGGCGGTTCCGGCTGCGTCGTCGATGGCGGCGGTGAGCGTGCCGGCGGGTGCGTTGAGTTCAAGCGAACACGGCGAGTCAGTCGCGAGGGCGATGTCTCCCCAGCGGAACCGGGTGGTCTGCCCGAGGGCAACCTCGCCGGACTGCCACACCACCCACTGCACCGCGTCGGTGTCGGGTCCGCCGTCGAAGGTCGGGCTGCCCACACCCACGATTGCGCGGTCTGTGCCGGCGGTCAGCAGCAGCGCCGTCTCAGACAGGCGCCGCGCCAGGGCGGGCGGCTCGCCGGTCTTGTGAGTGCGCACCACGTTCTGGAACGTGTAGCCTTCCCCCGCTTGGAGGCGCGCGGTCTGCGTCTGGTGGAGTTCCTTCACCATTCCGTCCGTGCAGTACGGGTAGCTTCCATAGTAGTTGGCACCGTGGCAATCCAGCAGCTCCCGCACCCAAACCTCGAAGGTGTCGGTACGCGTGAGGGTCATGGACTCGCCGCGCTGGTCGACGGAGAATGCACCGTCAGCGGCAAGCGTCGGGTCGCCCAGCGTCCGCCAGAGGAGGTCGAGGCCGTAGTCGCCTTCCTCGCGCGCCGTCACTTGGTCGGTTACCACGAACACGCCTTCCGTTAGTCGCATCACGTTCCGGCGCCAGTCGAGGCCGTTGTACGCTTGTGTGCGCGTCTGCACCAGGCACGTCTCAGCGAGGTTGGCTTTCAGCTCCAGGGAGGTCAGCGGCGGCGGCGCCCACGACTCGCCGTTGCGCGACACCAGCAGCGTGTTGTGCCGCTGCGGCGCGATCTCGACGTAGTGCCCTTCGGTCAGGAACAGGCGACCGTTGTCGGTGAAGCGCAGGATCGAGTTGCCGTCCTGGTGCCCGTGGCTCAGGACGGACACGCCATCCAACAATAGGTACGCGTCGCGCTCGCCGAAGCCGCTGCGGAACGCCAGCTTGTCGAACGCCTTGTCCTGCGGCGCCATGTCCGGCGACCACTTGGCGGCTTCCGGGTCGCGCTTGGTTGCCGCGGCCACCTGGTACAGCCGCTCGTCCAGCGGGACCGACGCAACGCCCAGCAGCCAGCGCGGTTCCGTTGCCGGTCGGTCATTGGCGAATAGCCCCACCGGCGGCCGGTCGCCGCGCAGGAACCACTTCATCGTGTCGTCCCGGTAGAACCAGTTCGCCTTGTAGAACAGCCCCGTCGGCACGCTGCCGCGCCAGGCGCCGTCATCGCCGAAGGTGCCACCGGCGCCCAAGTTGTCGGAGCAGAGCCTCTGCCACTCGACCTGCTTCCGGCAGTTGCCGTTCTCGAAGTAGGTCATGTCGCCCGTCTTGAGCGCGTACTCGGACAGGAAGTCATTGCCGAGGATGGGGCCATAGGCGTACGAGTCGTGCACCCGTGGCGTCTGCTGACCCAGCTCGATCAGCGGCTGTGCCATCGTCTTCCAGTGGCCGTTGATCCCGTAGTACTTGTCGAAGTAGACGCCGTGCATGTAGAGGCACAGCCCCTGGTCGAGCTGATGCCCGTCCACGATGAGCCGGTCTTTCACGTTCTGCACGTTGCGCCCGTAGCGCTCTTCGTTGCGGACGCCGATCTCCAACAGGCGGTTGACGATCTCCAGCTTCAGCGCGTCCGGCAGCGCCGGGCACTCGTCCATCAGGTCCCAGCCTTCGAGGGTGTTGAAGGTCCACTCCATCGGGCCGTGGGCGTTGGACGCCGGCGAGTCGAGGATCACCCGCCAGATCGCCGCGTACAGCTTCGCCCATTGGTCGTCGCCGGTGAGGTACCAGTTGCGCGCGATGCTCTTGGTGCCCTGCATCGTGTCACGCACCGGGACGAAGGCGTTGGAGTCGACGCGCACCTTGGCCGCCTCGGCCTGCTTGATGAGGCTTTCGTCGGTCGGTCCCGCCGAGGGCACCACGCCTTGGTACCGCGCCGAATCGCCGATCTCGAGGTCCCTCAAGTTGGGCAACGGCTGCTGGCGCAGGTGCGTACTAAACAACTCGACCGCCCGCTGGAGGCCGGCCGGCTCACTGGCGCCCAGCACGATCACGTTCCTTCGGTAGCCGAACGGGTCGTGCACGGTGCGCACGACGGCGCCGGTGTTCCCGACCGCCAGCAGGTTCGTCGGGGAGCCCGCTTCGCACAGGGCGACGTCGTCGTACCAGAGCGTCCCCTCGCCGTGCAGGTACAGCAGCACTCGTCCGAAGTCGGTGCCCGCCGGCACCGTGAACTCATTGACCACTTCCGTCCACTGCCCCACCGGCCCCAGGTCCTTCGCCTCGATGCCCAGGCGCTCCGCTGGCGCGCCGTTCCGGTAGAAGTCAACGTGGAACGTGCCGTGGCCCGTCGGCGGCAGGTCGGCGCGGTACCAGAGCGTCATGCGGTACCGGCGCCCGGGCACGACTTCGAGATTCCGCATCACGCACGCGCGGGCGTCGCCCTCGTGCTCCCTGCCGGCAATCCGGACGCTGTGCGGGCCACTGCGGAACACCTTGTCGTCGAGGTGCAACTCGTGACTCAGGCCCGTCGGCGTCGAGAAGCTCCACAGGTCGGGGAGCCCGTCGTCGTTGGCGTCGCGGTCGAAGCCGGGATCTGCCGCGCCCCTACCCGGATTGACCGAGTCCACGAAGCACAGCCGCATCGCGTACAGGCGGCCGATCAGCTTGTTCGAGGTGCAGTCGCCCAGTGCGAGGCAGTGTTTCTCGCGGAGCACCTCGTCCGTCACTTGAGCGGCCGACACGATTGGCAAGTCGACGCCCTGCGCTGCCTTGATAGCAGCGCGGACCTGCTCGGCAAGCGTCGCCAACTCGTCTCCCTCGCCCGGCACAATCACTGCCGCCGGCTTGCCGGCTGCGACCAGCGTCGTCTCCAGACAGGGGTCTTTCAGCTTGTCGAGGTGCGCCACCGGGGCACCGGTCGCGGGGATGACGGCGGCCAGCAGCGCCCAGGAGAGAGGCAGGTTGAGCGCGGGGGTGCAGTTGGGTCGCATGGGTATCCCTCCATGGGTGGGGCAGAAAGCCGGCGTGTCGTCAATCGTCCGTGACTTCCTGCGGCCAGTTGCCTTTGCGGGCGACGAGGCCGCGGGTCTTCTCGTCGGGCGGCACCGCGAAGAACAAGCTCGCGCACCAGCCGGCTGCCATGGTCACAAGGCAACCGATCAGCGCATACCACAGGAACGAGACCGCAGTTGTGTAGCAGACGAAGCCCAGCACGCAGACACCGACGAGCCAGCCGATCACGGTGCCCGGCCCGTTGGCGCGCTTGGAGAGGAAGCCGAGAAGGAAGATCCCCAGCAGCGGGCCCCCGACCAACCCGACGGCCTTGTTGCTGGCTTCGAGCAGCGTGCCCATCCGTTCGACGACGAAGGCGAGCACGATGACAATGGCGCCGTACCCCACGGTGACAAACCGCGCGAGGCGGATCGACTGGTGGGCATCCGGCTGCGTCTTCGAGAACCGGTTGCGGAAGTCCACCAGCGTGGCTGTGGTCAGGGCGTTGATCCCCGAGGAGATGGTGGACATGGTCGCCGCGTAGATGGCGGCGATGAGCAAGCCGGGCATCCCCGCCGGCAGTTCGTGCACCACGAAGTAGGGCAGGATCTGGTCGGTCTTCAGCAGGTTGGGCGGCGTCGCGCCGGCCTGGTGGTAGTAGGCATACATCAGCACCCCGCTGAAGTAGAAGATCGCCACTACCGGAAACGTCAGCACAAGCTTGAGCCACAGCGACCGCTTCGCCTCGCGCAGGTTGGGCGTGGTCAGGTACCGCTGCACCGAGACTTGGTCGGTCGCCATCTGCACGAGATTCATGAACGCCCCGCCCAGGAACACACCCCAGAAGGTCACCCGGATGGTGGGGTCAAGGCTGAAGTCGAAGAGGCGCAACCGACCGCCCTCCCGGGCGATCTCCATCGCGCTGGAGAACCCACCCGGTACACCCGTGATGGCCGCGATGAAAATCACCACCATCCCGCCCACTAAGACGAAGAACTGAATCACGTCCGTCCAGATGACTGCCTTCATGCCGCCCAACGTTGTGTAGAGCGTGGTCAGGCTGCCGGTCAGGATGATCGTCACCCACAGCGGCATACCCGTGACCGCCTGCAGCGCCAACGCCGGCGCGTACGTCGCCAGCGCCAACCAGATCAGCACGCGGATGATGAACAACCCGGAGGACAGGCACCGCACGGAGACATCGAACCGCTTCTCGAAGTACTCGTATGCCGAGTACAGCCGCAGGTTGCAGAAGAACGGCAGGAACAGCAGCGTCGTGACCGGGGTGGCGATCAGGAACGCCAGCATGACCAGGGAGAAGCTCAGGTCATGCGCGTACGTCTCCGCCGGCGCCCCCAGGTAGCTGATGCCGGAGAACAGCGCGGCGATGACCGAGATGGCCACCATGAAGTAGTTCATGGACTTGCCGGCCAGGAAGTAGTCCTTGACCGTCTTCTGCTCCCTGACAAAGACCACGCCCACCAGCACGGACACGATCAGGTAGACCACGAAGATCAGGTAGTCCTGCCAGCCGAAACCAGTCACGCACGGCCTCCCGCATCTGGAATGCACGGTCCGCGACAGCCGCTCGTCGTTGGCGGCGCGCCTCGAACTGTGCTACTAACCGTCAGAATCTTGTTTTCCTGCGAAGATTCCCGCTTCGTGAACCCTGCACCGTGCCACGTGAACACCGGGGCACGGTCCACGGTAACCGGTGCACGCCGCCCATTGGCTTGGTTGCGGCACTGCCGCGATGGGCATTGTCGGGTCTCACTGATTCGTCGCCGCGCTCACGTTCCATTCCCCGGCGCCAGACGGTTCACGGATCGGCCAACCCGGCAGGACTGAACGGCACGGCGGCAAACTATGGACCCCTGTCCGGCTCGTCCGGCGGGCAAAGGAGGTGAACCACAACCATGAGCCAACAGCAGTTGCGAGTCTTGGTGCTTGGCGCCGGCGACCGCGGCGCTGTGCATAGCCAGGCATGGAAGTCGGTGCCCGGCGCAAGCGTCGCGGAGATTGTCGATGTGGACCTCGACCGCGCGAAGACACTGGCGGAGCAGGCAGGCGTCCCGCGCTGGTCCGCCGACTGGCAGGCGGCACTCGCCGGCACCGACGCGCACATCCTCTCCAATGCGCTGCCGGCCTCGCTGCACGCCGACCCGACCGTCGCGGCGGCGGAGCGCGGGATTCACACCTTCTGCGAGAAGCCGATTGCGCTCACCGTGGCCGACGCCCAACGTATGATCGACGCCACGGCCGCGCACGACGTGCAGCTCGCCTTCTGCTTCCAGCGGCGCCGGATCCCTGCCTATGCCAAGCTCGCCGAGTTGATCCAGGCCGGCGAGATCGGCCGCCCGATCGTGCACCTGCAGGCGTCGGCCGCCGAGATCCGGCCGAAGATCGCCATGCACGACAAGCACGGCAACGGCGGTCCGATGGTGGACGGCTGGTGTCACTTCGTGGACATCATGCGGATTGTGTTCGGTGCCGACCCCGTTCGGGCGTTCGCGCGGGGGTTCGTCTTCGCGAAGGGGCATCCTTCGCTGGCGCCGATCAAGGAACTGGCAATCGACACGGCGTCGGTCCTCGTCGACTTCGCGTCAGGCGACCTCATGTCGGCCACGTGGACGTGGGGCATGCCCAAGGGCGTGCGGCTTTCGCTGCTGGGGGAGACGCTGCTCGGCCCCAAGGGCGCAATCAGGGTCGGGCAGAAGCAGATCACGTTGATCCGCGAAGGCGGCGAGGAAACCG
>PEVN01000134.1 GCA_002779825.1 Armatimonadetes bacterium CG06_land_8_20_14_3_00_66_21 | reverse complement strand
AGAAGGCGCCGGGTTTGTCGGGGTCCATGGGCTCGGTGACGATCCAGTTGGCGATGCCTTCGAGAGAGCGGAGCACGCGGGGATCATCGCTCACATCGGCGAGCCGAGCGATGCCGTGACCGACGATGCCGTGCATGAAGGTGGTGCCGCCTTCGTAGCTGGGCTGCTCGCTGATGGGAACGGAGATGACGCCGCGAACGGGGTCCTGGGTCTCGAAGATCCACTGCTGGACTTCCATGGCGGCGTCGAGGTAGCGCTTGTCCCAGGTCGCCCGGTAGATCGACGTCAGCCCGGTGTGCGTCCAGCCCAGCCCGCGCTCCTGCCCGCCGGCGCCGAAGCGGGCGCTCTCGACCTGACGCACGTACCACTCGCCCATGCGGTGGCACGCCTCGCCGGCCAACAGATCGCCGGTCATGAGCCAGTAGTCGATCAACCCCTCGATCCACGAGTGCCCCGTGTAGGCGCCGGAGACCGTGTGATCGGCAACCCAGCCCGTGGACACGAAGTGGTTGTTGTTGTGGTGGCGCGGCCCGCCGACGAGGTCGGGCTGATCCGGGGCGGTCAAGACGCAGTCGACATCGCGGTAGTGCCGCGCCGCCTGCTCGCCCAACTCCCACCAGCGCCAGTCGCCCGAGCGCAGGTACTCGATCAGCATCCCGTGGGTGCGGTCGTCTTCCTCGTTGCTCCAGAAGGTGTAGACCGGGCCGTATCCCCACTCGAACGTGTCATCGCCGAAGTTCTCCAGGCCGTACTGCCGGCGGTCGTTGCGCCGCTTCATGAAGACCGCGTACTCGTGCTCGATGCCTTCCTCGTACTCCGGGAAGAGCTCCGGGTCGCGCGGGTGGAACTCGGCGAACGCCTTCGTCCCGGCAACGTACACGGGGTCGGCAACGGCCCGCACTGGGTTGAGGCGCGCGCGCATGGCGTCGGCGTCGAGTTGGGTGCCGGCGTTGGCGAAGTCGATCCACAGCTCGTGGGTGAGGCTCTCCCCAATCGCCACGCGGTACATGCCGGGTCTGGCGTTGGCTTGCGGGTAGCCGACGCCGCCGATGAGTTTGCCTTCGACCTCGGCCGGCGCCGCGGCGACGGCGGGAATGTCGGCGTCGCTCAGCGGTGCGGGCGCCAAGTCCAGCGTGAAGCCGTGGTCTAACACACCGCGCTTTGGGAACAGCTCCCGGCAGTAGCGCAAGCCCACCTGCAACGTGGTGTCGCCCTCCGCCGAGAAGAGCCCCGCCAGTTGCAGCGGCGCTCGGCTCAGGTCGTCGCCGCCGCCCTTCACGGTGCCGACGTCGAACTGATGCTGGTATGTCTCCACGCGGTCGCCGGAACGCTCTTCGAGCTTGGGGCCGCCCTCGGGTCGGCTGAAGTACACCGTGTGCCGTCGGCTGTCCCACGGCAGTCTGAGGGTGATCCTCTTCACGTCCACACCCGCCGAGACCGTGGTGTTGCTGAAGGTGTAGAAGAAGCGGAAGCCCGTGTCGCCGGCGGTGAAGTGGTACTCGTATCGGTAGTCCAGCAGGGCACCGGCCGCACTTCGGTGGGCGCCCCGCTTGACGATGATCGCCCGCAGAGGGCCGGGCTCGGCCACCTCAACGGAGGCAGCGGCATCGTCGGCACTGGAGAACACAGCGCCGTTTTCGTCCTCTACCTCCGCGCACCACCGCTGTCCTGCCGGAAGGACGTTCTTCCCGCCGATTCGGGCCTCGCTGAGCAAGTTGCCGGCCTTCCTCGGGAGGGAGAACTGGGCGCGGCCGGTATCGACGATCACGGCCTCGGCTGTTTCCTGAACCTGCACGCGCTGGGCAGGTGCTGCCGTCGCCTTCACGTCGGCGCCGTAGTGAAGCACGTAGCGGCTCTCCGCGCCGCCATTGACCGAGACCGGGAAGGAGACGACAGCCGACTGCAGGCTCCCATCCGGCCAGCGCGTGACCACCCGCGTCTGCACCGGCAAGTCGGTCCCGATAGCGTCTTGCACGCCGACGTTCGCCTCCGACTTGAGCGCGCCGTACGCGAACGGGACCGCTTGGGAGGCAGTCTCGTTCTTGCGACCGGCGCCGACGGGCTCCTTCACTGTGAGCGCGACGATCTCGTGCTTCGCTACGGGGCCAGCGGCGTAGTAGGGTGCTCGTTTCGTGGCAGCGGCGTCGGCGCCGGTGAGGTCGGCCGGGAGGATCGCCAGTTCCGAGACGGCGACAGCCTCCTCGCCGTCGCGGGTCGCGGCGATCTCGATTACGTCGCCGGTCTTCAACTCCACCTTCGGCGTCGGCAGGTAGTAGTGCCGGAAGTCGTCAGCCGACAGCGTCGCTTGTTGCACGGTCCGGCCGTTGACCCGAATCGCGACCTCAGACTGGGCGTAGGCTTCATCGCGCAGCCCGAGCGCAAGGAGATACTCGCTTTCGGGCAGCTCTGTGCAAGTGTGCTTGAGGGTCCCGCTGGCTTGTCGCAGCACAACGGCGCCGGCTTCTGCCCTGAAGCCGGCGGCCGTCAGCCCTGTCGCCGGAATGCGCCGGAAGTCCGTCCGCACGTCCACGCAGCCGAAGAACGCCTCGGTCAGGAACTTGGCTTCGCCGCTGCCCTGCTTGTCGATCATCCGCAGCGCGACGCTCACTTCGCGCTTGCCCGAAGCCGCGTTGGTGATGTCGTGCCACTGGATCCGCTCCACGGCCGGGTTCGGGTTGAGCCCCAGCACGTCTTCCTCGTGGACCACTTCGCCGTCCACCAGCACCTGCCGGAAGCGCATGCCCTTCTTCATGTTCTCCGTACTGCTGACGCGTCGGTCGCCGACCATCGTGGGATCGGTGCCGCCACAGTAGTCATCGCTCTGGTAGACGCGGAGCATCACCTGTGAGGCGTCCGCAGGAAGCGCCACCTTCCGCGCTACCTGACCGAAGCTGCCGGCCACCGAAGGAGCGTCGGGGTGGGAGATCGTGAACACGCCGCGCCGGTCGCACTTGCCGGTGAAGGCGCCCTTCGAGGTGAACTCCCACGCGGGGTCGTCCAGGCGCAGACCGTCGCGGCCTCGGGGCACGCGTAACAAATCCTCGAGCCGGTCGACGTACGCTTCGGGCCGCTTCCGGGGCTTGGCGGCTTTCGACCGCTCGACAGCCTCGCTCAGCGCGTATCGCACCAGATTCTCGAAGAGCCGCGCGCTGTCAGTATTGCGGTCGCCGCTGCTGTCCCTGAACCACCCATACGCCGGGATCATCTGGACCAGCACGATCCGGCCCTTGCCCCAGGCGCCCTCGACAATGCCGAAGTGTTGCCCCTGGTCGGCGGGCGTGCTCTTGTCCCACGGCTGCTGTTTGCCAGTTGAGAAGAGCGGCTTCCAGCCCTCACCCAAGTCGTAGCAGCCGGCGTATACCGACCCGCCGTGCACGTTGGCCAGCGCCTTCTCGTCGAGTTGGTGTGGAGTGTTGAAGATCGGGTGGTCGGGCACCAGTCGCTTGCCCGGCTGGTACGCAACATCCTGCCGCACTGAACTGGGCAGCCACGAGTCGGGCGATTGGGTACGGAACGCCAGGATCACGCCGCCATGCTCCACGAACCCTCGCAGCGACTCCGCCACCTGCGCCAGGCTCTGGCGCTCAATATCCATGCCGAGGACCAGCGCCCGGTAGTCGAACATGCTCTGCCTGCCGCGAACCAGGTCACCAACAGTCGCGACCTCATGTGGGATCTCGAGGGCGCGCAGCCCTTGCGTGACGTAGTTGTCCCGGTCGCCCAGAAACAGCACCGGCGTCGGCACGGCAGCGCAAGCGGGGGACGTGAGAAGTAGCAACGGAAGTGACAACATGGGTCGGTCCTCCTTGTGACGGCACTATGCCGAGGCAAAGCTCTGGCGCGCGAGCTTCAGCCACAGGTCAATCCGGTCGAGGAACTCGCGCTCGCCGTGGAGCGGCGTGAGCCCCGACGTGCCAAGGGTGAAGCTGCGGGTGGTGCCCCGAAGGGTATCTGCTTTGGCGCGGAGCTTCGCGAGCATCGTCTCCGGCGAGTCGATGACTACATCGTTGGGATGAACGGCCAGGCGCAGGTGCTTCGACTCGGGCAGGTTCTCGAGCGCCTGCGAGAGGTCCATCCAAGGGCTGACTTCGTAGCCGTTGAGCGTCTTGATCTGCAGCATGTGCTCATGGAACGGAGCCTGATCGCCGCAGGAGTGGAAGCCGACCAACTCGCCGTGGAACGCCTCGATCTCCAGGTAGCGGGGCAAGATGAAGTCGGCGAAAATGCCTGGCGAGACGTACGGGCAGGCGACCCAGTCGTCGGCGATGGCCGTGGGTCCCACCTCGGTGCCGAGGTACGCCGCCGCTTCCACGCACCAGCGGTAGCGCTCTTCGACCAGGAGCTTCATGAGGTCGTGGACGAACTCCGGCCGCTCCAACGTGTCGAGTAGGAGGTTCTCGTAGCCTCGGAGCTGCACAGCGATGTCGAATCCGCCGCGGTTCCAGCCGAAGAAGCCAATGCTCACGCGCCCGTTCGCCAGCGCCACCAGGTCCTCGTGCCAGCGCAGCATTCGCGGCATCCAGCCGGAGGTGCGGAAGTCCACCGGCCCCAGCAGCGACAGGTCCGGGGCCCGCGTCATCGCGTGATCGGTCTGCAAGATCGGCCCACCGTGGCTGCGTACGCCAAGGCTGAGCCCGAAGAAGGTGTACTCCGGGTAGTGCCCCAGCCACGCGGGCACCCACGAGTTGAGCGGCGCGTCGTCGTTGATATGCTCGAAGCGCCAGAGCTTCTGTCGGAGCTGCTGCTCCAGATAGAAGAGCGGGTCGGTGAAGTACCGCTGCGGGTCGTAGCCGAACAAGGAAACCCAACCGATGGGATCCTCCATGTCGACGCTGAGCGGCGGCTTCGCCTGGCGGTGCAGGCGCGCCTGGTTGCGCTCTGAAGCCTCCGCTTCCTTGAGCTGGTCGAGAAGCTGGTCGAGGGTGGACGTGTCTGCTGTGGTGGGCATGTGGTGAACACCTCACTCCTTCGGCGGATTGTACAGCTCGATCTCCCACACCCGCGCCGTCTCGCCTTCGGCGGCGGTGATGAGGAGGCGGACCTCGCTCGCGCGGGTTTCGGGGAAGCGGGCGCTCCAGTCGAACTTGGCGTTGCCCGTCACCTTTGTGCCCTCAACGTCTCTCCACTCGGCGCCCGCAAGGTATTGCAGTACGAAGTCCGCCAACGGCGCCGACAGGTTGCCGCCACCCTCCCGGTAGCCGGAAATGATCCGCGCGGCGCCGAACGACTGCGGTTGGTCCCACGCGAGTTCCACGTGTTGCGGTAGCGCCCGCTCGCTCACCCAGCGGAGGTCGTTGTTGTAGACGTCCGTCTGGCCGTCATTGACGTGGATTGCGGGGTACTTTGTGGGATCAAGACAACTGGAGACGGTGACCTGCGCCGTGCGTGCGACGTTGTCGCCGGCGCCGCTGAGCCAGTCGGGAGGGTCCAGTCCGGCGGTGGGCGGGAGGTTGCCAACGCCCTTCTTCATGAGTTCCTTCAGCTCGTCCAAGTGGCTTTCGTAGACGCTGCGGGGGTCGGCTTGGTGCTGCTTGCACAGTGAGGCAGCCATGCCCACGATTTCGCCCATCATGCCGCAGGTGCGCATGACGCGGACGGTTCCCAGCGCCTCATGGGTCACGCTGATATCGCGCCCGGCCAGGAAGAGGTTGGGAACATTGCGCGAGTAGAGGCAGCGATACGGCACCCAGTAGGGCGGCCGGAACTGCGGGTGCGGCTCGACCCGCGAGATGAATTCGTCGCCCGCGAAGCCTTCGCCGTAGCGCGGGTCGGGGAGATGCAGGTCGATGCTCCACGTGCTGGGGACGCACCCGTCGGGGTACTCCTTTGCGGAGACGACGTCGTCCTGCGTCAACACCACGTCGCCCAGGAGGCGGCGCGACTCGCGTTTGCCGGCGACGTAGGCGGCCCATGCCAGTTCGTGGTTGGGGTACAGCTTGCGCCCGTTCTTCAAGCAGTCCCACGCGCCGTACATGGCGCGCAGGTTGGTGTCGCGGATGTACTCGCCCTGTCTGAGGGGGTCATGGGCGAACCCGCTTTCCCAGTACCATTTGCCCAACTGCTCGAGCTTGTCCGGGAAGGGCTTGCCCGTTAGGTCGAAAGCCCACGGGCAGCGCGGGAACGGCGCCGGCCTCCCCGTATCGACTACGTCCCACAGATTGCTCGGGCCCATGTGCCCCGGCACGGTCATCTCGCAGTCCGCTCCGGCCAACGCGCCGAGGCACCCGTCGCCCGTGCAGTCGGCGAACCACCGGCCGACGAACCGCCGCCGCCGCCCCGTCGTCACTTCTTGGGCGACCACTGCACGGAGGCACCCGCCGTCTACCTCCACCTCGTTGGCGCGGCAGTTCAGGTACAGCCGGGCGTGCGGCTCGGCGTCGACCAAGGCGCGCTTCTTGTCGTCTTCGTACATCGCCGCAGTACCGGGATGTCCTCGCTGCGCTTGGTCCAGCTCGCGGACCACGTCCCCGACGCGCGGGTAGGGCGGATGGTTAGTAGTGCCGTTGAGCCAGACGCGCACCTCAGAACTGTTGTTGCCGCCCAATACCGGCCGGTCCTGAATGAGCGCCACCTCGGCGCCCAACCGCGCCGCCGCGAGCGTAGCAGCCGTGCCCGCGATCCCACCCCCTACAACGACCAGGTCGAACGTGCCGACCTCCAGGGGCTTGTCCGGAAGCCGGAGCGCCGTCCGGCGGAACTGCGCCATCGCCGCGCCTTCATTGGGCAACGCGAAGTTGTGAACGGTACTGAACACGATCGCGTCGCACCGGGCCTCGAACCCGGTCAGATCGTGCAACGCGACGCCCACACTGGTTCCGCCGATGTCGACCAGCCCGCCATCCTGCCAGTGCCACTCCGCCCCCTCTGTGCCGAAGACCGTCTCCAGGGCCCTGCCCTCGACCAACACCTGGAATCGCCCCGGCGCGCCGGCGGCCTTCCACGGCGCCACCCAGTCGCGCGTCCGCACGAACACGTGGTATCGGCCGGGCGCGGGGAATGCGACCGTCGTGCTGGCGTCCGCGACCGGCACGCCCAGACCGTGGGCCAGCACGAACGGCGATCCCATCTGGTCCATGAATTGCTGGTCGATCACCCAACCGCCGAGATTGCGGAAGCCTTCGGTCTCAACCAGGACGGTCTGGGCGGTGGCAGCCGGGGCGAAGCCGAGCGTCAGACCGATCAGCGGCGCCACCGTGAAGACACAGCGGGAGAAGCGTTTCATCTCGTCGTCCCTTCCTCCTCCGACGGCGTTAGAGCCGGTACGCCTCGACGGCATTGCCGCCGAGAATCTCCTCCTGCTCCGCGTCCGACAGTCTGGAAACGAAGCGCGACACAATCTCGTGCCAGCGCCCGTAGCTGCAGGCAACCAGGCATACCGGCCAGTCGGAGCCGAACATCAGCCGGTCTGGGCCGAAGGCGTCGAGCACTACCTCCATGTACGGGCGGAGTTGGTCTTCCGTCCACGCGTGGAGGTCCGCCTCGGTGACCATGCCCGAGAGCTTGCAGTAGACGTTCTCCCGCCTGGCCAGCTCGGCGAGGTTCTCGGCCCACGGCGAGAGCACGTTGTCCTTGATCCGCGGCTTGGCGACGTGGTCGACGACGAATACCTGGTCGGGGTGGCGATCCACCAGCTCGACCGTCTGCGGTAGGTGCCGCTCGAAGATCAGCAGGTCGTAGGCCAGCCCGAACGCCTTGAGCTGCGCCAGCCCCGCGTTGAAGTCGCTGCGCAGCATGTAGAGGTCGTCTGCCT
>PEVN01000396.1 GCA_002779825.1 Armatimonadetes bacterium CG06_land_8_20_14_3_00_66_21 | reverse complement strand
AGGACAGAGGGTATTCTCCCAGACGGAGCCGAAGTCGCACCGGGACTTCGGTGTGTTCTTAACCTTCGCGGGTAGAACACACCGCGAAATCGTTCGCGCCTGCTCCGAGGGCGCGCACGGCACTTCGTTGCACTTCACCGCCGCCCGGTGCTACACTCCTTCCTTTCGGGGCATGCACTCAGGGAGGCGGACATGAGCAAGACGCTGACATACCTGCACGGCGCACTGATCGCTGCCACACTCGTACTGGTCTCGCTGCCGGGAAGGGGAGAAGAAGTGTTCGACGTTCCGCTCAAGAACCCAGCATTCACAGAGGGCGTAGGCGACAACGGTGTTCCGGTCGGCTGGTCGAAGTATGCCGGCGCCGGGAAGAACCAGTCGCTGGAGATCGTGGACGGTCCCGACGGCGGGAAGGCGCTGCTCATTGCCGATGGCGATGCCGCCGCGGAGATCGGGGTGAACCAGACCTTCCCTCTCAAGGAGAGCGAGACGTACCGGGCCAGCGTGCAAGTGAAGGCTGCGGAGGGCGCGTCGCCGGCCGGGTCCTACTTGCAGTTCCGCTTCCTGCCGTCCAACGAGTTCGCGCAAACCGGCCTGTGGAGCAACTCCGTTGAGGCATTCCAGGAAGTCTCCGTCACTGCGACGGCGCCTGCCGGCACCACGACCGCGATCATCTACCTGTACACCCACGCGCAGCCGACGCCCAAGGTCATCGTGGCTCAGGTCAAGGTGGTCGGCGGCGTGCCCGCCCCTCCGCCGCCGCCCCCTCCGCCTCCGCCACCCGTGCCGGCGCAGTACGACAAGCTGAAAGACCTGCACTTGCAGATTCCGCTGGCGGCAAACGGCAAGCCTGCGGCCACCCTCGTGGTACCGGCCTCCGGTGAGTACCAAGCCGCCGCTGCCTCCATCGCGCAGGCCGTCGAGAAGCGAACTGGGGTCAAGCTGCCGATCGTGGCCGACGACTCCCCCGAAGCGGCAGTGCCGCTCAACGGCAACGTGATCGTGCTGGGGAATCGGTCGACCAACAAGACGCTCAACGCCCTCTACGACCTTTACTACTGCCTGGTTGACCTCAAGTACCCCGGCCCGGAAGGCTACGTGATCCGCACCGTGCACAACCCATTCGGTGACGGGCGCAGCGTCGTTGTCGTCGGCGGGAGCGACGCGACGGGCGTGAGTGAAGGCGCGCAGGCGCTCGCCGGAGTTCTGACTGCGGCGCCGGCCGCCAAGGGACAACTGTCCCTGGGCTGGACGATGAAGACCAAACTCGGGAACGGCGTCAAGGTCCCGACGGACCTCAAGGAATTCGAGACCTGGGAAGCCTCCAAGGGCTATGGCTCCATCGGCTACTTCGGTTGGTGCAGCCTCAGCAAACGCATGGCGATGTACTACATGACCGGTGACGAGTTCAGCGCGCGGGAGTTCGTGCGCCTCGCCTTCCCCGACGCCCAGGCGCTCAAAGACATTGAGGAGCTCGACGGCGAGCGCGTCGAGAACAAGCACGACCCGCTGGCCGGGTTCTACCACTACAACGCCCACAAGGCCCTCCTGTTCTGGGACCTCATCGAGGAGAGCCCCGTGTTCACCGACGAGGAGCGGCTGAAGATCACCAATGCCTTCGCCCGCCAGCTCAACCACCGGAAGGACGAAGGCGTGTACACCCTCACGCGGCCGCCGGCCGGGGTCAGCTCCCGACACGGGCAGTGGGCGGCGATCTCGCTGTATTGCCTGGGTCGCTACTTCAACAAGTACTACCCCGACCCAGTCTGGGCGCAGTGCGTCCGCGGCGGCGAACTGGCGTTTCAGTCGCTGCACGAGCACGCCTGGCTCTCCGGCGAAAGCGACAACCTCTTCTGGTACAACACCGGCATCGCTCCCGTGTTCACGTACCTGACGCTTACCGGCGACCGGAAGCCGTTGGAGAACGGCGTCGTTGCGACGCTATTGAGGGGTCAGGAGGTTCTGATCTCCGGACGCGTCCCCGATTGGGCACTGAACTCGGCCTCGATGGGCTTCCTGAACAAGGCCGCCTACCTGACCGGAGACGGGCGCTGGCTAACGTACCGCGAGCGGACCGGCGTCGACACCGACCTCTTCCGGCTTGGCCAATCGTTCTGGCCCGACAAGTCCCTGCAACCCAAGGTGGCCACCGACCTGGTGGGCAAGTGGAACATCCTGTCGCTGCCGAAGCCGGCTTGGGATTCGCGCGCAAGCGGTCTGCCCTTCGACCAGTCCTTCTACGTAGGCAGCTACCGGAGCGCCACCGATGCCACCGGCGACTACATTCTGCTGGACGGCTTCAACGGCGCCTCGCGGAACCCCTACCACACGTTCGACGTGCTGGAGTTGCGGCTCAACGGTCAGACGCTGCTGCAGGGCTACCACAACCAGGTGCTGACCAGCGCCGACGGGATGGTGGAGCCGGCCGTCGCCATGGACGCCGCCTTGCGCTACCACGAGGTGCTCGGCCCGACGGCAACGGCCGTGGGCGAAGTCCCCGCGGCTGCCTTCTGCAACTGGCGGCGCACGCTGGCGCAGCGGACCGGCCGCTACGCGCTCGTCGTGGACGAGCTGACGTTCCGCACCGACAGCCAGAACATGAAGGTCACGACCTCGTGGCAGGTGACCGGCGGCGCCTGGGACGAACAGGGGCAGGTCGTCCGGATTCCGGCGGCCGGCTCTCCAGTGGTGATGCCCGGCTGGACGCGCTTCCGGGCGTTGGACATGAAGTGCACAAGCAAACCGGCGGAGCCTGACTCGGTGGCTGCGCTGGACAGCCTGGGCATCCTGTTGCTCCGAGCGACGGAGACTGGTTCCTGGATCGAGATGCCCTTCGCGCTGGACCGGGAGACCGAAGGCGAGTGCTTCGTCGACTTCCTCAACTACGTAGACCGCGGCGTGGTGCGCGCCTCCCTCGACGGGAAACAACTTGGAAACGTGTACGACAACCATGCCGAAGGAGTGACCGAGGGACGGCTGCCCTTGGGACGCCTGAAGCTGCCGGCTGGCGAGCACCGGCTGCGGCTGGAGGTAGTGGGCAACAACACGGGTACCGAGAAGTGCTACGTCGGCTTGGTCGGGTTGACCATTCGCCCGGAGGGGGCGGCCGCGCCCGCTGCAACTGCTGGCTTCGAGCTGCGCTCGAGCGACGCTCAAGCCACCAGCGGCGGCGGCGTGGTGACGATGGCTTGGGACGGTGCAGTCAAGGCCGGTGAGCACCGCGTGGCCTTCTACCTGCTGGGACAGACGGCGGCGGGAGCGCCGACGCCGTTGGCGTGTGCCCGCCTTGCGGACAATGCGGCAGCCCTGGCGCTGCCGCAGCCGGCCCTGGCCGTCGTGGGGGAATACGGTCAAGTGAAGGGCGAACTGGTTGTGCTGGCCGAAGACCACTTGTACGGGCACGCACTGATCAGCGCCGGTCTGGAGAGCGCCCTTGTGTCGAGCGACGTGCCGGTTGAGCTCGACTGGGACTTCGCCAGCGGCGTGGTGAACGTGGTCACCCAGACGCCCGCGACGCTCAGTCTGCGATTGACGGCCGCCGCCAAGCTGCAGGCAGCCGGTCAGCCGGCGAAGGCTCGGCTCGCCGAGGGCCTCACGACACTCCAGTTGCCAGCCGGCCGCCACGTGCTCACCGGCGCCGTGCCGGCGACGGGCGGCGGGGCGGGGCTCGTCGCGAGCCTGCAGGCACTGCTGGATCAGGGACAGAAGCAGAGAGCCGAAGCGCTAACGGCCGCCGGCCAACGGACCCAGCCGAACGTCCCGGAACTGCCGACGGCGATGACGGCACAGGTGGGCGGCCCGGTGGCGGACATGATCCCCCACCCCTCCGCCGAAGGCACGCAACTCTGCGTCGCCGAAGGCGCCAACATCCATGTGCTGACACCCGCCGGCAAAGAGATCCGCACGCTCCAGACCGACGGCAAGATCCGCGTGCTCCGCTG
This sequence comes from Armatimonadetes bacterium CG06_land_8_20_14_3_00_66_21, assembly GCA_002779825.1. GTDB lineage: Bacteria > Armatimonadota > Abditibacteriia > CG2-30-66-41 > CG2-30-66-41 > CG2-30-66-41. The sequence continues at coordinate 18,758 of PEVN01000396.1, read as the reverse complement.
GTGGGAGGCGCCGAAGCTGCTGCTTGCCGGCTGCGTGGACGAGAAGGTCATCGCCTTCGACGAGAGCGGACAGCGCAAGTGGATCTTCACCTCCGAGATGGACCCGGCCGTCTTCGAAGCCGCCAAGACCTACTGGTTCAAGAGCGCGCCCGGTCACGAGGGCATCCACGGGCTGTACACCGGCGCCTTCGACGACGGGAAGGACCGCTGCTTCGTCGGCAGCGCTTGCACGCTGGAGATCCTCGACAAGAGCGGAACGCTGGTGAAACGCACGCCGGTCTTCTGGGGACCGGGGCGGATGTTCCTGCTCACCGATGCGGCAGACGGCAGCAGGAATCTGCTTATCTCCCGCTGGCTCAATGGCAACGACACCCTGGTCCTCGTCAACAGTAAGACGATGGCCGATGCCGGCCGAGGGTACGACGGCGTCCCCGCCGGGCATTCGTACGTCGGCGGCTGGAGCGCGCAGAACCGCACCGGTCTCTTCCTCGAAGACCTCGACGGCGACGGCAAGAAGGAAGTCGCCACCACCATCAACGGCACCTGGAACCGAGTGACGGTCTACTCCGAAGACGGCGCGCCGCTCCACAATGCCCAATTCGGTCCCGGCGCCAGCAACACCCTCCGAGCCCAGATGCGGGACATGGAGGTCGCCGATCTGGACGGCGACGGCAAGCAGGAGATCGTGGTTGCGCTCGCCGAGGGACTGGTAGTTGCCCTGAGCAACGAGTGCCAGAAGCTGTGGTCGACGCGGCTGCCCAGCCCGCCAGTGTCGCTGAAGTGCGTCGTCCCGGCAGGCGCGAAGACGCCCTGGACCGTGGTGACCTGCGAGGACGGCACGGTGGCGGCGTTGGACGGAAAAGGCGCTCTGCTTCAGCTCGGCAAAGCCGGTGGCCGCGCGTGGCATCTCACCGCGGTTCAGACCGACGCGGGACCCCTGGCAGTGGTGGCGACAAACAAGGGCGAGGTGAAGGCGTTCCGGATCGGGGGGTGAGGCGGCGCCCCCCCGGGCAGTCACTCAGCCTGCGACCAGTCCCACCTTGTGGTTCCCTCGGTCGGCGTCGTACTCGAGTTCGATGTAGCCCAGACCCTCGATCTCCTGGAGAAGTTCGCCGAAGGTGCGGAAGCCGTAGTGCGCCTCCTGGAAGCCGGGATGCACCCGCCGAACTGTTTGCTTCACCAGCGAACCCCAGAGCGGGTCGTAGTCGGCCTGCAGCGACCGGATGATCTCGACGACCTTCACCAGCGCTTCGGTCTTCTCGTCGGCAGACTGCTCCTCGGCCGGGGCGTGCGCTGCTCCGGCCTTCCGCGCTGTTGTAGCCTGCTTGGCGGGGCGGGCGGTTCCCTGCTTTTTAGGGGCGGAGCGGGACCGTTCCGAGGTCGCCTTGACGAGGTCGTCGTAGTAGATGAACTCATCGCAGTTGGAGACCAGGAGCTGAGAGGTCGAGCTCTTGATGCCGCAGCCGATCACGCGTCGGTTGTTCTCCTTGAGCTTGGACACCAGCGGCGAGAAGTCGCTGTCGCCCGACACCAGGGCGAAGAGGTTGATGTTGTCCTTGGTGTGGCAGAGATCGATGGCGTCGACGACCATGCGGATGTCGGCGGAGTTCTTCCCGCTCGCCCGGCTCTGCGGAATGTCGACCAGCTCGATGCCTTGGGCGTGGAACTCCTGCATCTCGCCGCGGTAGTTCGTCCAGTCGCTATAGGCCCGCTTGTAGACCACGCGGCCCTTCTCCAGCAACCGCTTGAGCACCAGCTCGATTTTGAAGCTCTTCGCGCCCTTCAGCTCCCGGACGCCCAGGGCGAGATTCTCAAAGTCGATGAAGACAGCGATCGAGGGTTCGTTCACGGCGGCCTCCTTGGGGCGTAGCGGATGGCTCGACAGGCAACTCGCGGGCGCGCTTCCGTTTGGCAATACCGCCAATGGTACCTGAGGACTTCCTTGCACTGCAAGCGGGAGCCGAAAGGCGAGCCCTCGGAAAAGGCCGGTCCAGCGACCCTCTCAGCGCGCGCGTTGCCCTGGCGAGAAAGACCCCGACGGCAGACGGCGAATCAGAGGGCCCCGTGGACAACAGCAGTCATCGCTTCCTTACCGTCAAGTCGGCAGTCGTTGCCTTCGGCTGCATCATCGGCAGTTCCATCGCTGGCTGCTATTCGGCGTTTCTGCGGTACGACCTGATCGGCACCGGGCACCTGCCACGGGCGGCGTTGTGGCCGGTCATGGTGTTGCTGGCGGTCAACGGGGTGGCTCGCTGGGTGCGGCCGCCGGTGCTGCGGTTCTTTGGGCGCAGCCGCACGCCGGAGGAACTCAAGCGGGGCTGGTTCAGCCGTGCGGAGTTGATGTTTATCTACTCGATGATCCTGGTGACCTGCTCTATTCCGGGGCAGCAGTTCGCCACCTACTGGTACCTCAGCCTGGTCAGCCCGATCTACTACGCCACCCCGCAGAATCGGTTCCAGGAGTTCTTCTTCCAGTACCTCAAGCCGTGGCTGTTCCCGTCGATGGACCCCGACGCGCCGGTGGTTCGGTGGTGTTTCGAGTCGCTCCCCGAGGGGCGGTCCATGCCGTGGCAGCAGTGGGTCGGCCCGACGCTCCTCTGGACGCCGTTCATCCTGGCGGTCTTCTTCCTGACGGTTGTGCTGGCCGCCGTTGTGCGGAAGCAGTGGGTCGAGCGCGAGCAGCTGCTGTTCCCGTTGGCGCAGATTCCGCTGGAGATGACCGAGGTGGTGCCGGCGGGTGAGCAGGAAGTGCCCCTGTGGCGCAACTGGCTGATGTGGGTGTTCTTCCTCCTCCCGGTGTGGGTCTACACGCAGAAGGCGCTCCACTTCTACTACCCCAAGGTACGGGACATCAACCTCTACCCTACCACCGAGAACCTCTTCAGCACGCGCCCTTGGTACCGGCTCAACTGGATGCCGCTGAACTGGTACTTCGACATGATCGGCATCACCTACTTGCTGACCACGGAGATGGGCTTCAGCCTGTGGTTCTTCTATGCGCTGCAAAGGCTGCTCATGGTGGGGCGGACGTGGATGGGGTTGCAGCGAGATAACGAGTTCTTCCAGCACAATGCCATCGGCGGGTTCATCGTGCTGGCGCTCTTCTACCTGTGGGTGATGCGCGCACACCTCTGGGCGATTGTGAAGGCCGGGCTCACGTGGACCCGCTCGGCCGACGACGCGGAGGAGCCGCTGTCGCACCGGGGGATGTTCTGGGGGGGGCTGCTGTCCCTTGCGGTCCTCCTGCTCTGGTGCCAGGCGATCGGGATGAACCTCGCCGGGTCGCTGTTCTTGTTCGGGGCGTACTTCGGCGGAATCCTGATCCTGACACGCATGGTGTCGGAGTCCGGCCTGTTTGTCTTCTGGCTGCCGACTTCGCCGCAGGAGTTTGTCATCAACAGCCTGACGAGCACCAGGCTTGGCGCCCGGAACGTCACCACATTGTGCATGGTGGGCTGGCAGATCCAGGACAGCGCCTCGAACATCTGGCCCAACGCGCTCCAAGGGCAGAAGATCGCCCAGACCATCGGCCTCTCTCAGCGCAAGCTGTTCTGGTGGATGTGCCTCGGCATCACCGTGGCTGTGTTCGCCTGCCACTGGCCGGCGCTCAACGTCATGTACAAGACCGGCGTCCCTCACATGGGCTGGTGGCCAAAGGGCGCTGCGCGGTCGCTGCCCAACTCCATCGTCGGGTTCCTCGTGCGACCCAACTCGTTCGAGTCCGACGAGATCGGCTGGATGTTCCAGGGCGGGCTCACGACGGTCTTCCTGGTATGGATGCGCCAGCGGTTCCTCTGGTGGCCGTTCCATCCGTTGGGCTTCGTGGGCACGTTCTTCGGTGGCGTCGGCGGCCGCTACGGCTACTCGATCTTCCTGGGCTGGATCGCGCGCATGGCTGTCGTCTGGATCGGCGGCATGCGCGCCTGGCGGAAGTGCCGCCCAGTTGCCATCGGGATGATCCTGGGCAACTGCTTCGTGCTGTTCACCTGGCTGCTGATCCAGAACTTCTTCTTCCCGATCTCAGGGGTTCTGGTTATTGAGTAGCGAGGAGGAACTCCACCACCTCATTCGGCTCAGCCAGCCACACGTCATCGCCACCCACCCGCCGGACCGTCTCGAACCGTTGGGCAAGCTCCGCCGTTGTGCAGTCTTTCGCCGGGTGAATGGGCTTATCGGGCATCGGGCAGTGGGCGTAGTCGATGACCCAGCCGCCGCGGTCGATTGCCTGGTGGAGGCGCTTGTAGGGGTCGAAGCGGGAGTAGAACGGCGGCGGGTACTCGGTGTGCAAGGGGCAGCGGCACAGCCGCAGCGGGTCCGTGTCGCCGGTGTTGACGTCGTCGAAGATGGTCAGGATCGACGTGTATCCGGCGGCGACGGCGTGGGCGCGCACCACCGGCCAGTGGTCGTTGTTGCCGGGCAGGCAGAACATCGCGACCGGCAGGTCGAGCGCTTCCTCCAGCCGGGTCCGGCTTTCGTAGACCTCAAACGCCACGTTGTCTTCCGTGATGTGCGCGTGGGTCATGCCGTGGCACGAGGCGCCCCAACCCTCCTTCGCCAGCTCGTGCATCTGCGCTCTCGACAGGATCATCATCCCATCGTAGCTGCTGCCGGGCACGTCGCGCACGACACCGACCTGACTCGCCACAAAGCACACGTGCCCGGGGATGCCGTACTCCCGGTGAATGGGCACCGCATGTTCCAGCAGCGCCGCGCACCCTTCGTCGTAGGTGAGGGAGTACGCCCAGCGTTTGTCGTCTTTCCAGTGCATGGGGAGAAGGTCCTTTCGGGGGGAATGGTCAGCGATCAGCCATCAGCCAAAGGGAATTCCAGTTGACTTGCGCAACCCTCTGCCGGAAGGTGGCGTTGTCCATGTCGCGGTTGGGCCGACAGCCGTCAGTCCTCCGGGTTCAGTACACTCAGTCCCTCGGCCCGAGCTATGTCGCAGAGCGTGGCATCCGCACACACGAACCGGTCGAGCTCACCGCGTTCATGGAGGATCAGAGCGGCGGCAAGTTGCAGCGCGTCTAAGGTCCGCAGCGCGCGGGAAAGTCCCCACTGCTTGAGCAACCGGATGCCTCGACGGAAGCACTGCTGGTCCCATCCCGCGAGGCGGAGGCGCCGCGTGCGCACGTCGGCGTAGAATCGACCCCGGGCCTTCTGGTAGGCGCCCCGGGTGATCTCACCCGCGCGTGCCTTGCGGGCAAGAACCGAGTGCCATTCGACTGCGCCCAGGCGTGAGATCAGGATGTCTTTCTCCGGGTCTCCGAAGATCCCGTCCACTTTGGCCGTCCCGCTCTCGGATGTGTAGCGCTTGACCAACGCGCTCGTATCAAGGAAGTCAGCACTCATCCCCGCAGGTCTCTCTCCTCCCTGACGGCCTCCGCCATAGTTCCTTTGATCCCCGAAAGCCCGGTCCGGACCTCGTCGAGGCTCGGGACAGTGGACACGTCACACCCCTCGTCCGCCAACATCGCCTCCAGTTCGTCGAGCCACTCGTCCACATCCTCCTCGCCCGGGGCATTGGCGCTGTGGTCCGGCCGCACCGCCGTTCGGCAGTTCTCGTCTCGCCGACGGCAGAGTTCCACCCACTGAGAGGTCGACAGTCGGCAGACCAGCTCCACGATCCTGTTGAATGGCATTGCTGCCGTCTGGCTTTCTATCGCCATGCGGGACACCTCCGTTGGGGGATTGTAGGCCACCTCCGTCCGGTGGGCGAGTGCCCCGTGCCTCGGCAGTCGGGAGGCATCACGGTTACGCTCCCGGCGGAGCCGCCGCTACCCAAGCTCAACAGCGATCATCTGATGCCCCATCAACTTGGGCAGCACGAACTCCACGCGTCCGTCCTTCGCCTCGAAGGCGAGTACCCCGCCCTCAGGCACGCAGGTGACGGCTGTGACGGCTCTGGGCGCGCGCACGGATACTCTGAGGTCGTAGAGCGGGATCACGTCCTCGATCACATCGAATGCCTTGCCGCGGCGCTCGGGGAGGTAGTGGAGCAGGTGCACGACTTGGCGGCTTTCGGCGGGCTGCTCGTTGATCGTCGCCAGGACGGTGCTGGGGCCGTCGTGGCGGAGGAGCGGGTCGGGGAGGAGCAGGTCGAGGGCGTTGTGCAGGAGCGTCTTGCACCACTTGGGGGCGTTGGCCTGGTACTGAGTGAACAGCGGGTGGGCGAAGTAGATCGCGTTGCCGTTCCGGACGATGCCCGGGTAGCCGACCTCGCCGGCCGAGGGGGTGTGCGCGTGGGAGCAGAAGTGCTTGTAGGTGCGGTTGAAGTACGGCACCACTGTGCCGACCAGTACCTCGCTGCCGGGCGCCGGCTCGACCTCGGTGCCCTTGAGGTACATCACGTGCTCTGTCTCGGGCAGCCCCTTGCCGACCTCGCCTTTGGGCACGAGGAAGTCGGGGCTGTATGGCGCCTCGCCCTTCAGCCGCACCCCGAGGGCGGGCAGCGCGAACTCGGTCTTCTCCGGGTTCAGCCCCGATTGGTGACTGGCGATCAGCGCGCCGCCACCGGCTACGTATTGCCCCAACTTCGCCGCAAGCTCGTCAGCCACGGGGATCACGTCAGGCAGAATGACCCCCTTGTAGTTCGACAGGTCGGTGGCGGAGTCGATCATGTCGAACTGGTACCCGCCCTCCTGCAGCATGAGCACCGCACCGCCGGCCGGCTCCGGCGTCCGGCCGCCGGTGAACTCCTCGGGCGTCATGACACCGATGTCGGAGAGCACCTTGGCGCCGCGGCACCAAGGCTCCTTCTGTTCGACTTCGCTGTAGACCGAACCGATCAGCTCATAGGTTGCCTGGCAGATCTTGCCGAGGGGCGGGAGCTGGTCGCCGATGCTGCACTTGGCGTTGAGCGCCAGCGCGCGGAAGCACTCGAACTGCAGTGCCGCCGGGTTCTTGAAGGAGTGGAAATCGCCCCAGGAGGTGTGGAACTTGCCGGTCATCGCCAGGCAGTCCTTGCCGAGGGTGTGCGCGTAGCGCTGGGTGACGGGGAAGTGCAGGTAGCCCCAGCCGCCGCTGGGCAGCGACTCCAGTTCCCAGTGCGTGTAGTAGTCGGCTTCGTCTCGGTGGCGCGGGCCGATGTGACCGGCATTGTAGAAGAGCGTCGCTTCGGGCGCGTGCTGCTGCACCAACTCCGTCATTTCGCGCTCGAAGGTGCGGATGACCTGCAACCCGTACTGCTGGCGCGCGTCAGCGTCGGAGGGCTCCAGCCCCTGAGCCTTCATGCCGTCGCGGCAGTAGGCGCAGCAGCAGTCGTTGGGCTGCATGATGTCGAAGAAGAACCCGTCGCACGGCAGTGTCTGCAAGATCTCCTCAACGTGTTCTTTGAGGAAGTCGACGTAGGGCGTGTTGAGGCAGAGCTTTCGGTAGAAGCCCGCGTCGAACGGCGCCGTTCCCTGGATCTTCCCGCTGGGGTCGAGGCAGAGCCAGTCGGGGTGTTGGTGGGCGGTCAGGTGGTCCCACTGCACGGTGACATAGATCGGCACGCGGATGTTGCGGGCGTGGCAGGCGTCGATCTGCTCCTTGAGCAGGTTGCACTTCAGGTGCGGGTGCCGCCGCTCGGGGAAGCGCTGCGTGTCGAAGTAGATCCACCCGTGGTGCCCGCGGGCGAAGCAGGTGATGGAGTTGACGCGCGCCCTGTCGAGCGTGGCGACGAACTCCTCGGCGTCGAACTGAGCGCCGATGCCCTCGATGGCCTCGCTGGTGTGGAAGTCGAGATGGATCTGGCGGTAGCGGAGTTCGGGGTGGGTCATCGTCGGGGAAGCTCCTTCGGGAATGTGGTTCCCCCTGTCCGGCTCGTCCGGCAGGTGAACCAGTTTGGGCGCCAGGATCGGGCGGCTTCCTCACTGCAAACTGGTTCACCTGCCGGACGAGCCGGACGGGAGTCTCTTGGCTCGGATCAGCCTTGGCGCCAGGGCGCGGGCGATCTGGCGCAACTGCTTCGCGCGGTGCATGAATCCGGCCAGGTCACGGCCGGTTTCGCGGTGCTCGAAGGGCACGTCGACTTCCTGGATGCGGAAGCCGTGGTGCAAGGCGTCGATGGTGAGGGCGACCTCGATTCCGTAGCCGTCGGCCAAGCCGCCGAGTTCGTCGAGAAGCTTGCGGCGGATCGCGCGCTGTCCGCTGATCGGCGCCCTTGCCTCGAAGCCGGTGCACTTGCGGATGCCCCAGGCGGCTGTGCGAAGGACGAAGCCGAAGCCGCCCTTCTTCTTCGCGGCCGGCAAGACGGCGATAGTCATGTCCGCGTCGCCCGACACGACCGGCGGGAGGAGCGCCTCCGCCGCCGAGGCCGTGTCGCCGAGGTCGGCGTCCAGGAAGAGGAGAACGCCGCCGCTGCTGGCCTCCACTCCGCGCATGAGCGACCGCCCTTTGCCCAGGTTCTTCTCGTTGACCAACACGCTCGAGGCGCCGGCGTCCGTCGCCACTTGCGCTGTTCCGTCGGGTGACCCGTCGTCAACGACCACGACCTCGCGAACACCGGCGAATCGGAGCACAGCGGCAACCGTGTCGCCGATCCGGTCGGCTTCGTTGTAGGCAGGGATGATGATTGAGACGGCGCAGTGGGGGGGCATCGCTCGACTGACTCCCGGAGCCTCGTTGGCTCGGCGGCAGCGGACTCTATTCCACAACCGTTCTGGCCGTCCTTCGGTGCGAGGGGTATTGTCGAGGGCTGCGCGCCGGCTGCCCCCCGGTGCACAGTCTGTACTGGTTTGCACCGCGGCTGCCTTTCGAACAGAATAGGGACGGAGGGCGCGACCTGGCGTGTGTGAGGAGCAAACGTGAGCGACTTTCCTTGTTGCAGAGCCGCCCGGCTCATCCTGGCCTGCCTTGCGGCGGTCGGGACTGGGTCGGCGGCGTTGACCGCGCCCGCAGCGGAGGACCTCGCCTCCCACTTCGCCACTGCGCCGGAGCAGTCCCTCATCCGCAAGCTCGAGCCGGCGGCCGGTCGCGAGCGTTCGGGTACCGGGCTTGCGATCACGCGGAGGTCCCGGTGGGTGCCCGAGCTCCCCGGGCTGCTGATCGAGGGTGAGGTGACCAACGGCGGCAAGGCCGCGGCCCAGGTTGGGGCGCTCCCGGCGTTGACGTTGACGTTCCGCGTCCGCGATCGCAAAGAAGACGCGCCCTACGAGAGGCTGACCTACCGCAACGAGGAGTGGTACGGCTCCACCTTCTGGACCGGTCCGGACTGGACGCGGGTCGGCAAAGACTGGCACCACCCCGGCGAGAACACGCTGAGCGTGCGCTGCTTCCGGGCCCCGCGCGACGGTCGGGTGACGGTCACCGGTCGCGTGTTCAAGCTCCACCTCGACGGCGACGGCGTGCGGGTGATGATCCGCCATGGCGATGAGGAGCTGTGGCGGGCGGAGTTGGACGGCAAGGACGACAAGGGCGTCGAGCCCAACCTGAAGGTCGACGTGCGCAAAGGCGACGCGATTCGGTTCCTCTGCCACAAGCGCGGCTCCATCGCGTGCGATACCACCGGCTGGGAGCCGGTCATCACCTATGCCGACGGCGAGGCGTTCCCCGCGACAGACGCGTTTGCCGACAAGCAGGGCAACGGCAACTGGTTCTACGAGAGGCTCACCGAGACGGAAGCCGAGCCGCCACCGACGACGCTGTACTGCCTCGACGCGAATCTATCGCTTCGGGAGTCGCCGCTCATTAAGGGGACGACGTTCGCAATCGGGCACGGGGAGGGGTTGCCGTTCTTGGTGTTGGAAGACGGTCCCGAGACGTCCGGCGTGGCGTTGGCGCTTGACCCGACGGGGCCGTGGTCGGTGCGCGCTGAGCTTGCGGACGAAGGGAGGCTGCAAGTGCAGTTGAGGGTGGGCGCAAACGACGCGCCGCAGACGCTCGCGGCTGGCGCGAAGCTGGCGCTGCCGACGATGGTGCTCGCGGCCCACGAAGGACCGTGGACGGGAAGCCTCCCGCTGCTCAACCGGCTGGTCACGACGAAGCCCGACGCCCTCCCCCTGGATGCCTTCGCGCACGCCGTCAGCGGAGCGTACGAACAGACCACAAAGCCGTTGACCCGCAAGCCCGACCTGGACCTCCTGCTGCTGGCCCAGACAGAGTGGCGGCGCGACGACAAGCTCACCGAGACGGCCGAGTCGGACGCCGCAGCAACGGCCGATCACCTCGACCGCGCCCGCCGGCTTGTGTCGGCCCTCAAGGAAGGCGAGCCGGCCGATTTTCTCGCGGCCCAGTCAGCGCGGCTGGAGTGGCTGGCCGATCAGGCAAACCGGGCCGACCAGGGCCTCGCCGACTGGCGCACCCTCTACCTGCAGTGCCATCTGCTGAAGCGGGACATCGCGCTGAGCAACCCGCTGCTGGGCACGGGCGAACTGCTGTTTTGCAGGCGGCAACCAGCTTCATACAGTCACCTCGTCATGCAATACTACGGCTGGCGGGCGCGCCCGGGCGGGGGGCTGTTCGTGCTGGCGGACCCCGGCTACTCGCTGGCGACGCGCAGCCTCCTTGGCGACCAACTGCCCCGCGGGAGTGTCCTCGAACCGCGGCTCTCCTACGACGGCCAGCGGATCGTCTTCTCGTTCGTTGAGTGCCCCGACACGCCGTACCGGCCCGAGCAATTGACCGTCAACGAAGAAGGCCCCGACGAGGGCTACTACCATCTCTATGAGGTCAACGTCGACGGCACCGGGCTGCGGCAGCTCACCCGCGGCCCGTACGACGACCTCATGCCGACGTACCTGCCGGACGGTGGCGTCGCGTTCTGCTCCACCCGGCGGCAGGGCTACTCGCGGTGCTTCGGCGGGCAGTTCAGCAAGCGGTGGGATGCGTACACGCTCCACCGTGTTGAGCGCGACGGGACCAACCTGCAGGCGCTCTCGTGCAACGACGTCAACGAGTGGTTCCCCGCGGTGTCGAATACCGGCGACCTGCTGTACGCCCGTTGGGACTACATCGACCGCGACGCCGTCACCCACCAGAACCTCTGGGCGACGCGACCCGATGGCACCAACGCAGTCGCCGTCTGGGGCAATGCTGCGCCCAAGCCGCACTGCACCTTCCAGGTGCGCCCTATCCCCGGCAGCAACAAACTGGCGTTCATCGCCTCGGCACACCACGCCATCACCGGCGGCCCGCTGTGCCTGGTCGATCCCGCGGTCGACAACAACAGCCTCGACGCCGTCACCCGGATCACCCCCGGCCCGTTCCCCGAGGCCGAAGGGTGGGCCCTGCCCGGCTACTACGAGTCGCCCTGGCCGTTGTCGGAGCAGTACTTCCTGGTTTCCTACAGCGCCAAGCAGTTGATCAACGAGGGCCAGGGCCCCAACCCACCCAGCGCGCTGGGAATCTACCTGCTGGACGCCGCCGGCAACCGCGAGCTGCTCTACCGCGACCCACAGCTCAGCAGCATGAACCCTACGCCCCTGCAGCCGCGGCCGGCGCCGCCCGCGCTGCCTCGGACAGCCTCGCCAAGCACTTCCTCCACCGGTGAGCTGATCGTGACCGACGTGTACCAAGGGCTGGGCGACGTCCCGCGAGGCAGCCTCACCCAGTTGCGGGTCGTCCAGATCTTCCCGAAGACGACCCCCTGGGCCAACAGCCCGCGCATCGGGCTGGCCGGCGAAGAGAACGCCCGCGCGATCCTCGGCACCGTGCCGATCGAGCCCGACGGCTCCGCGCGGTTCCTGCTGCCGGCCCGAAAGTCCGTCCTGCTCCAAGCGTTGGACAAAGCCGGCTTCGCCTACCAGACCATGCGGTCGCTGCTCTACGTCCAGCCCGGTGAGCGCATCTCGTGCCTCGGCTGCCATGAGCGTCGGCAGGACGTCCCGCCGACCGGCACGCCTGCCGCCATGGGTCGCCCGCCCTCGGCTCTGGACCCCGGCGAACTCGGCGGCGCGCCGTTCTCCTTCATGCGCGTCGTTCAGCCCGTCCTCGACAAGTACTGCGTGGAGTGCCACAGCGGCAAGGAGCCCGCCAAAGGAATGGACCTCACCGCCACGCCGCTCAATGGGTTCACCCAGTCGTATTGGTCGCTGTGCGGCACCCCCAAAGACTTCACCGGCGGACAGATGACGCCCGAGGCAGCGGCCGCCGCCTGGGTCCCGCGCTTCGGCCAGCGCAACCAGATTCAGCTCACGCCTCCCGGCGGAATGTACGGCGCCCTCGGCAGCAAGCTCTTGAAGCTGCTTCGCGCCGGGCACCAGCAAGTGAAGTTGCCCGCCGCCGACCTCCGTCGCCTCGCCGCGTGGATCGACTGCAACGCGGTGTTCTACGGCGCGTATGGTCCCGGCGAGCAGGCGAAGCAGTTGGCGGGAGAGCGGATCGCGATGCCGGCGATTCAGTGAGCGCTGGGTGCGACTGGTGAGGGCCGGGGCGCCGGCCGGATGTCCTCCGCCCGAACCCGCAGCCTTTGCGCCGAACGCGCGGAGCACGTACAATGTGCCCACAGGCTATGTGTAATCGGTCGCCATCGGACCCCAATGTCGCTGGTCACCCGGAGGTGAGGACTGTGCCCAACATTACGCTGGCAATTGATGAAGAGTGCCTGCAGGCAGGGCGCGAGTACGCCCGGAAGCACAACACGTCGGTGAACGCGTTGGTGCGAAACCTGCTGAGCCAGACCGCACGACGCGATTCGCAGGACTGGCTGACTGAGTGCTTTGAGCTCATGGACCGCGTTGGCGGACACTCAGATGGCCGGACTTGGACGCGGGAGGAGCTCTACGATGCCTAAGGCGTTCCTCGATACGAATGTATTGGCGTACGCCGCGGATTGCAGTTTGCCGGACAAGCAGAGCCGTGCGCGGTCCCTCCTCAGGGAACTCGCCGAGAACTCAACCGGAGTCGTCTCCACGCAGGTGCTCCAGGAGTTCTACGTCACGGCGACCAAGAAGCTGGGCATTGATCCCCTCCAGGCGAAGGACATGGTCCGCGCGTTCGGGCACTACGAGGTCGTGACGATCACTCCGGGCCTTATTGGCGAGGCGATCGATTGCAGCCTGCTTGCGCAGCTCTCGTTCTGGGACGCCCTCATTGTCGTCGCGGCCGAAAGCGCGCGGTGTTCCCAGCTCTGGACCGAGGATCTGAACGACGGGCAGATCATTCGCGGGGTGCGTGTCAGGCACCCCTTCTAGCGAGTAACCCGGCCGTTCTGGAGCACCGAAGGAACGAGGAGGCGCGGAACGCTGCTGGCGCAAACCCACACCCTTGGAGACCACACCATGATCGCCATATCCACACTCCTCGCCCTGTCCCTCGTCGTCTCGCTGCTGCTGCACTCTCCGGCTGCCGCTGACGGCTTCGTCACCGCCCAAGGCAGCAAGCTAATGCTCAACGGCAACCCATACCGCGCCGTCGGGGTCAACGTGCCACACCTGTCGCAGGGGTACTTAGGCACCTGGTTCCACTGGCAGCAGCTCTACGGGACTAAAGAGAAGATGCGGCAGGCGATGGTCGAGGCGATCGAGGACGCCGAACGGAGCAAGGTGGCGTTCATCCGGTTCTTCGCCTCGCCCGGCTACCCCAAAGACACCGCCGATCTCTACCTGAAAGACCCCGCCGAGTACTGGCGCCTCATGGACGAGCTGTTCGCCCTGTGCAGGCAGCACCACGTGAAGCTCATCCCCTCGTTGGGCGTGTTCGGCAAGTGGAACATGGACTACGGCGAGCTGCGCACCGCCGTGCTGAACCCGCAGTCGAAGACGCACGAAGCCACCTACAGCTACGTCCGCGAGTTCGTCACCCGCTACAGAGACGACCCCACCGTGTTGCTGTGGGAACTGGACAACGAGTGCTTCCTGACCGCCGATGTGGACATGAAGGACCGCCCGGCGCTGCCCAAAGGCGTGTACCCGGAGGGCGCCACCGACATCCGCGAGAAGTACGCCCGCGAAGACAGCTTCTCCTTCGACATGTTAGTGCGGTTCTACAAGGAGATGACGGCGTTCATCAAAGGGCTCGACTCCAACCACCTGGTCACCAGCGGCGACTCCGGCCCGCGGGAGGAGAGCCTGTCCCGCCGGGAGACGTTCCCCAACTTTGAGTACCGCAACGACACCGTGCGGGAGCACCTGGCGAACCTGCTGGAATCGCAGCCCGAGCCGCTGGACGTCTTCAGCATTCACATGTACGGCAACTTCGCGACCACGCGAAAGGTCTGCAAGCTACCGCAGCTCGACTTCCTGCGTGCAAGAGTCCGGGCGATCCACGCCGCCCGCGCGCCCGTCTTTGTCGGCGAGTTGGGGCAGACCGACCCCAACCTGCCTGACGACCCGGAAGCCAAATGGACACGCGCCGCCCTCGACCTGCTGGACGAGGAGGGCGCCGCGCTGGTCGCCCTCTGGGTCTGGCACTTCCCCTGGCAGGACAAGGACTTCAACATCCCCCATGGCTCCGCGCAGCCGCTGCTCATGCAGCGGGTGGCGGAATGGAACGCGAAGTACGCCGGGCTGAAGTAGACGCCGGGTGCTTGACTGCCGCGGCCGGATGCACTATACTTGCAGTCATTGATCTACTCCCCGGCCCAGCCGCCGAAAGGCCTCGGTCGGGGTTATTTTTGTCTGGCCGGACGTGAGGTGAAGCATGCGCACAGAGCCAGCGGTCAAGCGCGCGATCGCCTTCGTAGACGGGCAGAACCTGTTCTACGCGGTGAGGCAGGCCTTCGGCTACACGTTCCCGAACTACGACCCGCCAACCTTGGCGGCCGCGGTCTGCACCGGCAAAGGTTGGACCGTCAGTCAGGTTCGGTTCTACACCGGTGTGCCAAGACGAGAGGACAAGCCCTTCTGGAGCCACTTCTGGCGTGCGAAGCTGGCCGTGATGGGAAACCAGAGGGTACACGTCTTCTCCCGGCCCCTTCGCTACCGCAACCAGACCATTGTCCTGCCGGACGGGCAGCCGCGCACGGTGCTCGTGGGACAGGAGAAGGGGATCGATGTGCGGATCGCGCTCGACATCGTCCGTCTCGCCCGCGACGACAAGTACGACGTTGGGCTGATCTTCAGCCAGGACCAGGACCTCACCGAGGCGGCCGAGGAAGTACGGAAGATCGCCGCCACCCAGGACCGCTGGATCAAGCTGGCCTCCGCCTTCCCCCAGAGCCCGACCAGCACCAACCTGCGCGGCGCTGACAAGACCGACTGGATCCCTATCGACCGACAGACGTATGACGGCTGCATTGATCCGCGGGACTATCGGCTCAAGCCACGCTCTTTCGCGCCAGGCGAAGCGGGCGCCCGGGGCGACAATGACGGCTGCGCGTCTACGCTGGGCTGAAGCCGCTGGATCGCCGCAACGCTTAGCCGCTGCCCGCAGACTCCCACGACCCTCGGACACGAGTGCGCAACGCCTGCTCCGGTGTTCCCGGCTCCCAATCTCGCAGCGACGGCAGGCGCGAAGATCGCGCGACGCGCCAGCGAGTGGGCTGTGTCCGCGGCATTGTCACTGCAAACCAAAGGCGCTACAATCCGGTCGCTTGCGTCGTGGTGCCACCCGCAGGCAGGGGAACCGACGGACTTGGTGAAGACCAGTAGGAATGCCGCCAGTAGGCACGGCAGCGACCGGGAAGGTCCCGGGGTGTCGAGTGAACAGAGCTACCGAACGCATTGCCGATAGCCACTCAGGGGCTGGAACGGCAACCGAAGCGATGGGGGGCCCGACCTCGGGGGCCACACCGCGCCCACTCGCGGTCGCCGGCAATGGCGGCGACCGGGCGGGGGATCAGACGGAGACATCAACGCCTGCCGGGGTCCGGCAGGTTCTCGAGGTCCTGGGGGGCGTCCTGAGTGGCCGACCGACCACTCAGGACCAAGTGGCGGCGGCGCGTGACGCCGCGGTCCGCTTGGTGGCCGAAGTGAGCGAGGTTGAGCCGCAAGCCCTAATGTACAAGTGCACCGCCGGCCTGGGTCTCAGCGCGGCCGAGTTCGACGAGTTGGTGCTCCGGTGGGTGGCGCGGGGAGATGGCCCCCTGTCGTCTCGCCTCCAACTCGCCGGTCACACTCAGGCTGATCGGGAGGCAGTGCAGCGTTTCTTCGCGGTGGACCGCAGCCAGCCCGAGGGGCAGGGCGCGGAGCACGGCGCCGTTGAGCCTCGCTCCCCCACACCTGCCGAGGAGCTGGCGGCCCAGTCGGTGACCGAGGACTCCCCATTCCTTCGGTACTGGCATGGCCACTACCGCCCGGACTTCCTGGCGGCACTGCGCAGGGCAGGGGCGCAGTGCCTGGCGGACGTGCTGACCTTGCACCCCAAGGAGTTCCAGTCGCTCGCACCGGGGCGAGACTGGGATGGACTCTTGAGGGTGTTCCAGGGACGTCTGGAGCACGCCCTCGAACTGGTCAACTCGAAACCCAATGCATCTGAAGTCCAGCGATGGCTGCCCGCCGCCAGTTCAGGAGGCACAGGGACACCGCATCACGTACGCACACCGGCGATCGACAAAGTCGGCATCGCAGAGGTGGCCCAGATCCACAAGGAGCCGCCCACGACCGAGGCGGAGGCCGACGACGACGAAGCCGCGTTGCGGCTCCTCGCGAACTGGGGGTTGGACAAGCTCCCACCTCCGGACGCCGCCTCGAACGTGGAGGTGCTTGGCGAGTTCGGCGTCAGTGATCATGTGATCACATGCCTGCGGCGAGCCGGTGCCAAACGCGTGGGAGAGGTCCTCTGCATTCCTGCCAGGCGCCTCGCCGAACAGAACGGGGTCGGCACCCGGAAGTTGATGCAGTTCGCCGCTCTTCGTCTATGGCTTCAGAGGAAAGAGGCAGTGCGCCCAGGAACCGGGCGTGAGCACCCATTCAGGCAGCACCCGCCGCCTGAGGGGCCGGTGCCGGTCGACTCGGTTCTCAGGTGTCCGCTTAGAGCGCTCTTCGGTACGGCGAGGCAGACGCCAAGCGACGAACCCCGGGCCGCGGATCTCCAGATGACCGTAGCGGAACTCGGACTCGACGGGGATTCCCTGGCACAGCTACGAGGTGCTGGCATCTGGGCGGAGGACTCCCTGGACGACTTCGGCGCGCTCACGCTGGAGTACTTGTGTACCCACGTCCCCGCCTCGGGGGGTCTGTCCCGACTGTTCGACGCCATCGATGGATCGGGGATGTTCCGGCCGGGATGCTTCACACGTGCCCTCCTTGCGAACGCCGATGCTGCCGTCAAAGTGGACTTGCTGGAAGGCATTGCCCGCCCACCTTGGGTGACGCTGGGCTTCCCACCGGCAGAGGCGAAGCTGCTGTCGACGGCATTCGGCCCGACAAACGACCACGGCACTTTGGGGCCCGAGCGAAAGCTGCTGGAGGCGGCGGACAGCGTTGGCAGCGGCTTGCAGTCGTTGCTGCTCCTGTACCGCACGCTGCGGTATCAGGCACGCAGGGGGCAGCGCCCTGCAGAGGCGGGGCGCTGGTGGGCGCTCCTTCAGGATGAGGGACTGGAGAGCTTCCTGAACGCTCTGGCGCACGAGGTGCTGCCCAGCCGTGAAGCCGAGGTCTGGCTCGGCCGCCAAGGAATCGGCACCACGGACTCGAAGCGCCGTACGTTAGAGGAGTTCGCAGGCAGGTTCGGACTGTCGCGAGAGCGAGTGCGGCAAGTGGAAGCCCAAGCCTCGGACCGTCTGCCGAAGGCGTGGAGCCGCCACCCCTGCAAGGACGGCATGGCGCGGACCGTCACCGCGGCTGCTTCCGGCTGCTTGGGACTCGCCAGTGCGCACGCCTTCGCCGGGGCGCTCCAAGCGCAGTTCGCCTGCACGCAGAGCCCCAGCACGATGTCTCTGCACGCGCTCCAGCACCTTGTTGGTGACTTCGGCCTCAAAGGGAGTACGCTGCGTCACCCGCGGCGCTGCTTGGCGCTGGAGAACCGCGTGCGGTGCCTCGTGGTGTTCAGGGTGGGTGCGATCACCGGAGAGAAAATCAGCGTCGTGGATCTTGTCTTCGACCTGAACAAGGCCCTCGGCGAGCGTTGCTGGGCGGACGGGCCACGGGACCGGTCGGTCATACCATGCTGCGGCGCTGCCGAGGGCAGCGCCAACATGCCGCGCGCCTATGTCGAAGCCATCCTTGCTGAGATCCGACCACCGGTGCTGGACGGCGACTGGATCTGGGATCCCGATTGGGTGGCGATCCGGCATGGACCGACCAAGCGGAAGGCCATCCGCGCGTCACTGCGAGCGATCGGCAAGCCGACCCACTACTCCAAGATCGGTGCCTTCCTGAGAGAGCATAGCGTCAAGTTCGGCCAGACCACTGACCATAGTGTGCACACCGGGTTATGCAACTACACCGAGTTCGTGCCCACTGAGCGCGGCGAGTATGGGCTTGCCGAGTGGGGAGTGGACCGCCACCTGACGGTCGCCGACCGGATAGAGAAGTTGCTGAAGAGCAAAGGAGAGCCGATGCTTCTCCGTGAAGTATTGGAGGAACTGGCGGAGGAAGGCGTGCCCGAACTGAATGTGAATGCTGCGTTGAGCCAGAACCCGCTGCGTTTCGTCGTCTCTGGAGAGTGGGGAAACCGAATGGTTCGCCTCGCGGAATCGCTGAGAACGGCGGCGAAGCAGGACGCTGTCCAGTCCACCAAGACGCCGATCCTCGCTTTGCGGGACGACGACGAGCCGCCCATCCTTTTCGGAGAGTAGCATGGCAGCCTCGTGCATCACCGAGAGCGATGTGGCGGGGCTGCCGCCTGCGGTGGCCAGGCTTGTCTGGTTCGCGTGCGCTCACATGAACCGGAGCTATACTCGCGAAGGTTAGGAATACACCGAAGTGGAAGTTCGCAGAACTTCACCCGGGGGCGTGTGG
>PEVN01000085.1 GCA_002779825.1 Armatimonadetes bacterium CG06_land_8_20_14_3_00_66_21 | reverse complement strand
GCACGCCGCGGGCGAAGGCTATGTCCGCAGCCTGAAGGCAGACGGCGACGTGGAGCGGGCGCTGGTCCGCTACCTGGGCGAGGGCGGCCTGCTGATGACGATCCCGTTCCAGCCATATCCGTTCTACTACGACGAGACCGGCCAGCCCAACCTCGCCGCCGGCCGCCTCGGCTTCCCGATTGCCGGCAGCGGCGCCGGGCAACGCGACGACCTTCCCGAAGGCGCCAACGTGCGGGGCTGGGAGCAGCCGCCGGCCGGCGCCGAGTTGACCTTTCACGTTGACACCCAGGCGCTCCCCGGCGTGCCAGCCACGGCGCCCTTCCCCGCGGCCGGCGACCAGCGTTGGCGGCCGGCAACCCAGGCGCTGGTCGCCAAGGGCGACGTCTACCTCCCACTGGCCCGACTGACGGACGCCGCCGGCAAGTGGTACGGCGACGGCATCGCCTACGTCGAGCACAAGACTTCCGCGCCGAAGAACGGGAAGAACCTGTACGTCTGGATGCGGATGCCGGAGGTCCTGGGCGCGGAGGAGGCGCTGTTCGCGTTGTTTCAGTTCGCGGCGGGGAAGGTCGGTTTCGCGCGATGAGCGTGGCGTCCATCGCCCTGTGCTCGGCGGCTCGTTCCGAAGCAGGACTCATCGGTCGCTCATAGCGCGTGGTGACTTCTCGGCGTAGGCGGGCGCCCCTGCTGGCGATCCAGAGGCAGCGGTCCTTCTGTGGCCGGCACGCCACCGCACGTCCACCCGGGTATTGCAACGGCACGCTCCCTGAGCTATACTCTATGCCGAGTTCAACCTCTCCGTCCCAGAGTCCACCGGGGACGCTCCAAGGCCCAAGTGCTATGTCTCGTCGGAGTTGGCGTCACCAAAACGCGGCTTGCGTCAGAGGAGAGCACCACGTTGGGAAGCTGTCTGTGCTCGCGCCTGACGACGGGAAGACTGCCACGGCACGAGTGCACGCCCCCCCCCTCCCCCCCGCCGGCAAAGCCCAGCGCAAGCCACGCCCTCGGGACTGCCGCGGCAGCGCAACTCACCTAGCGCCAATCGGCGCCCACTCCGTGCAGCGGGGTCTTTTTCAGTTAGGTTGGGGTCGCCCGGGTCGAGATCCTCCGTAGTGCACTGCCTCTGCCTGCCGGCAACCGGGCAATTGGTTGACGGTACCGCCCGGACTCAGCACGTGTCGTGCTGAGCACCACGAGAAGGACAGGACCACATCGTGCCTAAGGAGGAACTCGAAGTGAAGCCATGGAGATCGACACATCGCGCATTGTTGCTGGTGACTGCTGCCGCCCTCGCGACTTCCACAGTCTGGGCCCAGGTCTGGAACCCCGACCCGGCGATACAGGCGGCCGTTGCGAACGCCACAGCGGACTCTGGCGCCGCATTCACCTACGAGGTGACGGCGCTTGACAAGGACACCAACGTGGTGCCTCCACCCTCCCAGGACTACGAGGAGTGCTTCGTGCCGGACATCTGGTGGGGCCCCCCACTGCTGGCCAACCCCATCATCAACAGCGGCCAGTTCGGAGATTTCGTGCTGCATCAGTCTGGCCCGCAGACGGGTGAGGCGTGGACCGCCGCGGTGAGCGCCTGGACAGTCGACGAAGACACGATGTACAGCGACAAGTGGGGGATCGCGGACACTGCGAACTTCGGGGGGCCCATGGGGCGCAACGACACAGATGTCTACCTGGCGAACGTCGTCACGATCCGCAGTGTGACCGGCGGAATCGCTGGCTGGGTGACCGACGCTCACACCGCTTTCGCCATCGAGGGCGCCGAGGTCGAACTTGTCGACAGCCAACGAAGTGTGACGACAGACTGGAATGGTTGGTACCGAATGGACTTTGTCTGGCCTGGGGCACACCCGGCGAAGGCACAGGCTGGCATGTATCACCCGATGGACCCCATCAACGTGAACGTCGTGCGCAACTTCGTCACGTTGCAGAACTTCCAGCTTGACTTCGACGAGCCGGAGGAGCTCCACGGCTTTGTGTACGAGGCCGGCACCCAGACGGGCATCTCGTCGATCGACATCTACATCGACAACAACCTGAGCGCATCTACAGGCTGGGATGGCGCGTATAGCACCATGGTCGGCGTCGGTCTGCTGACCGTTCAAGCCAGAGACCCATTTGGCATGTACGGCGACAGCGGTGAGGACCTCGTCCCCATCGAAGAGGACGAGCAGGTCCGGCACGACTTCTTCCTGACGATGGTTCCTGGCTGGGGCCAGGGTTAGCGTCTGGAGGGGTCTGGAGCCATTGAGCGGGCTGCCGGGCTGGAGTGCGCACCGCTCCGCGTGACCTCCAGCCCGACGGCCGCTCTATGGCTCACCGCCACGAGGCGGGCAAGAGAGGAGGAAAGCACAGGAATGGCCGCCATCCACTCAGTTGTGCCGAAGAGCCGGCTTTCCCCGGTGGTTCGGCGGGCAGCGCACCCTCTCGCCTTGCTGCTGGCTACGCTGGTGTGGGTCTGCGCGCCGGCTGTGCACCCCGGGCTGGCCGCGGAGGCAGCCCTGGCGCGACGGCTCTCGGTCTCCGTGGACCGAGCTTCCATGGCGACGGTCCTGATGGCTGTGGCGGACGCCGGCAGGCTCTCTGTGGTGGCGCTTACGCACACGGGGTACCGGTCCTTCGCACCGTCGCCGTTCGTTCTGGCCGATGCGACGATTCGGGAGATACTGGATGCTGCGGCGCAACGGTTCGGCTATCAATGGGAGGCAGTGGACGAGGTCGTCGTCGCGCGTCCGAGCCGCACCGAGCCACACCCTGACGACGTGTCACCCACCACCGTCACGTGGCTTGCCATCCGGCGCAGCCTGTCGTCGGCAGACGTGCCATCGCTGACGGGCGCGGACTTCACGCCGGAACAGTGGCGCACGGTGCTATGGTACGGGCAGGCCTTCCGGGACGCTCTGGAGTTGGTGCGCACCCGACCGGAGGTTTGCGAGTTGGTGGCGTCGCTGGCGCGGCGCAAGGCAACGAGTCTCCAGTCCATGGAGGGCACAACCCTCGAAGCACTAAACCAGCGCGAGCGCGACCTGCTGGCAATGGTCCTCGTTCGGCACGCGGGCGACGCAGACGCGAACGCTGCCCGGTTGTGGCAGGACCCGTCGGCAGTGAAGCTGCGGTTGGTGGAGGCGAACAGCAATGAGCGACGGGTAACGGTCGTCTTCAGCATCGGCCGCGAGGAAGTGCTCCACGTGGAAGCCCTGTGGCCGGCGGTGCAAGCCGGACGGACAGCCAACAGCTCACAACGACAGGTAGACCGCGTGTTCGCTCCTTGGCAGTCCGAAGCACTGCGAACCCGGCTGGAGCGCGCAGGCGCACCGCAGGACGCCAAACGCAACCTTCAACCGCGGCCGCTGCAGGTGCAGTACTGTCGGCTTGCAGATCTGCTCAAGGCGGTCTCTCCTGTTCCGGGCCCAGAAGTGCCCGGGCGGAGCACCATGTTCCAGGCAGTCGCCCACCGCCATCTCGCCGAGGCGGTGATGACTGTACGTCTCGAACCGACGGTGACGGGTCCGGAGTTCTGCGAAGCCCTGGCTCGTGCGTTCCAGGCACAGTGGACGCCGCGCGGGAGCGCCTACAGAGTCCTCGGCCCGCGGCCAGAGGAAGAACGCGCTCGTAGCGCCGCAGAGCTCCTGTCCGTGGTGGAGGCGTGGGTGGACAAGCGCCCGTCTCCCTTCGCTCGGCAAGGGCCCGATCCCAGGCTCCGCTGGCAAGACTACGCTGGCATCTCTCCGTTCTACTCGGTCCTGAACCGGACGCGCCTAGACACGCTCCAGGACGGGAAGCCGCTGGGAATCCCGCTGTGGGCGACGTCGCCTCACGTCCAGGATGCCTTTGGCCGGTACTTCACGTGGGCGCAGGAGCACAGTGCTCTCAAGCACCAGCTGTCGCAACTGGACTGGAAGAGACTCCAGGAGGCCGAGCTGGGGTTGCGGCCCGGACGCGGCTCTCCGTTCTTCTCATTCGACGCGTGGCTGGTGGGTGAGGAAGGCGACGCCCGCCGAGTCTCCTTCTGAGCGCGCCACGCTGCCAAGCTGCGGGAAAGGAGATAGGACATGCAGTACACGTGGGGCGGCAGAGTGTGGGCTGTAGGCGGAACACTTGCGCTGTTCGCGCTTGCCGTTGCGGACGCAGCGCCAGCCCCGCTTGAGTCCCGGCTCGGGCCTTTCGATCTCCCGCCGGCGCCGGTCGCCCACCTATTGGTAGACTTCGCCGACAGGGCCGAGGTAAACCTCGTGGCAGACGGTCCCAACCGCTGGAGCTTCAACACGCCTCGACCTTTCTCCTTCCCCGGGGGCACGCGGCGCGCCGCCTTAGACGCGCTGTGCGCGGCCTGTGGCTACGAGTGGACGGCGGTGGGCCCTCTGGCGGTGCTCCGGAGCAAGCGGTTGGTCGAAGACAGCAAGGCGGAAGTGGCACCGGCGGTGCTCGACTACTTCTTGGACCGAGACACCCTTGATGCGGGTGACGTCATCACCCTCCGTCGCGCCAACCTGAACAAGGGGCAGGAGTTGACCCTGTTGCTGTGGTGTCCACGACTGCGGCCCATGCTACGTGCAGCATTCGAGGGCGCCGACGCCACCGACCTGTGGTGCGGCCTTTCCCAGGAGGAGCAACAGAACGCGCTGTCGCGGGACGGCTTGCGGCTGGCCGTCACCGACGGGAGGCTTCGCTCCTCTCTAACCGCCCGGGTGCCTCGCCTGGAGACCCACGTGGTGGTCCACGCAACGACAGCCGACGCTGCCGGGGGCGAGGCGAGGCGCACGCACCTCCTGTTGTCAGGAGAGAACGGCCCGGTGGCCGAGATGACCGGCTACCTCCCGGAGGGAAACGCAGGCCCGCAGAACCGCAGCAACGTCCTCTGGCCTTTGCCCGGGCTCACCGCCGAGGTCGGCGCACCCGGAGCGTCCGATCGGATCGTCGCACTCCGGGCCGAGTGCCGGGAAACAGCAGAGGTGCTCGAGGCAACCTTTCTATGCGTTCCCGCTGAGGTGGTCAACATGCGCGACCGGGCCGCGGCGCCCCTCCTGCGGTACGTGGCGGAGGACCTCGCCTCGTGGCCGATCACCGTCCGCGCGGCGAACGTCTCCAGTCGCGAGTTCGCGGCGGCAGTGGCGGCGCTGCTCAATGCGCGTTGGCTGTCGTATGAGACGGCGCACATGGAGTTGCTGGTGCCAGATGCTGACTCCCCACCGCGACTTCACACCGACCCTCCCGCGCCCGCCGCAGCGGACTGGGCACAAGCGAAGGACGCGTTGTGTCGGTCTCTCCTCGCCAACCTGGACCTCGTGTGGACGAGTTCCATGCCGGAACCTGAGGATCACAGCACTCGCGTGGCGCCTTGGGATGTCCTGCCGGCGCCCGTCCGCCGCCGGCTGGAGGAGTACGCCGCGGTGCAGGCGTCACCGAAGGGCAAGAACCTGCCGCTCGACCTGGTGCGCCCCTACGCCTGGCAGTTGCGGTTCCGCCTGTCGGGGCCACTGCTGTCAGTGAGAGGTGTCGCGCCCAGCCGCGACGACCCGAAGACGAGGGTGGAGTTCTGAGGTCTCAGCAATGGCTGCCCCGTTGACACTCCAGGCGTGGCGGTGGAGCCGCCGGCGTCAGGCCGCGGGCGGCTTCACGCTTGTGGAGTTGCTCATCGTGGTCACCATCCTGGCGATCCTCGCGGCCCTGCTGTTCCCTGTGTTCGCGTCGGCGCGCCGCAAGGCCCGACAGGTGGTGTGCGGGAGCCGAGTGCGGCAGCTTGGGGTGGCTCTGACCCTGTACGTCAGCGACTGGGATGAGCAATACCCGTATGGGTCGTTCATCCCGTCGCAGGCACAGAGCACGACCTGGCAGCACGCGGCGCGTTCGTACTACAGCTCGGGCGAGCTCCTGCTGTGCCCCGACGACCCGCTCCGGCGCCAATGGGGCTCGGTGCGCAACTCCCGCCTTCACGCCAGCTTCGGAATGTCGTCGTGCGCCCTGTCGGGAGTCCACGCCAGCCAACTCGACGATCCCAGTCGGGTGATCGGCCTATTGGACCTCTACTCGGCAGCGGGCTGTCCGTACATCGACTCCCGCAACTACAGCCAAATGGACTACAACATGCTGGCGCGTGAAGGAGCCCGCCGGCATTCCGAAGGGGCAACCTACTGGTTCGCCGACGGGCACACGAAATGGCTCACGCCCAGGCAGACTGGATGGGTCTCGGGCAACACCTACATTCCCAGTCAGGACGAGAGCATGTGGCCAGACGTGGGAGGACGCATCTACCCCCCTGTCTGAGACCCGGTCGTCAGATGATGGCAGGACCCGAGCGTCTCTTCCCCTCCCGGCAGCCGAGCAGCCTGGCGGCTGGCTCGTGGAGAGCCGGTGCACCCTCCACGTCGGCAGGAAGATGACCTTCGTCTGGTTAACCACGGTCTTCGCGAGCAGGTCGCGGTTGGCGACGATGGCCCGCGCGGGCGCATTGCCGCGCCGATACCGGGCTACGGGGCGAACTCGCCTTCCTCGATCAGAAGCTCGCGCAGCAGCACGTAGTCGGGATGGTTGGTGGTCAGCAGTTGCACCGTTGCTCGGCCGACGGGTGTCGTGCCTATGAGGACGGCGCCGTCCCACGTGAAGTGGTTGTCCCAGCGATCCTGGCGCGGGTGGAACAGGCGCACCAACTCCCCGCTGGCGGGGTCAAGGCTGGCGATGTTGGGGCCCTTGTGGGAGTTGCACCGGTAGCAGCTCAGGCAGAGGTTGTCCGGATGTGTCTCGCCGCCATGCTGCTGCGCGATGACGTGGTCGACGTGGAAGGCGTAGAAGGGATCGTGTTCCTGGTGGAGGTGGCAGTACTCGCACCGGTTGCTCGCCCGTCGGATGACGAGCTCCCTGAGAGCGACATCCATCAGTGCCTCTGGGCTTCCCGCAGTAGCCTGCGCGCCTTCGTCTGGAGAATGGCGACGAAGCTCCCAGCGGAGACGTAGGCGTCGTACTCCCCACGCTCGTTCTCCGACAGCGTCCCCGCCGTTGACTTGGCGGCGAGCTCCTCGATTCGCCTTTGCGCGTACTTGGGAGCACGCAGTTCCGTGATCCGCTGCGCTACTTCGAGCGTGAAGCACCGGCCCACGGGGTCCAGCAGTCGGTTCAGTACAGCATGTGCGGCAGGCATGGCGAGTATTCTACCCGGTGTGGGGAGGTCCGGCCAAGCAGATTTGTGCTTCCCCGGCGGAGGCCTTGGCGCGCACGCGTGGACACGAACCTACCTCCTCCACATCGGCAGGGGAACTACCTCCGTCTGGTCACTCACGGTTTCCGTGAACAGATTGCGGTTGGCGACCATGGGGCGGTGTTACCGAGCGAACTGGCGAGGCTGTTCCGGGTGCACCACGGCCGCGCCGGGCGGTGACCCCGCGGCGACTCGCCGTCGGCAGCAGAATCGGCTACCCTCTGCGTGTTCTCCCGCAGACCCTTGGCGAAACGAGGAAGACTCGATGCGCAGGTTCACCTCCACCGTCTTGGTTCTCTCCCTGTCGGCCCCGGTGTGGGGAGAGGATCTCTTCCGCCAGACCTTCGACGATCAGGCCGGGCAGTCGGCCTTCGTTCACACCTGGGGCGACGTGCCGGCTACGGTTGCCGTCAATGCCGTCCAGCCCGGCATCGGTCTGAACGGCACCGCTGCCGCGCACCTTCGCGCCAGCTACCCGGCCGAGGTGGCGCACAACCTGTCCTACTGGACCTACAACCTGCCCGAACGCATGCCGCTCGTGCCGCAGCTCGACACCGTCTCGTTCCGAGTGAGAACGAACGTACCGGTGTCGATCAAGATCGGTCTCTCACCCTTCGGGTTCATCTACCACGGTCCGGGCGTCGGCGCGTCGGAGGAGTGGCAGCAGGTCACCCTCAAGAGCGCCTACGAGGAACTGAGCAAGTGGTGTGCCGGAGGCGGGAAGAGCGCGGCCGACGGCTTTGTCAGCTCGGTCATCGTCGCGGTGGCGAACAAGGCGGGCACGAATGCCGACGTTGTCGTGGACGAGATTGCGCTCGAAGGTCCAGCCGGCGCGCGCAAGGCGATGGAGGTCGAGGTCGTGGAACGTCGGATTCGACGCGTCAAGGTGGCAGCGATCTCGCTGGTCTGGGACGAAGGTCACCGGACGCTGGCCGAGACACTCGCCGCCTTGGACGAAGCGGGCAAGCTCGGCGCCGACCTCGGCTGCCTGCCGCAGGAGTGCGTGTACCAAGCGGCGGAACCGATCCCCGGCCCGGCGTCGGAAGCCATCGCGAGGAAGGCAGCGGAGCACCGGATGTACGTCGTCGGCAACCTCCGCGAGCAGGAGGGCGACAAGACCTACGTCACCTCGTTCCTGTGCGACCGGGCGGGGAAGATCTTCGGGAAGTACCGCAAGTCGCACCGGTTGCCCTACGAGGACGGCCTCGCGCTGGGCGACGACCTGCCGACCTTCGCCACCGACTTCGGCTGCCTCGGCATGAAGATCGGCACCGACCACTACTTCCCGGAGATCGACACCGTGCTGCGGCGCCGCGGCGCCTCGCTGGTGGTCTGGTCGACCAAGCCGTTCCCGGATCGGGACGAGCACTACTACTCATTGACGCTGCGGGGCCGGGCGGCGGAGAACGGGCTGTTCCTCGCCGTCGCTCAGTACGCCGGCGAGAAGGGCTACGGCGGCTACGCCGACCAGTTCTCGTGGACGGCCTCGTGGCCGTTGGGGAGGGCGCAGGTGCTGGGGCCCGACGGACACACGGTGGCGGACTCGGGGCACCGGGGTGGCGTGGCGCTGGCGACGATCCCCCGCAGCCAGCTCGGCGGCAGCCCCCGCGACGGCGGGTACGGAACGGCGGGCAAGTTCGCGCTGATCACCTCCGCCGAGCTGCCACCGCCACCGACGCGCGGCGAGAAGAAGGTCATCAAAGCGGCGGCCATCGAGTGCGAGGGCGACTTCGACCGCTTGATCGGGAAGCTGGACGAATGCGGCAAGCAGGGCGTGGACATTGCGTGTCTCTGGGAATACGTTTGGTACAACACCGAAGCCGAGGTCGAGACGAACAAGGAACGCAACCGGGGCTACCTGGCGCGGCTTGCGGAAGCAGCCAAACGCAGCAGCATGTATGTGCTCATCGCCGGCGAGTTGGAGAATGGGTTCAACGAGTCGATTCTCTTCGACCGCCAGGGCGCCGAGGTCGGCCGCTACACCAAGATCCTCCAGACCACCGACAAGAGCTGGAAGACCTACCGGGAAGGCGACCGCGTGGGGGTGTTCGACGTGGACTTCGGCCGGATCTGCACGAAGATCTGCGCCGATGTCGGCAGCCCCGACATCGACCGCGTCGCCGGGCTCAACAAGGTCGACCTGATGCTGCTCAGCACCCAAGACGCCGGCCCCTATGGCGAGCGCATCCGCCTGCGCGAAGCCAGCCGCTGCCTCGACAACGGCTACTACCTGCTCCGCGCCGCCGGCGGCTGCCCTGAGACGGACCATCGCAGTTACCTCATGGACCCGTGGGGGATGTTCCTCGCCGGGTCGCAGTACGGCGTGAGCAACCCGCCGCTCATCACCGCGATCAACCTCGACAACCGCCCGCGCTACTACGAGTGGCCAGAGGAAGTGCGCCAGGCCGGCGAGTACCCCGACCCAGTCAAGCGCGGCATCCCGGACGCCGACAGCCTGAAGATGTACGGCCAGTACAACCGGCCGGTGGCGAACGGGGACTTGCGGTCGGTGGTCCTGCAGTGCCGGCGGCCGTTGCTGTACAGACCGCGGGAGGAGAAGCCGAAGGAGTAGAGCGGCCGCTTGTCGCTCGGCCGTCAGTGCTGTAACCGCCTGTCAGGGCGAGAAGGTCCGCCGGCCCCTGAGACGAAGTGTAAGACCGGCGCGGGGAGCGGTTCCCCGGCCGGAGGCGAACCCGAGTTGAACCACGGTCTGCCAAGAGCGGAACGGCTGTTTGCACTGGTGACGACGCTGGACAGCCGACGCGGCAAGCGCCCGGCTGAGCTGGCCCGCGACCTGGGCGTGCACCGAAGCACCATCCATCGCGATCTGCTGGCACTTCAAGGGCTGGGGATTGGCATTGTCTCCGGGCCCGAGGGCTATCGGCTGCTCCGCGGCGCTTACGCCCCGCCCCTCCAGTTCACCGTCTCCGAGATCATTGCCCTGCGGCTCGCCGCCACTGCGCCGCCTGTCAACTCCGACACGCCGTTCGCGCCGGCGCTCAAGCGTGCGCTCGCCAAGATCGAGACGTTGGGTTCAAAGCAGACGGGAGCCGTTTCCGCGCGGATGGAGGGGCGGATGCGCGTCGAACTGCAGTCGAGCGCGCAGTACGGCCCCGTGCGCAAGCTGTTCGTCGCCCTCGAACGGGCCCTCCTAAACCAACGGCGGGTCGCCGTCGAGTATCAGGCACTGGCCGATTCGACGCCCCAACCCCGGACGCTGGACCCCTACGCGCTCTTCTTCCGCCGCCATGGCTGGTACCTCGCCGCCTTCTGCTACGAAGCCGACAAAGTGCTCACCTTCAAGCTCGTTCGCTTCCACTCCGTGGAACCGACCGGTGACCGGTTCCACTACCCCGACGACTTCTCCCTGGAAGACTACCTCGCGCCGACCTGGGAGCTGATTCACGGCGACACGACCTTCGTCCGCGTCCGCTTCGCCCCGCGCCTGGCCCCGCTTATTCGCGAGCAGCAACGGCACCCGACCCAGCAACTTGAGGACCAGCCCGACGGCTCCATCCTGCTCACCGTCGAAGCCAACCCCGAAGAGCTGTCGTGGTGGGTCCTCGGCTTCGGCCCCGAGGCGGAAGTCCTGGAGCCGCCTGAACTGCGCCAACGAATGAAGGACGTAGCCGCGGCGCTCCTGGAGGTGTACCGTGGGGCATGAACGAAACGTGGAACAGGTTGCCAACCTGTTGGGGTGGCGGGGGCGCACCGACCACGACCACCGATTCCCGGCCCTGTCGCCGTACCTGCGACACCCACCCGCTACACTGGAACTCGACTACCCACCGAAAGGACCCGAGTCCCATGCGCGCAATCCCGGCCGACCTGCTGGCCCGCTTCCAGCCCACGCCCCGCAGCCAAGCGTGGGGGCGGATCGTGCAGGAATGGGTGGCGGCGGAAGGGGATTCGAGGTTGACCGAGAACTGGGAGGGTTGGAGAGTGGATGAGGTGAATGGACAGCGGGTGCGCGCACTGAACACGGAGGCGTTCAATGGCGAAGAAAGATGACGACCTGCTGATGCTGATCGGCGTCGGCGTCGAGGAGCCCGTACTGGACGCATACGCCCGGACGATGCTCGACGGTCCACTGGCTGCCCTCAAGCACCGACCTCAGCACGGCGCGAAACAGGGCGAGTCGGTGTTCACGCACGTCGTGAACGGCGTGTACCTGCTGAGCCGGTTGGCGCCGTTGGTCGGTCTCACGGACGACGAGACGCGGGTGCTCTTCGCAGCCTACACGGTCCACGATCTGAACAAGCTGCCGCTTGCCGATGGGCAGGAGGTCCCGTTCAATGCGCTGACCTCGCAGGACAACGTTGCGGCGGCGCTGACAGACCTCGGAGCCGAGGGGTTCTTCCCGGACTGGCGCGACTACCTGCCTGATGTCTGGCACTTGGTGCGCGCTCATTCCGGCCACTACAGCAGTGCCGGCGAATCGCTGGTGAAGTCGTTCGACCCGTACCGCCTCGGCCGCGACCGGCTGGAGAGACTCGTTCCATTGATGCGGGCGGTGGATACGGTGGACCTCTCGCACAGCCTGGAGGAGCGGCGGTACAAGGCCACCTTCCTGAAGCGACTCAATGAGGCGACCGAGACGCAGTACGAGTTCGTCACCCACAAGGTCAGCGAGTCGCGCGGTCTCCTCACGAACCTGATTCACAACGCCGTGGTCGATCATCTCGCCGCCAAGGGGCTAACGCCCCTGCTGTACTACCCGGACGGGGTGGCGTATCTGAAGGACACGGGGCGGCAGGTGTCGATGGATGAGTCGGACATGAGGGGCGTCGGTGAGCGCGTCGCGGAAGCCCTGGCAGGCAAGACACGCTCGGGATTTGCCGACTTCATCAAGAGCGGGGCGCAGGGCATCAAAGTCGATGAGAAGTGCCTCGCGTTGGGCGTGCCGTTCCGTGAGATCTTCCGCGAGGTCCACAACCTCGTCTCCCGCGCTGTCTACACCAAGGGCACTGCCTCCAAGCCTGCGCGCTACGAGACCATGAACGAGTCCATTCGGCGCCGCCTGGTCGAGCTGTCGCGCAAGCTGGCAGCGCCGGAAGGGAAGAAGTTGTGCAACGCAGACCCGTTGCTGGCAACCGCGGAGAAGGAGCTTGAGACAGGCGGCTTCACGCTCCCGCCGGACGACGAGGCGTTGCGGTTGGGTGAGTTGATCCGCACGTACTACATCTACCTGCAGAAGCACTTCCCGAAGGCGGAACTCGACTCGTGGGAACGTGTCTACGGGCTGCTGAATGTGCCGGCGGAACACCGGCAACGGTATGCCGTGTTTGACGCGCTGTACGATCGTGCGTACGTGGTCGGTAAGGACCTGCGCGTTGCGGGGGTGCTGACGTTCGAGGAGGCATACGCGCGGATCTGCGCTGACGGCGCAACGCTGGTGGACCTCCCCGGGAGCACAAGCGACCAGTTTGCCGCACTGAGCGGGTACGTGGCGGGGCAGGTCAGCTTTTCCGGAATCGGGGCCTCCGAGAGGGACTTCGCCGCGTCTCTGCGTCGCTACGTGGCGTCGCGACACGTCCAGTGCAGCGTGTGCGGCTCGGAGTTCGACACCGGCCCTTGGATGGCCGCCGACGTGCCGGCCAATGTGAAGGTGCAGTACTTCTCGAATCGGCTTGAAGGCGGCACGTCCCGCGAGCCCAAGCGGAACGTGTGTGAGGTCTGCCGTGCCCAGTTCCTGCTGGAAAAGCTCAGCTACAACGTGATCCGCAAGTCAAAGACCTACTTCGCCCACCTCTACCCCTACTCGTTCTTCACGGCAGACTACCTCAATGCCTTCCGTCAGCAGTTGGGCGACTGGCGGGGCGCCGGTGTGTCCTCCGCGCTGCTCAAGGTCGACGAGGTCCACAAGGACTTCCGGGAGTCCGGTCAGCTCTCTCTCCGCTTTGCCCCCACCAAGGTCAACGGCAATCCGGTGCCCAGATTCTCCGAAGTGATTGGCAACGTGATCACCGAGCCCGTCAACGCGCCGGGCGACAACGACACGGAGCGATTCCTGTTTGCCCTTGAGAACGCGCTCATCCTGAAGCTGTTCGTGGGCTGCCGCGCTGTGCTGAGCGACTCGGACATTCCGCCTCTGTCTGCTGGCGAAGCCGTGGACTTCCTCATTGACAGCGCCCCGCCGGCGTTTCGGGGACTGCTGCCTGCCAGCAGTCTGACTTGGCAACAGTCCCACGAGTTGTGGGACCTGATGGTGTTGCTGCACCAAGTGAAGCCGCTGGTGTTTGAGCCGAAGGGCGGCGACCCACTGGTTGCGCTGGTGCGCGCCCTCGACGGCGACCCGTTGGAGCTGTTTGCCGTCACCCATCGGCAGGTTGACCGCAAGTCCAGAGGCGAGCAGGAGCAGCTCCGGTTTGGTCTGCTCCGGAAGCTCTGCCCACTGGTCTCGGAGATCGTCACACGGAAAGGAGGGGAAGCAATCTTGGGATACATCCGCGACCTGGCCACCATCGCCTGGGAGGCGAAGCTGAAAGGCGACAGCCTGAAAGACACCGCCTTGGCCAAGCCTCTCGACGTTGCCTTCGACGTGCTTGAACGTTGGGACTCGGACAAGGAGACCGAGGAAGAGATCCAAGCGCTGTTGCGCAAGGAGATCGGCGAGTCCATCGAGCGCGTCACCGAGGCGAAGTACTGGGGGCAAACCAAGATCCAGCGCATCGCCGAGTTCGTCGACGTGTTCTGGAACAAGGTCTTCAAGGAAGTCCACAAAGGCCGCCTGAACGACCTGCTGGAACGCCGGCGCCGCATTCGCTCGACGTTCATCCAGCTTGTTGCCGATCAGATCGGCAAGAGAAAGGAGACGGACTGAATGAGCACTCTCGAACCATACGCCAACTGGCTTGCCGAGAAGTACGACAACCTGCCGCACGGCAAGTACGTGACGCTGTTCGTGCGGAGGCAGGCCGAGTCGGAGGTCATCTTCCGCACGGAAGGCTCCGGCGAGGACCTCAGCAAAGAGCTCACCTTCGCCGGGCGCGCAAACAAGGAGCAGCTTTCCCGCGTGGTCATCAGCAAGCGCAAGCAGACGGCTGTCGAACGCCGCACCGGCCGCGAGCTGCTGCGCGAGCACGGCTTCCTGTTCTTCGACGGCGCGACGAGGCAAGGCAAGGAAGAGGACCGCTGCGGGCTGAACCGCAACAAGCCGTGCGCCATCTGCGCCGACTGCATGATCTACGGATACGCCGTGGGCGGCGGCGGCGCGCAGAAGTCGCGGGTGATGACTGACGATGCCTTCAGCGTTCTGCCGGCCAACATGATCACCGGCAAGCGGACGTTCAACGCGCCCTACGACAACGGCACCATGCGCGACCCGGTGACCGGCGACGCCTCCCACAGCATCCAGGCTGACCCCTATGTGAAGCCGGGCGCTGTTTTTCTGGATATGGAAACGCTCAAGGACGTGACGCCCGACGAGCTGCGCTACGTTCTCGGCAACCTCCTGCGGACCCGGCGCTACGGCGCGATCTCGTCGCGCTTGGGCAAGATGAGCAATACGCTGTTGGGCGTCGTTTTCAGCGACTGCGAGCTGTTCAGCAACCTGGAGCTAACGCAGGAAGTCTACGACCGGCTCAAGGCACAGGCACCCGACGGCGACCTCTCGTTCCCATTGGATTCCGAGGCTGTGGACGCCGTGGCAAAGGCAGCCATCGACTCGCTCTGGAACGAGGTCGTCGGTCGAAAGCACCGTCTCCCCGACGCCGAGGTGACTGCCCTGGTGGGCGAAGTCGGTGACGTGTTCGCCGATGCTGACAAGGTGAAGGCGCTGTTGGAGCGGCTGTCAGGTCTCTACTCATAGGCTGCGGAGGTGAGCCATGCACATCTACCGCTGCGAGCTGGAGCTGATGGAGCCGCTCTTCTTCGCCAGCCGGGAAGTCAGCAACCTGTTCCAGACAGAACCTGTCATCGGCAACTACGCGCTTGCTTACGCCCTCGGCTTCTGTCGCGCTCCCTACCACAACGACGGCGAGATCACCTACGAGCGTGACCTCGGCGAGTTGAATGCTCGGGGCATCTACGTAACCCCGGCGACGCTGACCCACGCGCCACGGTTCACGTTGACGCAGTTCAATGCGTTGAGCGAGGGCTGGTGGTTCAGCATGGAGCAGAACGCCATCACCGTGGACCGGGCGCGAATCTTCGATCCGAAGAAGCGCGCGCGCGCCGCGAACTTCCCGCAGATCGGGCGGCTCAAGCTGCTGGCCTTAGGGAACCGGGCGCGGTTCTTCGTGCTCAGTGAAGCGGCCGTCGAGATTCCACGGTACGTCCGGTTGGGGAAGTTCGATAGCAAGGCGAAGGTGGCGCCGCGGGAGGAGCGGTTTGGCACGGTCCAGAAGATCAAGCGGGTGGTGCCGTTCTACCTCAACCCGGTCGATTTGTCTGCCGACACCGACATTGGCGTCCATGACCTGTTGTCGTTGCGCCCGGCGCCGTTGATCCGCAATGCGCACCTCGATGGCGAGTTCCACGAGTTGCCCGACGGAACCGCGTTGCCCGCAGGAATGCGGTTCGCCGCCCGGTTGTGGCGTTCTGTGTAACCCCTACGGGGTATGGATGGTGTCGCTACGCGACAAAGCCCAGGGCGACGTGCGAACTCACGGAGTCCGCCCTTGCCCTGGGCTTTGGTGTTGAGCGCCTTCGGCGTTCCCGCCACGCCCAACCGCAAAGCGGTTCCACATCACAGCCCAGGGTCGCGAAGCCACCCTGGGTAACCGAACACCCGCCAACCTACCCGAACCCCAACGGGGGTTCCACAACGCCGCACCGCCGAGGGCAATCCACGACCTGTCGCCATGGTGAACCCGACATGGACCTCTCCGCAACCATCCTGCTCCGCGAACACCACGAGAAACTGAGCCAAGAGAATCCGTGGTCCCTAACCCCGCCGCCGCTCTACCACCAATGGCGGACCGTCGAGGCACTGCGCGACCACGATCTGGTGGTCAACACGTACAACACGGGCACCGGCAAGACCACGGCAGCACTCCTCCGCCTCCTGGAAGCGCCCACGGCCAACACGCTCTTCATCGCCCCCACCAACGAACTGATCCGCCAGCACGTCGAAGCGGCGCGACGATTCGTCGCTGACAACGCCCTCGACCTGCATGTGCTTGGCGTCGACGCTTCGGTGCTGAGACGCCTGGCGGACGCCGAGCGGGAAACGAACGACTTTTCGCGCAACGCCCAGGTGCTTCACGACCTCATTCAGAATTCCCGCCGCGTCGATCCGACGTCCGCTGGCCGCCGGCCATTCGTGCTCGTAACCAACCCTGACCTCTTCTACCTCGCCCTTTATGGCGCCTACAGCCAGCTTGACACGCGCAACCTCCTGACCGACTTCATCACCCGCTTCGACTACCTCGTCGTGGACGAGTTCCACTACTACAACGCCAAGCAGCTCGCCTGCTTCCTGTTCTTCTTCGCGCTCTCGCAGGAGTTCGGCTACTTCGACGGGACGCGGAAGGTGTGTCTGCTGTCGGCGACTCCGAACGACCAACTCCGCAGCTACCTCACCGAGCTGTTCGGCGAGCGGTGGACCGAGGTCAGTCCGGGCAACGAGCCGGACGAGAGCCGGGACCTGTCCCGAACAAAGGCACTGACCGACCTGGACCTGACGTTGCGAGTAGGCAGTCTGGAGAAGCTCTTCGGCGAACCGGAGACAGTGTCCCTGCTGCGGAACCGCATTGCCTCGCAGGACGGCGTGATCGTCAGCGACTCGCTGGCACGCATTAGCCGTCTGGGGGCACAGCTCAGACGCAGCGGCTTCACGCCCGACGAGTTCGGGGCCATTGTCGGTCCGGCACGGCGGGAAGCGCGAGAGCAAGCCAAGAAGCGGCCACTGCTCCTGGCCACTCCCACCGTGGACATCGGCTACAACTTCGACCGGCTCGACAAGCCGCGCCAGCCCCTCGACTTCGTCTACTGCGAAGCCCCGTTCGCCCCGGAGCTGGTGCAGCGGATCGGGCGAGCGGGGCGGGTGTTGGGGAAGGTGGAGACGGACATCCCCAGCGAAGCGGTCGCGCTGGTGCCGGACAAGCTGCTGACCGCGGTGCAGCAGACCGGCAAGACCGTCTTCACGCGTCCCGAGTTCGCGAGCTTGGCTGCGGAGTCCCTCGGGGAAGACAACCGATTGTTTGCTTACCTCGATTCGTGGGCGGTTCTGGAGAGCTACCGGCCGATCCACGAGATGAAACGGATCATGCCGCCGGACTGGGACGCGCCGGAACGGCTGTTCGAGCGAGTCAGAAGGTTGTTCGCCCCAGCGTCGGCGCAAACAGCAGAGCTGTGCGAACAGCGCATTCGTGCGCACCTGAATCGGGAGCGGCTGCTTCAGGCGGAACGCAAGGGCGAGAAGAGTCAGTTCGTGGACCGGCTCTGGCACACGTCCGCGGTCGGCTACCTGCGGCATGAGTACCGGAGAAAGGGCGAGCCCGATGGTTTCGAGCGGCTGAGTGACCAGAAGCGCACGGAAGCAGTGCAGTGGGCGCTACGCCGCTGGCGCCCCAGAGTGCGCGACTACGTGGAATCGCGCCACGCGTTGCTCAGTGCGCTCTTTCGCTTCCGCGGCGATGACGTGGGTCTCCGCTGCGGCATCCACGATCCGCAACGGCTGTTCCAGAGCGGCGCCGACCATTGCTACTACGACCTGCTCCACGTGCTGGAGCACTACGACTTCACGCTACTCGACTGGCGGCAGTTCTCCGCTGCCATCGGCGAGCGACCGGAGTGGTGTGACTGCTACGTTCGAGTTGACCAATTCCGTAGCCCGCGAGGCCGAGTCGGCTTCACGCTCAACGCCATGGACACAGCCCAGGAGGAGTTCGACCGTGAGCATTGGGGGCATCCAACGGCTCTCAAGGGGCTCCGGCTGCGCC
The DNA here is from genome assembly GCA_002779825.1 of Armatimonadetes bacterium CG06_land_8_20_14_3_00_66_21. GTDB lineage: Bacteria > Armatimonadota > Abditibacteriia > CG2-30-66-41 > CG2-30-66-41 > CG2-30-66-41. Next base: position 4,453 of record PEVN01000085.1, on the reverse strand, counting down.
TGACCTACCGCGCCCATGGTCAGGATCATGAGATCGCGATTCCGCCCGAGGTCCGCCGACTCACCGAGGAACGGTACCTCCCGTGTCTCGTGACCCGATTCGCCGATCGCGGGGCGCTGCAAGGCTACCTCGGCGCGCGTCGCCTCATGGCATGCGACCTCCTCGTCGACACCTCGGACGCGGCAGGTCTGCGGTACCAGATCATCCTCGGCACGGCTGCCTTCGCTGCCCACGCGGAGTTGTGGGCCCGCTGGCGAGCGCGGAAGGCCGAAGAGGAAGCCGTGGCGGTGTGCGAGGCATTCGACGAGGCCACCGAAGATGATGATCGTGCAACGCCCTCGGCGTGGAAGGAGGTTCCCGTTCCGCGGCCCCATGGTGACCACCCAGGGCCGTGAGGTTGAACGCCTTCGCCGGTGGTGCACTTCCGTCCCGCCCCGTAGAACAGGTTGGCTAACCTGTTCGTCCACCGGGGCGCCATGGATCCGCCTCCGAAACCTCCAAGGCGACGTCCGCTGGCGGTGGAGCATCGCCTTCAACCAGGCAGCGTACTTCCTGGATTGCCTCCGATTCGAAGACGACCCGGCCCAATCACCGTCCGATAGTACCGCAGCCACTCTCGCTCATTCTCATTCAGCGGCACTGGACTGCTAACCAAGTCCTCGTACTTCTCCGCCACGTGCTTGCGGACGCGGTTCAGCGTCTGGGCTTCCGTGGCGCCGCAGGTGTAGATGGCCAGTTCCGGCACGCAGGCCGAGAACCCGTCCGGTCGTTCGTCCAGGAGTTCGATAGTGAACAGCAGCGAGTCCCGTACAGTCACGGGGATGACCTTGAGCTTCTGAGTCATGGCGCTCTCCTTCGCAACGTGATTCTACTGCCGCTCTTCCCGATCGGCAAGGAGGTCCCTCATGGATGTCGCCCGCCTCTTTTTCCACCCACCCGGCGCTCCCAAGCGGGTGTCGGTGGTGGCGCTGGCAAGCCACGTCGAGAACGTCGCCCGGCTGGCGCAAGCGTGGTCGCCGGACCTTGCGTATCGAGCGCCCAGCGAGTGTGACCTCGCCAAGACGCAAGCCCAGCTCTTGGAGGCAGCCCACCGCCACGATGAAGCCAAACCGGTGACGTTTCGCGTCACGCACGACGACGGGCGCTGGGGCTACTCCTTTGCCGGACACCGCTTCCGCGTGTCGTGCGATGAGCTGTACGTCGGCGCGCTGATCGAGATGCACCACGAGTTCAGCGTGGACGGCGTGGCGGAGTGGCAGGCTCGACTGAGGCGCGAGCTCGACGACGTGCACGCCGCCAACTTCCCGTTCGACCTGTACACGCTGGAGATGTGCGACCAGGTGGCGGCTGAAGCGGAGAGCTACGCCTTCAGCGGCGACGCCGATGAGCGGGCCTTCATGGAGCTGCACTCGCGCAAGCGCCAAGACGACCCCTTGACCGTGGAGGTGGAGCCGTTCCCGTTCGCCCCCTCCCCCTTGCCGTTGGTCGTTGCGCACGCGGAGTTCACGGTGTCCGACGACCTGCGGACGCCGCCCAAGCTGACCGAGGCGCTGAAGCAGTGGGCGCCCGACGACCTGCTGGAAAGGACGGTCACCCTATGCAGCCCTTAGACCAGTTCCACGCCATCACCGGCTTCGAGCCGAACCCCATGCAGGCTGCCATGTGGGAGCGAGTGGGGGCCGACGACTGCGCCGTGCTGCTGAAGTCGCCGACCGGGAGCGGCAAGACGGAAGCGGTCCTCGCGCCCAGCCTCGCGACGGTTCTCCGTCCGGACGAGACGAAGCGCCGCCGTCTGTTCATGGTCTATCCTGCGCGCAGCTTGGTGGAAGACCAGATCGGCCGGATCTCTGGGATGTTCACGCGCCTATCGCAGGACGGTAGGCGCCTATCGCTGGTGGTGGACACCGGCGGGCAGTCGAAGCGCCGGCTGTTCGAGGGCGGGAGGGAGGTCACCGAGTCCCAGTACAACCCCCGCCGCCACCTCTACGACGGCGACGTGATCGTCACGACCCTCGACAAGTTCCTCTACCGCTTCTTCGGCTTCGGCGAGGAGCGGAAGAGCTTCATCTTCCCCTTCCGCGTCTTCCACGGACTGCGGCGCAACCTGTTCGTCTTCGACGAAGCCCACGCCTACGACGACACGGCGTTTACCAACTTTGTCCGGCTCCTCAAGGCGCTCTACACGGCTGGGCTGGACACGGTGGTCATGACTGCCACCATGCCCCAGGAGTACGCCCAGGAACTCGACTTCCTGCAGGTGGTGGACCATCTCGGCAGCGCCTCCACCCACCCCAAGACCCTGCGGTACGTCCCCAAACTAGACAACCAGACGCTTCCCGAAGCCCTGCTCGCGGCAGCGCGACCTCGGTGCGGCGACGGGAAACGGGTCATCGTGTCGGTGGAGAGCGTCGCTGAGGCCGTGACGGTCTGGGAAGCCTTGCAGAAGCCGCTGCTGTACCACGGGCGCATCGATGGCCCGCAGCGTCGCAAGGTGTACGATGAGTTGAAGCGCCGCGAGCTGGACGACGAGAGGTACACGCTCGTCACCACCAGCGCCATCGAGGTTGGTTGCGACCTCGACGCCGACTGCCTGGTCACCGAGCTGTGCAACCCCGCCAGCCTGGTGCAGCGCGCCGGCCGGTGCAATCGGCGGGGAAAACGTACCGACGCCGAGGTTGTCGTCGTGGGCAACCGCATCCCGGCCTATGTCCGCGAATTGACCGACGATCAGGAACGGCTGTTCCTCGAGGCGATCCGTGAGCGAGACGGCGCACCGTTCCGCCCCGACGACTTCCTCCCGCTGATGAAGCGAGGCGTCACCTTCGACTACCGCGCCGAGATCCTCTTCGACATGCTCTTCGAGTACGTGTACGAGGCCCGGCTGGAAAACAAGCCTCTGCACGACAAAGGACTGGTGGTCACCCGGAGTTGGGAGCCATCGGTAACGCTGACGACAGACAGGGAACGAATGAGTCATGCCGTGAGCGTCCCGCTCAGCAGATGCGCCACGGTCCCCGACAAGGTAGCTGAGGACTGCCGGGTGTTCTGCCGCTACTTCAACCGGCACGGGAACGAATACGAGATTGCGTTCAAGGAACTGCACTACGGTGGCTGTGCGTACTTCCGGGACTTGGTCATCGAGGCAGCCCTCCCAGACGTTGAGCGGGGATGGGTTGAGATCCCCAAACCATTCATCCGCGGGTACCGCGAGGGGTATCGAGAAACGCTCCGCTACCGGCCCAGAGATTCCCAAGGCGAGGCGAGAGAAGCACGGCTGTTCTACCTCCGGTGGCAGCCGGAGGAGCAGACTGCGGCGAGCCCCGTGGAACAGAGCCCGTCCTGAGTTTGTCGAGGGATTGCTCGCCAGCCCCCAATCCCAAATCTGCAATCTCAAATCCTCCCATGCCCCTCTCCACCGTCCTCACCCTCCACGCAACCACCGACACCACGCTGCCCAACACCATGGGGCATCTGGCGCACGCCGCCTTTCTGGCGTTGCTCGATGCTGCCGCGCCGGAGGTGGCGGAGGCGGTACATGGGAAGGGGGAGAACAAGCCGTTCGCCGTTTCACCGTTGACCGTGCACCGTGAACCGTGCCCCGTTGGCCGGGAGGGCGACACACGTGGCGCGTCGCGCACGGCAGGGCGCGGTCGTTCGGTGCACGGTTCACGGTTCACGGTTCACGACCGGGCGGTGGCGCTGGCGGCGGGCCAGGAGTGCCGCCTGCGGATCTCGTTTCTCGATGACGCGCTGTTTCGGCCGTTCTCGGAAGCGATCCTGACGTTGGGGCAGCCGACCATTCGCCTGGGCAAGGCGGAGCTCCTGATCGCGCGGGTGACCTGCGTGGGGAGCGACGAGGAGCCGGAGGCGAGGTACGAGACCTACGAACAGCTCGTGAACCGTTTGCCGTGCACCGTGGACCGTGCGCCTTGCACCGCTTACCGTGAACCGTGCGACGCGGACGCTCACTCGGTTCACGGTTCACGGTCAACGGTGCACGAGCAACTGAGCTTCCGCTTCACTTCTCCCACCGCCTTCCGTGTCCGCATGGCGGGCGGCGAGCGCGTGAACTGGCCGCTGCCGGATCCGGTGCGGTGCGTCCGGTCGTGGGTGCGGCGGTGGAATGAGTTCTCCGGCTTCCCGTTCGAGGAAGACGAGTTGTGCGCCAAGGTGGAAGGCGGCGTCGGCCTCGCCCGACACGACCTGCGGACGCGGATGTTGGAGTTCCCCCGCGGGCGCGAGTTGGGCTTCGTCGGCGAGGTGGACTGGCACCTGACGAAGCACGCCTTGGCCGACGAGCCGTTCCTGCGGCAGCTTCACACGCTGGCCCGGTTCGCGTTCTACTGCGGCACCGGCATCAAGACCGCGATGGGCATGGGAACGACTGTTTGCCGGGCACCGTGAACCGTGGACCGTGAACCGTTTACCGTGCACCGTGGACCGTTTTACCGTG
>PEVN01000376.1 GCA_002779825.1 Armatimonadetes bacterium CG06_land_8_20_14_3_00_66_21 | reverse complement strand
GAGGTGCTTGCCGGTGAAGGTGAACGGGCGGGTCAACAGCTCCCCGCCGGCGGCGCCGGCGCCGAGGGAGACGAAGCCGTCGGTGCGAATGGTGCCGCGGCGGAGGCGGTAGGTGGGGTAACGGTAGTGCTCGGTCCAGTAGAGTGACAGCTCTTCAGGCGAGGTCTGCGCCAGTCCCCACGCAATGTAGTTGTTGCGGTCGGTCCAGCAGAGCGGGTCGGGACCGGGGCGCAGGAAGGCTTCGCGCCAGCGGTCCCAGTGCAACCCGTCGCGGCTGCTCATGAGTACGCCGTCGTTGAGGCCGGTCTCCTTGTGCTCGGGGAGCTTCTTGCGGTCGGGCACGAAGCGGCAGGGGAAGGCGAGGGTGAGGTGCGGCGCGCGAGGGTAGGGGAGGGCGGCGTTGGTGTAGAGATGCTCCGGCGGGGTGTCGCCGTAGTCGAGCCACTCGCCGGGCGTCCACGTGAGGAAGTCTTTCGAGGTGGCGCGCTTGATGTCGCGCACGCCGTTGTGGAAGTCGCGGTAGTAGGCGACGTACTCGCCGCGAACCGTGTCGTAGAACGCCAGGTTCTGCGAGTCGAAGGCACCGTCGGTGAGGACGGGCTCGTCGCGCAGCTTCGACCAGTGCTCGCCGTCGGGTGAGACGAACGCCACCAGCGAAGCCTTCGGCCCCGCGCTCGCCAGCGCTTTGTAGCGCTGCTCGGCCGGGGCGTCGGGGTTGGTGTCCTTGAAGGGCGTGAAGTTGTGGCAGCCGGCGCCCAGCCACACTATGCTGTTGTCCTTGGAGCCGTCCCACTCGAACAGCCCCAGGTTGGGTCGCGTGAAGTGGATGCCGTCATCGCTCTCGGCAACGCAGGCGCAGTCGCCCTTCTCCAGGTCGGGCCAGCCGCGGTAGTAGAGGCGGAACTTGCCGTCGTCAGGCATCAGCGTGAAGTAGCCGCAGAAGGGCCCTTCCCACGGCTTGTTCAGCTCCAGTACCACTTCGCGCCGCTGCGGGTGATGCAGCTTGCGTGCCGCGTCACCGGTGAGGTCGTCGATCACGAAGTCATCTACGAACAGCTCGAGACGCGTGCCGAGGCCTACCATGGTCTTCTCCTTTGGTTGGGCGTGCAGGAGGGTCCCCGCGCCCGGTTCGCCGCCGCCTTCGACAGTCAGTTCCACGTCGTCGAAGTCGAACGTGCCCACATCGGCGCCGTACGAATACACGCTCGCCGAGACCGCAAACGATTCGGCCGGCGCCGTTGCTTCCACCTCGACCCGCACCCAGCCATCGGTGGGTCCGGTGGCGCGGCTGAAGACGTTGTGGATGCGGGTGCCGACGTCGTCGTAGAGGTTGATGTAGACGCCCGGCGCGCCCTTGTCGGTGGTCCGCATCCACGCCGCCGCCCTGTACCGGCCGCCGACGCGGGCGGGGACGCGCTTGGCCTCGCAGTGCATCCCTGCGTCTGCGGCCTCGTCGATCATGCGGAGGTAGTGCGCGCCGGTGTGTCCGCCGTCGTCCATGGGCTTGCACGGCGCGCCGTTCACTTGGCTCCACGCAACCGGAAACCCGGTGGCTGCGTCGACCTGCTCGAAGTTCGGGTTGGCGACAAGGTTCGTCCCCTCCGCGGCCATGGCGGGACGGAGTACGGAGCAGGCGATCATTGCGGCGAACACGAGCATGAGAGCACCTCGTTTCCTGATCTCTTCATCCCCTCACTCCCACAACTTCCACAACATCACCTGCGCCGCATCCGCCATCCGGCGGCCGGCGTCGGCGCAGAGCCAGCGCGACAGGATCGGCTTCGCGCCGTAGGCGCCGCGCTCCGCCTGGTCGGTAGTGGGCACGTACGTGGACGACCGCGCATTGGCAAGCTCGACGACGAACGTGTGCGGAGCAGGCGAGAAGTGCTTGATCTCCAAGCCGATCCGGACGAAGATCTCGGCAGGCAACGCAACCAGGCCGATGTCACCGAGGCGCATGGTTTGCACGGGCACGTCGGCCTGCTGGCCGTCGTGCGGCCAGTTCTCGCCGCGCTGGATAATGTACTGCTCGAAGTCGCTGGGGTTGGGTTTGGCCTTGAGCGCGGCAAGCTCGGCGCGGAAGGCGTCGTCACGAGTGTAGTACGGGATCGACAGCGTCTCCACCTTCGCCGCCAGCGGGACGTGGCTCATCGGCTCGGCGCGTTCGGCCGCGTACATGGCGGCGCCGGCCAACGCGCGGCCGAGCTGGACGGCCTTCTTCGGGCCGCCAGCAGGCAAGTGCGTCGGGGTGTGGATGCAGTGGTTGATGTCGCCGCACGTCCCCTGGAGGAAGACGGTCACCACGTCCCCGCCGTAAACGGCGCGGACGTTCTTCGCGATCTCGCCCGGCCAGTCGGCGGAGAGGAACTTGGCGCCACCGCCGCCAATCACGTCGGGATGCAGCGCGAAGTTGAGCGCCAGGCCGCGGAGGTTGCCCTCTTCGTCTACCAAGCTGAGCGTCTGCAGCTCGGGGTCAATCGGGCCGGCTTCCTTGACGGCTTGGTCGCCGCGTCGGCCGAACAGCTCAGCGCCGTCCTTGAGTCGAAACAGTCGGTTGAACGAGTAGCCGGTGGCCTGCGTCCGCCCGGCGTGCAACGTGACGGGGACCATGGCCTCAGCGGCGTCCCGCACGGCGTCGGCGATGAGCCGCGGGAGCGTCTCGACATACCCCGTCAGCGCGGGCACAATTGCGTTCTCGCGCAGCTCTGGCCCGGTGTGCGTGTGCGTTGCGGAGATGAGCACGTGGTCGGGCGGGATGCCTGTCTCCGCCTCGATCAACTCCTTGGCCGGGGCGGTGGTCGCCAGATCGACCGAGATGAGGTCGCACGACACCAGTGCCACGCGCGTGCCGTGACTCTCGAGGACCATCGCGTTGGCGAAGAGGTCATCGCGCACCGACTCGGAGACGCGATCATGGAAGTAGCCGGCGAGGGACGCGCCAACCGGTGGCGTGAGGTTGGCGCGCGCACAACCGGCGCGGCAAACTGCGGGCGGAAGAAGCTCGGGGGACATGGTAGGGCATCCTCTACTGTGAAGTGAATGGACTCGGCAGTCTGCCGGCGTGGAAGGCATTCGCGCCGGCGCCGAGAATATGCGACAGCACTCTACGGCACGAGCGGGCCGATGTCAAGCCCGGTTCAAGCGATGTTCGAGGGAGAAGTTCCGGATGCGTCTACCTGCAGAGACTTGGCTGGTCGCGCTGCTGGTTCTGTTCGTGGGACTGGCAACGCTGCCGCGCGCGAACGCGGGATCGAAGCTGCAGAAGGTTGGGGTGCCGTCCTACGAGGCGCGCGGGGAGGTTGTCGTGGACATCGGCAAGCTCGTCGAAGAGGGGAAGGTGCAACCGGCAACCGCAGTCAGCACCAACGAGCCTAAGGATGGCTGCTGGCTTCTTCGCACGCCACAGGGCCCGCCGGAGTTGCGTTGGCCGACGAACCTGCTCAACACGCGGGCGGGCGCGCCGGCCCTGACCATCGACCTCGGCCTCACCGGCGTCTACGACGTCTATGCTCGCGTGCGGGCCGTCAACGCCGGCGGCGCGTTGGGGATGGACGCAAAGCCGGAAGATGTCTTCCCGATGACGTTTGCGCTCGAGCTGGATGACGGCAGCAAGCACGAGAGCGTCGGCGCGAAGGGGTTTCCCGAGTACCACTACGACACGGAAGTGCTTGCGTGCCACGGGTGGGATCTGACCGGCCGGAAACTCGTCCTGCGGAACCTGGACAAGCCGGTCTACCTGTACGGCTTCCGGTTCGCGCCTTCGCAGGGCGCCTCCTCTGCAGTCGCGGGGACGAAGGTCACGCGCTGGCTGGCAACTGATCACGTGACCCTCGTGGACGAGCCCGACAAGCACTTCGCTTTCCCCGGTGTAGCGCTGCTGAGGAACGGCGACCTGGCGGTGGTCTACCGCGAGGGCACCGTGCACGGTGTCGAGCCGATCGGGCGGGTGTGCCTCAGTCGCTCCACCGACGGCGGCCGGACCTGGCTGCCGCGAGTGACGGCGCTCGACCGCCCGAATACGGACGACCGTGACCCGAGTATCTTTCAGATGGCGGACGGCACGGTGGTACTGACCTCGCCCGATTGCCTGTGCACCTCCAACGACTTCGGCAAGACGTGGACTGAGCCCCAACCGACGCCAGTGTTCGGCCCGAAGGGACCGGTCGAAGACGAGGAAGGCAACATCGTGTACGGAGGGCTGCGCCGCTTGATCCAGGACGGGCTCACGCAGATTGGCACGCGTTCGGTCCGGCTACAGGGCGACTCTGTGTACAGGTCGAAAGACAAAGGGAAGACGTGGGAGCCGGTTGGCATCGCGACCTACACCGTCTACATGCCCGGACCGACGGACTACGTCTGGTACGACGAGCCGTTCATGTGCGTAGTCCCCGGCAAGTTCTGGATCTTTGCCGCGCGCGTCGACCTCGACGGCTTCGCCAGGATCATCCGCTCGCCGGACCAGGGGAAGACGTGGGAGCCGGTCCTGACCACACCGGTGTGGGGCTATCCACAGCACCTGCTTCCGCTCCGCGACGGCCGGCTGCTGATGACCTACGGCTACCGCCGCCCGCCGTACGGAATCCGCGCGTGCCTCAGCCGCGACAACGGCAAGACGTGGGATCTCGACAACGAGATCATCCTGCGTATGGATGGCGGCACACCCGAGGGTACGCCCCGCAAAGTCGGCGACGCTGATCTCGGCTACCCGGTGTCGGTTCAGCTTGCCGACGGCTCGATGTTCACGGTGTACTATCTGAACAGGGACGGGTCAAACTGCTTTATTGCGGGGACGTTTTGGGAGTTGCCGGAGTGAGGACCCCCGAAGCTGGCACTCGTCACCTGCCCGCTGTCGACCATTGGACGTCGTAAACCGAGGGATGAGCGCCTGACATCGAACACTCAACATCGAACACGGAACGCTCAAGGGGAAACGGCCAACGCACAACGCTCAACGCTCGGCGACAAACGGGGCAACGGAGGCTGCGATGAGCATTGATTCACACATGCACATCTACGATCCCTCCCGGCCGCAGGGCGTGCCGTGGCCGGATCGGGACGATGAGGTGCTCTACCGCATGGTGCTGCCCTCGCACTGCAAGGAGGCTTCCGCGCCCCATGGGGTGACGGGCATGGTCGTGGTGGAGGCGAGCGAGTGGGTTGAGGACAACCAGTGGGTGCTGGACCTTGCGGAGAAAGACCCATTCATCGTCGGAGTTGTCGGCAACCTGGAACCGGGGAACGGTGCGTTTGCGAGAGACGTTGCGCGGCTCTCCCGCAATAAGCTGTTCCGCGGAATCCGCCTCCGCGGGCCGGTGGTCGACAAGATGACCGACCCGGCCGTGGTGGCCGACCTGGCGTTGCTGGTCGGCAAGGATCTGGAACTGGACGTGTTGGTGCAGCCTCGGCATCTCCCGGCGACGGCAGAGCTCGCCGAGCGGTTGCCGTATCTGCGGATCGTCATCAACCACGTTGCCGGCGTGCTGATTGACGGCAGTGCGCCTGACTCAGCTTGGGTGGAGGGCATGACCCGCGCGGCACAGCACCCCAACATGTTCTGCAAAGTGTCCGGGCTTGCCTCGGCGACGCGGAAGATCCCGGCGCCGACGGAGCCTGGCTTCTATGTGCCGACGCTTGACGTCCTCTGGAACGAGTTCGGCGAAGACCGGCTGATCTACGGAAGCGACTGGCCGGTGTGCTCGCGGTATGCGGGATACGGGAACGTAGTGCAGGTCGTCGCCGAGTACTTCCGAGGCAAGGGCGACGCGGCGGCAGAGAAGTACTTCCTGCGCAACGGCCGCGCCGCATACAAGTGGCTGGACCGAAGCGGACCTGCGTGACCGGCCTGTGACACCTCGGCAGAGTGAGGTACAATGCTGCTGTCGCGTGTCCGTATCGGGTGGTCCTCTGTGGCCGACAGGTGGTGCTCACGGCACATGGCCGCCCCCTGTAACGCCGGAAGTCCGAACCCCGCTCCCCTCGGAGCGGGTGCGTTGTTCTCAGGCGGTGGGCGGCGAGTTCGCCACGAAGCCTGCCCGCAGAACGCCCTCGGCGGCAGCGTCGCTGAGACCCGCGGACAGAGTATGCATGTGATTTCATACGAAAATTTTGATTTCAACATGTTACAATACGGATTCCTGTGTTAGAATTGGAGATGCATTCTCCATAGCAAGTGGTCTTCTCCGCTCGGAGACGCCAGTGACATGACCTCCATCGAGACGCCCAAGCAGCCAGCAGCCGACGCGCACGACCTCGCCAACTCGTTCCTGTTCCGGATGGTTCGCGGCGCGTCGGAACTCGTGCGGGCGGACGGCGGAACGATCAGCGCGACGAACCTGCTCTCGGGTGAGACCTTTGACTTTACCTATGGGAGTGGGTACCGACCCCCGACCGAGTCCGGCGATGTTCGCTCTGCGCTCGGGCACACTCGGGTCGCGTTGACCGAGATCCCCAAGGTGTGGTCCCCCAATCTGCCGTTCAGGACGGAGAAGCTCAACGGCGCACTGTGGCTATACCGCCGTGACTCAAGCGACGCGTCCGTCGAGTTCACTGAAGAGGACAAGCGGTTGGTACGGGTCCTTCTGGACTCCGCTGCGTTCGGGCTTGAGCAGGCGCTGGAAGTCGCTCGTCTGCGGGAGTTGCTGCACTGGGCCGGGATCAACACAGTCAAGGCGATGATTCACGCGATCCGCGCAAAGGACCCGTACACCTCCCAACACTGCCAGCGGGTCGCCGACTACAGCGGGCGGATTGCCGAGTCCATGGGGTACCACAACGTCGAGGAGATCTGGGCAGCCGCTTCCGTGCACGACGTCGGCAAGATCGGCCTCATGGATGCGATCCTCACCAAGTCCGGCAGGCTGGAACGGGGCGAAATGGAGGCGGTCCGAGAGCACTCGCACTGGGGAGGGGAGATCGTCCAGCAGTTCACCGACGCCTGGGATCTGGGTCCGGGAGTTCGCCACCACCACGAGTGGCTCGATGGCCGCGGCTACCCCGATGGGCTCAAGGGCGAGGAGATTCCGCTCTCGGGCCGGATCATCACGGTTGCAGACGCATTCGACGCGATGACATCCGACCGGCCCTACCGTGGGGCACTCGACACGCTGACGGCCCTCAACCGACTGTCAGCCAGCGCCGGCATCCAGTTCGACCCCCGCATCGTCGCCATCGCGAGAGACTGCCTGAACTGAAGTGCTGTTTTGGTGTCATCCTTCCATCGGAAGGGATCGCGAACTGCACAACGAAAGTTGTACTCTGAGATGCCAAGCACAGAGGAGAGACTCCTAAGCCCAAAGCGGGCCGCCGAGATACTGGCCGTCACGCAACAGACGGTCAAGAAGTACATCTATGACGGCCGGCTGCCCTCCATGACAACCCCGGGCGGGCACCATCGGGTGCGTGAGTCGGATGTACGAGCGCTGCTGAAGCCCAGCCAGCCGGACGTTCGGCGGGAGGGAACGGACGCGGCCACGGTGCCGCTATTGGAAGTGGTCCGGTGTCTCGTCACCGTCATCGAGGAGTTGTGCGACACCTTCGAGTCGGGGCACGGCCAGCGGGTCGCAGACCGCGCTCGCGCCATCGCGCGAAAGCTGGGAATGAGCCAGAAAGACCAGGATCAGGTCTGGCTGGCAGGGCTCCTCCACGACGTCGGCAAACTGATGGTGGACCCGCAGTTGCTGCGTAAGGAAGGGCGCCTCACGGCGGACGAGTTCCGCAAAGTCCAGCAACATCCCGTGCACAGCGGCGAGATCCTGGGCAACGTGCGCGAGTTGGCGGAACTGACCCGGATGGTTCGCCACCACCACGAGAGAGTGGACGGTCGCGGGTACCCGGATGGGCTGCTGGGCGACGAGATCCCAACTGCCGCCAGGATCATCGGGATTGCGGAAGCGTACGACTCGATGACGTCGCGGGCAGCGTACCGGGAAGCGCTCTCGCCCAGAGACGCGATGGGTCATGTGCTCGCCGGTGCCGGGACGGTATACGACCAGGACTTGGTTGCGTCATTCGTCCAGACGGTGAACTGACTCGCGCCCCATCGTCGTGCTCACGTCCCCTTCGGATCCAGCGAAACTGCCACCACCACCGGCACGCCCCCCGTGCCAGGCGTGGACAGCCGGACAAACGCGATCGGCGTTCCGGGGTTCGGGTTCTCCCAGGTAGTAACGCCCAAGCCCACGGTACCGCCCGCGTACTTGCCACTCCACGCTACCTTCCAGTTGGGCAGGTCTCGGGGGGCATCCAGACCACCGAGGTCGACGCCCTCGCGCAGGGGGACCTCTACTACTGCTCCGCCCTCGTAGTGAATCGCGTAGACCAGGCACGGGTCGCTGTGGGCGGGACTTGGCCAGGCGGCGGCGTGCAGGAAGAACAGCCGAGACGCCTTCTTCGAGACGGGGATGACTGTGTCGATCCGAGCAGGGCGGTCCGGCCGCTTCGCGCCCCGCAGCACCACGCACGTGCGGCCGTAGTTTTCGCTGGGGGGCAGTATGTAGAAGTCGACCCCGCCCAGACGCACGTCCCCGACGGGGAGGTCCCGCAGGTCTAGCGGCCCCGCATCCAAGAACCCGCCTTCGCCGTCGCCGGCGACCTCGTCGCGAAAGCTGGCGTTCGCCACAGATTCGAGGCTCACCGCGGTGTGCTCGCGAACGCCGTCATCGACGACCAGGTTGTCAAAGTAGGCGCTGCCGGTGCCGTTCTGGATGCCCAGGTCAAGCACAACCTGGGTGGCCTCGGCAGGGATCTCGGCGACCAGCACCTCGTCGTGCCAGTCTGTCGTGCCGACGAACCGCTGCGCCCGGTTCCCGGGCTCGTTGCCCACCCGGAAACCCACGTGGAGCTTCGCCGTCGAGTAGTCCTGGTCGCCCTTGATGACGTTCTCCAGCTTCACCTTCGCGCGGATGATCAGCCGCTTGCCTTGCACGCGATCGCGGGGGAGCGGCTGGGAGTAGTAGACCAGCGCGCAGTCTTCGCTGGTCGTCTTCAGGCACTTGCCCTCGACGCCTCCCGGCGCCCGCTCAATGGAGCCCTTCCCCCGGATCTGCTCTTGCCAGCGGCCCTGCGACTCGAAGCCCTCCTCGAGGATCGTCGCAGCCTGCGCAGAGTGAGTCAGAGCCAGCAGTAGCGCGAGCCGGCCGATCCCGGCGCACACGGTGTCTACTTGTGTCCACTGCACTACGCGGTGCCTCCTCTGGAACTCAGCCGCCCGACAAGGGCGGCGCCTCGCGCCAGCCCTTGCGCAGTTGGGCGCTGAGCTGTGCCACCAGTTCCTTGTTCTCCGGCAGGTGGGCGACGTTGACGTTCTCGTCGGGATCTTTCTCGTGGTCGTACAGCTCAACCGCCACCGGCTTCTCGTTCAGCCGCCCCCACTCCGTGTACCGGTACCGGTCGGTCCGCATGGAGTAGCCCATATTCTGCCCGCGCGGGTACTGACTGAAGGCGGCTTCCTTCCACGGCCGGTTCGGGTCGTCCAAGAGTGGCGCGAAGCTGGTGCCTTCGAGCCCGTCGGGGAGCGGCAGACCGCATAGCTCGCACAGCGTGGGATAGATGTCGACGAACTCGGTCAGTGCCTTGGACTTGGCGCCGACAGCCTTCTGCCCCGGCGCCACGCAGATCAGCGGCGCCCTCGCCGCGACTTCGAAGTTGGTGTGCTTGCACCAGAGCCCGTGCTCGCCGAGTTGCCAGCCGTGGTCGCCCCACAGGATGATGACGGTCTTCTCTCGCAGGCCCAGGCGATCCAGTTCGTCTATGACCCGACCTATCTGAGCGTCGATATAGCTTGTGCAGGCGTAATAGCCGTGGATCAAGTCCAGGGCCTTATTGTCGTCCACCGGCCCGACGGACGGGATGTCGCTATAGGCCCGCAGTTCGCCGGAGTTGGTCAGCGCGATCTCGGGGCAGGCCTTGGGCGCGAAGGGGTTGTCGGCCAGTGCGAGCGATCCGCGTGGGTAGAGGTCGTAGTACTTCCGCGGCGCAACAAATGCCAGGTGAGGCTTCAGGAACCCGGCGGCGAGGAAGAACGGCTTGTCCTTCACCTCACGCAGGACGCGGATGACCTCGTCGGCCGTCTGCCCGTCGGCCAGGGCATTGTCCGGCACGTCGGGGTCTTCCCACGCTGGGCCGCGGAGTTGGACGCCCGGGCGCGACACTCGGAGCGGGATGCCCGTCTTCGGGTCGCGCTGCAGGACTTTGGTCGGCTCCAGCTTGCCCTCTTTCGTGAGCCGCTCCCTCTCCTTCTGCAGCGCCGCCAGGGTCTCCGGCTTGTGGTAGGTGGCTGCCGAGGGCCGCCACGACGGCACGCTCCACGAGGCCGGGTCGTCCAGACCGCCGTGGTAAATCTTGCTGAAGCCCTGGGTGAAGTAGCCGTGCTGCTTGAACTGCTGCGGCAAGGTGACCACGTCTGGCAGGTGCAGCCGGAAGTGCGTCTGCAGATCGTAGATGCGGGTCGTGTCGGGCCGCCGCCCGGTCAGCAGCGACGTACGCGACGGGCTGCACACCGCCTGCTGGCAGTAGGCCCGGTCGAACAGCGTCCCCCGGGCTGCCAGCGCGTCCAGGTTGGGCGTGTGCATCTTCGTCTGTCCATAGCAGCCGAGCTGCGGCCGCAGGTCGTCCACGGCGATGAAGAGCACGTTGTACTTGCCGGTGGCAGTGATGCTCGTCTCCGCTCGGGCGCGGCGAGGCACGGCGCCTGCGAGAAGCGACCCGGCGACGCCGGTGAAGCTGGACCTGAGGAAATCGCGGCGGTTTGCGGGGGGCATGGAGGACTCCATTCGGTAGGGCGGTGTCAAACGCTTTGGCGAAGGGGACGGTGTTCGCTGGCTTCAAGGAAGTGACCTGTCAGCGAGGGTGGCGTGGTTGCGGCAGCTTCCCGGCAAGGCATTGCCCAGAGGGGACCACTGAGCGCTACCGGGGTACAATTGCCGAACCGACGGCGAACCCAAGAGCCTTGAGGTGCCAATGTCATGTCTCGTCTCCTGCTCCTATTGACCGCCTGCCTGGCGATGCCGGTAGGCGCCGACACTGTGGCGGTCGATGACTTCTCCTCCCTCGACCTGAGCCGCTGGCAGTCCAGCACCACCCCGGAGTACTACCGCGGTGGGCAGGGGCGGCAGGGACTGACCGTCGCGACCGACGGCGGCAAGAAGGTGCTTCGGGCGGCGTTCGGTTTTGGCGATCCAAAGGCCAGCGAGCCGATCTGGGTCACGCGCCAGCTCGACCCGCCGGTGTCGCGACTGCCGATCCGCACGGTTCGATTCCGCTACCGCTGGGAGGTGGCCGAGCCAGCCGGCGCGAAGACGGCGCCCGTGTGCGTCGGTGGGTTCAAGGTGCGGTTGCGGACGAGTCCGACCTCGTTCACCGACTTTGACGTGCCGACGGTGAACGGCAGCTATCCCGTTGGCCGCTGGGTCGACGCCGCCATGGATGTCTACGCGCTCAACTCGAAGGTGCGGAACGTCTATGGTGTCATCTTGGGCGGAGGCGCCGACCTGGGCAAGGTGGAGCAGTTCACCTTCCGCCTCGACGACGTGGACGACCTCAACGCGCGTGGCGCACTGTGGGTCAGCGACATTGCCTTTGAGGTGGAGCCGGACGCACAGGAGTCACCCTACACGCCACAAGTCTTGGAACGCCATCCCGACAAGCGGCTCGACCTCTTGAACATCTGTCACAACGGCGATGGCTTTTACGACTTCGACAAGGCGGCTCTGCTGCTGGATGGCAAAGCCAACATCGTCACTTCGTCCTTCCACGGGCTGCACTTCCCGATCTGGGACTTCCCCAAGACGCGGGAGGCGCTGCTCCGCTTCGACGTGATCGTGCTGGGCGATGTGGACCCGTGGGTCTTCACAGCCGAGCAACTTCACTGGATCGCCGACGCAGTGCATAGCGGCGTCGGCTTACTCGCGTGCACCGGACCGCAGAGCTTCGGCAACGCGCGCAAGCATCCGAAGGCATTCACGGACCTGCTGCCGGTGACGTACGAGCCAGGCGCGAAGCAGCAACGGGCCAACGCCACTCCTGCTCGGGCGGCGGACCACGTGTTGACCGCGGGTTGCGACCCCGCGGTTTTCGGCACCGTACGCGAGGTCAACGGGATTGCCCCTCGTGCCGACGCCACGCTCTTGCTGACCGCAGGCAAGCAGCCTCTGTTGGTTGCGGGGCAGACCGGACCCGGTCGCGTGCTTGTGCTCAATGGCTGGGCGCAGCCGAGCGCGCTGGGCGATGGTTCCTTCATGACCAACGCCGCCTGGCAGCCGTTCGCCGCGCGGCTGCTGGCATGGCTGGCAAACCGGAAGCTGCCGGCTGCGCCAGCGGCCAACAAGCCGCCGGCGATGACGCGGATCGAGGCGCGCTGGCTGTATGGCAAGTCGGCGTTCGCGCCTGGCTCGCCGTTCGGATTCGAGATCACGGTCCATCGGCCGGCGGGAACGCTCGACGCGGAAGTCACGGCAACGCTGTCCGCGCCCAGTGGCACCCTCTGGACCGGGAAGGTTCAAGCCGCCGCGGAAGCGCGAATCGAGGGCACGCTCCCTAACGTCGCCAGCGGCCCCGTGACCGCCACCCTAACCATGCCCGGCGCCGAACGGGTGACGTTGCAGGGCCAAGTGGTGGATCCGCTTCGCCGCGACGACTTCTACCCAATCATCACGTACCTGCCCACCATGGACGGCGGCCACGTGTTCGACTTCGAGCGGACCGACGACTTGGTGCGAGAGGTGTACGACCATGGGTTCAACACCATCGCGGTGGGAGGGTTGGGCGCCAACGCCGGCGGAGGAATCGCCGCTGCGCTGCGGGGCCGCGCCGAGGCAACGGCGGGCAGCCTCGGCATGGCGTCGATCCTGGAATACACCACGTTCACCGAGTACAGCCGCGACCGGCCCCACCGGGTGAGCCCGTTCGCCGATGAGTTCGAGGCGACACTGCGCAAGCGGGTGGAGGCCGGCATCGAGCAGGCGCGATACGTGCCGCGCCTGCTGAGCGTGAAGTACGTCGACGAGCCCTTCATGACCCCCGCGTGCCTGGATGATAGCGACGCCACGAAGGCCGCATTCCACGAGTTGACCGGTCATGCCTACATGGACCGCAAGTCGCTTGGCGACGACGCGCCTGCGAAGTACGCCTTCGGCAGGTTCCTCAGCGCTTATCTGGAGAAGGACTTCGCTGTGGGGCAGAAGATCAAGACAGACGAGGGCGCGCCGTGGGACTTGCTGCAGACCTACTGCAGCCCGGGGTTTGGGAGCGGCCGCGCCCTGGACGGTTTCGAGGATGTCTATCGCTGGACCCGCCCTGCTGACCGGTTCGACTTCGACGTGTACCCCTACTTCTACCCGACTTCCGACCGCATTCGGTTCGTGCAGGCGAACTGGTGCTTCGCTGAGAGCCGCGTCATCTCAAGGGCGTTGAGCAAGCCGTGGGGCTTCTACGTAGAGCTGGACGACCGCAACTACCCGTACCAGGTCAACCCCGCGGAAGCCTCCGCCGAATGCGCGTACACGGCCGTCGCGGCCGGCGCCGACTACCTGAACTCGTTCATTCTGCGCACCTTCGGCAGCGGCACCACCGCGCGTCCCGAACGGTGGGAGAAGTGCGGCGAGGCGATGCGCGCCATCCGCCGGATCGGCCCGCTGCTCACGCGCTGGCAGCGGCAGCCGGCGCGCGTCGGCGTGTTGCTGCCCGAGACCCAGCAGCTCCTTTACAACGGGTACAACGTCCCGATGTACACCCTCTCGATCCTCGCTCAGGCCGTGGGCGATGCAGACGTGATCCACGAAGAGATCCTGACTGAGGGACTGCCTGGTTCGCTGGAGGTGCTGTTTGTGATCGGCGCCGACGCCCTCCGGCGGGACGCGCAGCAGAAGCTGATCGAGTGGGTGCGGCAAGGCGGCGCGGTGGTCTTCGACGGGCTGCCGACCGTGGACGAGCACGGGCAGGCGCTCGAATGGCCGGCGGAGTTCACCGGCGACCGGCAAGGGGTGCCGTTCGGCAACGGGCGTGTTGGCGGCACTGAAGAGGGCATCGAGGATGTCTGCCGGAATGCGGTGGAGGGAGACGACCCGAGGGCGTGGCCAAAACTGGTGGCCGAGACAGCAAGGGACGTGCTTCCCTTGCTGCGACGCACGGAAGGCTCGGTCGGCGTGCGCGTGACTGCCAACGCACTCCACACTGACGTCGGCGTCCGCGGGAACATGGACAGTGCCTGCGTGCTGATCGTCAACCACCACGCCGACGCCCAGCCGGTCGCCGTCGAACTGAGCGACTGGGGATTCCGCCCAGGCTGGGTGGTGGACCTGACCACGGATCAGACCATTGGCGAGGCCGTCTCCGGCGGAGGGGCAGTGACACTCAAGCAGACCCTCCCCGGCCGCGGCGCGAGGGTGGTCGGTATCTACGAGAAGCGCCCAACGAAGGTGGCGGTCGGTGTGGCAACCGGCGAGGTGAAGCGCGGCGAAGCGCTGCGGTACACGGTGGCGATGCAAGCGGCCGCCGCTCCCGCGAAGGGCAGCTTCTTGCTCAACCTTGCCGTCGTCGGCCCCGAGGGCAGCCGATACGACCGCCTCGGCGGCGCGCGGGCGACTGAGGGCGGAGTGTGCGCGGTCGAGGCCTTGGTGCCGATCAGCGCGCCGACCGGCCGGTACACGATCACCGCCACGGCGCCGCATGCCGGCCTCGCCGGCGAGGCGACGTTTGTGGTGCGATAGCCGAGTGGTGGGCGGCGAGCTATCGGGTGTACAGCAGGTAGGCGACGCTGATAGCCAGCGCGATCACTTGGGTCATGACGCCGAGCTTCCACTGCACTTTGGGCAGGTTGCAGTGGGTCCAGTGATGGAACGTGCGGAACTGCCGGAAGCCCCAATGCGGCGACAGGCGGTCTCCCAGCCAAGGGATGTTGGTAATCAGGTCCGGGCCTAGGCCGCCGAGCATTCCCCAGAAGGCCGAGTGAAAATGCGCGTGCCGCCAGAGCAGGCAGCCCATCAGGGCGACTGTGGCGACGGCATCTACCAGGAACCAACGGAACCGCTGCTTCCAGAGCCGAGGGGATTTGCCGTAGAACGTGGTGGACTCGGTGTGCGGCGTCCTGTCGCCCAGAAAGTGGCTGACAAAACCCAGCACGAATCCCCCCACCGGGTCACCGACGGCCACGCCAATGGCGGCGCCTATCGCGGCGTGCGGAGCGGCGATCATGTTGGGCCCTCCGGGGCGGCGCGAGAAGGGGAGAGGGGTGCGTTGGCGGCCGCGGGAGTCACCTTAGACCTTCCGGAAGATGAGGCAGTAGTGGTGATGGTAGTTCGGCACAAAGGTCGTCGGATACCCCCAGATGCCGAGCTTCTTCGTGTTCTGGCACCAGATCTTCTCGCCCTGGAAGAGATAGGTCTGCGAGAGACGGCGGCACAGGTCCCACGCCAGCGGCTTCACCTCGCCCTCGGGCGCGCGGAGGTTCTGGACCACGCAGACCAAGTACCGCCGCTGGCGCAGGAGCGGGTGCAGACCATCGAACACGCCACCGATCGCCTCCACGAACTGGTCGTAGTCCGCGACGTTGCCTAAGTCGAGGTCGCTGTCGGAGTAGTGCGTGTCGAGCCCCTGTTCGGCGCGCTCCTTGTGCGTGGACTTGACGCCGCCCCGGCTTGTGCGGAGCATGTTCCAGTAGGGCGGTGAGGTCATGACAAAGTCGAAGAGCGGGAGTCCGTCTTCGTGCTCGATGTTTGCCGCACTCAGCGCCCCCCAGAACTCGGGCGCCAACGCGCTACGCGCGTCGCCCTCGATCACATGCCTCTCGGAGCCCAGGGCCAACTGTGCGAGCCGGCTTCGGGCAAGGTGGGCGTACTTGGGGCTGACCTCGACTCCGACTGCACTCCGGCCCAACTCACTGCACGCCACCAAGGTGGCGCCGGAACCCGCGAATGGGTCCAACACCCACTCTCCCGCCTTGGTGAAGAACTGGACGAACTCGCGGACCATCTCCTCCGGGTAACGGGCGGGATGCAGTTCCGTGTTGCGGTTCTGGTGGTAGCGCTTGGAGTCCCACACGTCCCACGAGCGGGTGAAGCGCAGCCACTGCCTGCCGCTGAGGTCGTTCAGGGAGTTCCGAGGGTGGACGCCCTTGTCGCGAGGCGGGGAGGGGGTAGCGCGGGCAGCCTCGGGTCTTGCGTCAGGAGCCGTCGTTCCCACCGTTGCCTTCTGGTTCGGGCTCACTGCGCAGCGGCAGCTTCATAAAGAACGTGGTGCCTTTGCCCTGTTCACTCTCGACCGTGATGACGCCGCCGTGGGCGTCGACTGCGTTCTTGACGATTCGGGTGCCTAGCCCGGTGCCGCCGGGCTTCGTGCTGATGGCATTCTCCGTGAACAGGCGCTGCTTGACTTCTGGTGGCATTCCCTTGCCCGTGTCGGCCACGTCGATGGCGACATAGCTGCCCTCGGGGAACTCGCCGTCGAGCTTCGCATACGTCTTCACGCTGATGCTGCCACCGGCGGGCGTTTCCGGGATACCGTTGTTGATGAGATTGTAAATGGCGTTGTAGAGCTGCTTTTGATCGATGAGCGTCGGCGGCACGTCGCCCGGGTCGTCGGTAACCAAGGTGACGCCGTTCTTGTCGGCAACGACCTTCAGCGGCTTCCTGACGCGCTCCACGATCTCGTTGACAACGGTGGGCTCGAAGTGCGGCTCCGAGACGATGCCCTTCACGCAGTCGGCGATCTCGCGGACCCGGTCCTGGGTAGCAGTGGACCCCTCGAGGATCATCTCGACTGCTTCCTTGTAGAAGGACCGCAGGAACTCCCAGGCCTGCTCCAGTTGTTCGACCATCTCGGGAACTTGGTCCCTATTCTCGCCGAGGATGCGGTCCACGTCCTCGAACATGCCGTCGAAGAGCATTTCAAGGGTCTGGGTGCAGGTGGTGACGGGCGTGATCAGGTTCTTGATGTCGTGGCTGATGTCGCCCATCAGGTTGACGACGACGGCCTTCTTGGCTTCCTCATGCAGCCGCGCGCTCTCGATGGCGCTGGCCGCCTGCGCGCCCAAGATGGTGAGGACCTCGAGGTCGTGCTGATCGAAGTTGGTCGCCTTCTTGTTGAGCACCTGCATGACGCCGATGGCAGCGCCATCGGAGCTTCGGAGTGGCACCGACACCATGTTCTTGGTGACGTAGTGGACTTGTTCGCCCACGCTCGTGAGGTGCCGCTGCTCTTTGGTGGGATCGTCGGTGATGAGCGGCTGTCCCGTCTGGAAGACCTGCCCACAGATGCCCTGGTCGGGCGCCAGTTCGAGGCCCGTCAGCATCGGTGCCGCGGGGCCGATCACGTACGTGAAGACCAGCTTCTCCTTCTTGGGGTCGTACAGAATCACCGACCCGGCGCTCGCGTCCGCCGTGTCCAAGGCGACCTGGAGGCAGTCCCTGATCAGGTCGTCCAGGTTGGTCTTCGAGTGCGTCGCCTCGCTGATCTGCAGGACGGCGCGCAACTGACGCTCGCGCAGAGCCGCCAACGCGGCGAGGCTTTCGGCGGAGGGCATCGTCACAGGCTGACCGCTCATGGTTTGCTTCTCGATCTCGGCACCGTGGCCACACGAGGCTGCATATCGCCGGGTGTGGCAAGCCACCCCTGAAGAGGCGTTGAGACAAGCAGGACACGTCCCCTTCAGGAAATCGCCATGCCCCAAACCGATAAAGCATACAGTCTGGACGGGGCTTTGTCAACCGGTCGGACCCGTGAGCAGTCTCGCACCTGCGCAGAGCCGCTCTGGTCCCGCCGGCTGGCCTGCCGGTCACACCAAAACAGACGATCCGGGCTGCTTGCGCAGTCCGGATCGCTTGGCATTGTTCGTGGCTTTGCAGAGCGGTTGGGCCGCTACAGGTCCGGCTTCCCATCCTCAGCTTCCGTGCCGATGGTCCAGACACCCTCGGGTAGGCGGCCTCCCTGGCGGAACTTGGCGTGCCCATCGGCGAAGACCATGTTGAAGCCGCCGTTGTGGCGGTACTCGGGATAGTAGTCCTTTCCCTGGTTCCACGGATCGGAATTCCCTAGGGTGCCTCCGCACCGCATGCAGTCGCCCAGCTCGTCCGCTCCCTGCCTACCTGCCGTGTTGCCGTTCGCGGAGTCGGCGGCCATCAGCACCTTGGAGCTGTCCACGATCTGCGATAGCCCGATGCCGTCGAGCCGCTTCTTCGCCGCGGCATCGTAGGGCCCGTCGAAGGCCGTCGGTGGGTCTCCCACGGCCCAGTACGCACCGTTGTACCCGTAGCCGGCCTTGTCCTTGGATGCGTCGTAGCCGGATGGCATCGTTGCGTTGCCGTAAGTGAGGGGGTACGGCGCCCAGTCCTTGTGGGACGGGCACACGAACATCTGCAGGTTCTTGACGTAGGGAAGGATGGCGCCCTCCCACCCGTTCATAATGCCACCAGGCTGCGGGTCTGCATAGTAGAGCGGATCTGAGTCCACGACTGTCTCGTCGTAGTCGTCCGCGTACATGATCCACGAGAGACCGATCTGTTTCTCGTTCGACAGGCAACTGGTCTGTCGGGCCTTCTCCCTGGCCCGAGCGAAGACCGGGAACAGAATCGCGGCCAGGATGGCGATGATGGCGATGACAACTAGTAGTTCTATGAGGGTGAACCCTCGCCGGTTAGTGCTACGCATGTCGGACTCCTCTCCGTACTGCCGAACTGAAGGGATGAACAGATAGACAAGGCCCCGAGAGGGAAGTTGCCGGTGCCGCGAAATATCGGCGTCAGTTGCCCTTCCGGGTCCGCAGGTGGCGCCGGAGGTCTCCTCAGCCGGCGTGCCGGCGGTTGACAGGCGAACCCGGGGGGAATAGAATAGCCCCGCCATGCCGCAGCGCGTTTGCGGGGCGCTCCCCGGTTGTGCGCCGAGAGCTTCCGCTCTGTGCCCCCACGAGTGCACGATGAAAGGCTACGTCAGGCTGAATGTAGGAGACGAAGCAGAGATGCGCAAGCCTCACGCGTGCGGCCAGAATGCGTGGAGGATTCTGAGGAAGGGCACCGATGTCCGGATCGAATGCCTCGGCTGCGGCCGTCGTCTCCTGCTCCCCCGGGAGAAGTTCCTCGCCGGGCTGAAGTGCCTCCGCCCTGGCGTGTCACCGCCTGAGCCGTGATCCCCCCATGCGCCAGCACCGACACTGCCGGTTGCTCTGCGTGACCGCCCGCCTCGCTCTGTGCTGCTTGTCGACACGATCGGGTGTGGCGAGTGACGCGCCGCCGACCGTTTCTGCTGTTGTTGACGCAACGGCGGCGCAAGGGCGGTTTGGGCCGCTGTGCTACGGGGTCGGGGTGCGCGGCCTGCCGTCTCCCGCGGCGCTGCAGCGGTTCGCGGAGGCTGGGGGCGATCTGGTCCGGTTCGTGCCTCCCGAAAACGGCTGGCAGGAGGCGGCTGTCGTCCCCCTGGCCGCGGGCGTCCAGGCGCTGCAGGAAGCGGGCGTCTTGTCTCTGATCAGCCTCGGAGGCCCGGACTGGGCGGAGGCGTACGGTCGGCTTGGCGGGAGGGCGCTGCCGGAGGGAGTGCTGTTCGAGGTGCCTGCCGGATACAGCGTCCCCGGTAGCGCCGCGCACGGACGCCGTGCGTCCGCCGAGGCCGGGTCCGCCCTTCCGGCCGAAAACCGCCTGCGCGTCCGACTCGGTGAGGGGGTGCTACCGGCTGTTGCTTGGCCTCAATTCTCTGTGGTTGAGCTGCCTGCCGGGGACCGACTCGAGCGCGGCCGACTGGAGACCGCCCTCGCCGAGCGCGCCGGGAGTGAGCCCGTCGTTCCCGTGTTGATGTGCTACCCGGTGTCGGCGGCGGACACCGCGCCCACTCTGTTCGACTGGTTCTGTCGCCTGACGGAGACCAACGCGGTGGGGATCGCGCCGACGTTTGCCGGTCCGGATCCTGCCGAGCCGCAGTTCGCGGCGCTGTTGGGGCTGACTCGACTTCTCGGGCAGACGTGCGAAATGCGCCACGTCCGGCTGTCCGTGTCTGCGCCTGAGCCGCTCAAGGCAGTGGCAGGTCGCTACGCTGGAGGCGTAGCCGTGGCCGCCTCCGGCGCCGGAGACGCCCCCCTCAGCACGGTCTGGTCTATCGCCTTGCCCCGCGGGAGCTACATGCCGCGAAGCCAGCTCCTCGACCGCGGCGGGCGCTGGGTGGCCGACACCGAGCTGCCGCCGATGATTGCCAACGGTGACAGAACGGCTCTGACAGTACGCGCAGCGCTGCCGGCGGACCACGTGCTCGGGCTGCGGTTGACCGATCATTCGTACCTGGCGTACCGAACAATGGGCGACCTCCAGGCGCAGCTCAACCACCTTCCCGACGGAGCGAGGCTCTCCTCTGCGGATAGCAGGCTCCTCCTGCTTCCACTGGCCGACGCGCGGAGGGGGATCGCCAACCTCCTGGCGCCGGTCCGGTTGACTTCCTCGAAGGTGCAGTTCTGGTCGCATCAAGCTCTTCTCCGGCTGGCACAAGTGGAGCTGTCTGTGCGCAACCTGGGCGACTCCGGCCGCTTGCCGCCACTCACCGCCGACGCCCTGTCGGGGGAGGTTCTGCAGGCCATTGAGCATCTGTCCTCCGCCAGTTCCGCCGGCTTTGAGCTGCTGTTGGCGCACGAGATCCTGCCTGCGGCCGGACGAGACGGCGAGCGGCGGGTGCGGGTGCGAGTGAAGAGCCTGGGCGGCGCTGCCGTTCAGCGCGTGCGCCTCGGCGTGACCTCAGACGCCGGAGTGGCGATCTCGGCCGTCGGTCGGCCGGAATGGGCGCAACTGCGGCCGGGCCGCTCGCTTACTGCCGAGTTCTCGCTGCAGCCCCGAGAGGGGATCGCCTGCGCGGAGTGCCGGGCGACGCTTTCCTATTCGGCCTTGCGCAGCTTCGCCAGGCGATCCCAGACCTTCCGAGTGGAGTGGCCGCAGGTGGCTACGTCAGCGGAGGCGGGGCCCGATGCCTGAGCGGTATGGCGAGGGGCCGCACTGCCGACTGTGGCAGTTGGCGGCGTTCGACCTGACGCCCTGCTTCGGCTGCGATCGCTGTGGGTCCCGGTGCGTGGACGGCTGGGAGTGCACCGAGGAGGAGTTTCTGGCCCTGCTGACGCACCTCGAGGCGACGCCTGACGTCCGCTCCGTGTGTCGCCAGCCAAAGCTGGCAGAGTGGGGGGAAGGGGTCGTCCGCCGCTGCTGGTTCCGCGACGATCTCCAGGGGCGTTGTGCGGTGTATCAGGCGCGGCCACTGGTCTGCCGTCTCTTCGGCCATGTGGAGTGGCTGCCGTGTCCGGTCGGGGAAGTCATCCCCGCGGCGGGCAGCGGGGTGAGCGCGATGCAGGAGTACGCGCGGCATCCGCGCGCTCCGTTCGCCGTCTGGGCTGGCTTGCCGGACTGCTGCGCCCGGTCGCGGAAAGCAGTGGGGGAGTGTGTCTGGCATGAATTGGTCGCGCAGGGGCGAACTCGCTCGCCGGCCCGTTGAGTTCTGCAGGTCGGCGCCCTCGGCTCCGTTGAAGGTGCGACTTGCCGGGCTGGGTTTACCGGTCCGGCCAACCTATGATAGAATCGCTGGTGTGAGCTGACTCCGGAGGTACTCAAGATGGGATTGCCAACTCAGGGACTGACCGCGCCGCAGGCGCCGAAGGCAGACAGCACATTCCGTCGCCCGCCCCAGCCCACCACCATTCAGGAAGCGGGTATCAGCACCCGGGTGGTCGAGGGTCTGATCCTGAAGACGATCAAGCAACGGGGCGCTCTGACTGAGCAGCAGATCGCGGACTCGATGAAGGTCGCCGTCAACGTCATCCGCGACCAGATCCAGCAGCTCCTGCATCGTGAGGTCCTGGACACGCCGTCACCTCTGCACTTCGATCTGACGGCCAAAGGCCGCGAACTGACAGGGCAGTACGAGACCGAAGACGCCTATGTGGGCCCGGCGCCGGTCAGCTTCGAGCTGTACTGCGAGAAGGTCCAGGAGCAGTCCAAGCAGGATCAGCGAGTGACCCAAGAGGACGTCAACAACAACTTCGCGAAGTTCCCCATGCGGGAGGAGCTGCTACGCATCCTCAAAGAGGGGTTCAACTCGCAGCGCGTCGTTCTCTTCTGGGGTCCTCCAGGAAACGGGAAGTCGCTGGTGACGGACAACCTGCACCGCCTGCTGAAGCACGCTGTCATCCTGCCCTACGCCTTTGAGTTCAGCAATCGAGTCGTCAAGGTGTTTGACCCGGCCTTCCACAAGCTCGAAGAAGACCTCATGGAGCAGGAAGACGTGGTCGCGAAGATGTCACTGGCTTCGCACGGCAAGCCTGACCAGCGCTGGCTTATCTCCAAGCCTCCCCTGGTCACCGTGGGAACAGAGTTCCGGGTGGAGCACTTCCAGATTGCCTTCGATGGGCAGTTCGATGCGCCCCCTCACGTCAAGGCGAACAACGGCATCTTCATCTTCGACGACCTGGGGCGCCAGACGCAGGATCACAACATGATCCTCAACCAGTTCATCTACCCTCTGGAGCAGCAAGAGGCGATCATCAAATTCGCCGGGGGCAGCAGCATTCGGGTACCGTACAAGCAGCGACTGTTTCTCTCGACCAACCTGAACTTGCACGCGGTCATCGACGACGCATTCTCCCGCCGATTGCTTTACCAGGTGCTGGTCGACCGGCCGACGGACGCGATCTGGAAGAAGATCGTAACCAACTCGGCGCAGGATGCCGGGATCGACGAACAGACAGCCTCTCGACTCGCTCGCATCCTCCTCGGCTGGTACAAGCGAGACGGTCGAGTCATCCGCGCCGCCGACCCACGCAACGTGTTCATCATGCTCGACGCGGTGTTGCTCGAAGGGGAGGATGTGAACGAACTCCTGGATCTGGCCCTCTTCGAGCGCATCTACCAGCAGTACCCCGCCGCCTATGAGAAAGACGCCGTGGCATACGCTCTCCCGGAGGTCGTGGGTCCGGAGGAGTTCAAGCAGCGCTTCCGCGAGGTTGCCGGCGAGTTCCGGGTCAAAGCCGAGACCGCGGCACGACTGGCGGACAAGTGCGCTGAGTGGTTCCAGCGCGATGGTCGGCTACTGCGGATTGTGGACCCGCAGAACATCTTCTCGATGATCGACGGCCTGGTGGCCGAGGAGAAGACCACGTTCGAGCAGCTCGACGTGACGTTGTTCGAGTCCATCTACGAGGTGTATCCGCCGTACACCCAGGCAGATCTCGACAGGGCGATGTCGCAGGTCGGTATCGGCGGTCAGTAGTTCCGCGGACGCCGGGACCGGCTCGCGTGTCGGGAGGCGGGCCCGGCGCGCGGCGAAGCAGTTGCTGAGGGGCAGACAGGTTGATCGATGGGTATCCCCCGACGGCTGACGAACACGTTGATGTTGTTCCTCATCGTGTGCCTTGCCGGCACGCTGGGGTACTACTGGCTGAGCCGGGGCACCACCAGCATGATGGACTGCCTCTACATGACGGTCATCACGCTGTCGACGGTGGGGTACGGCGAGATTGTCGACATGCAGCACCTCCCCCACGGCAGGGGGTTCACGATGGTGCTGATCGTCTTCGGCATGGGCGTCATGCTGTATGCCGTCAGCACGGTGACGGCCTTCATCGTGGAGGGCACCCTACGGAACGTCCTGTGGAGAAGAAGGATGGCGAAGCTCATCGCTAAGACCGAGAACCACTACATCGTCTGCGGCGCCGGTGAGACCTCCCGCCACGTCCTGGTCGAGTTGGCCAACACGCGTCGCCCTTTCGTGGTGGTCGAGCACGACCACGAGCGGATCGAGCGGCTGTGTGAGGAGTTCCCCAACGCCCCCTTTGTGGAGGGAGACGCGCACGATGACGAGATTCTGCGCGAAGCCGGTATCGACTGCGCAGCAGGACTGATCGCGGCGCTTCCCAACGACAAGGACAACCTCTTCCTCACCGTCACTGCGAAACAGCTCAACCCCAACATCCGCATCGTCGCCAAGGGCATTCAGCCCAATGCCCGCGACAAGCTCCTTCGCGCCGGTGCTGACTCCGTTGTGTCCCCCAACATGATCGGCGGCATGCGCATGGTCTCCGAGATGGTCCGGCCGGCTGTCGTGAGCTTCCTTGACTTGATGCTGCGCGACAAGGACAAGACGATGCGTATCGAGGAGGCGACCCTGGGCGCTGAGAGCAAGCTTGTCGGGATGACGTTGGGCGAAGCCGATCTGTGCGAGCGCGCCAACATCACGGTGCTGGCGGTCCGGGCACCGGCCGATGAGCGGTTCCTGTACAATCCCAAGCCCGCGCAGACGCTGGAGAGCGGGATGACGCTGGTGGTGCTGGGCGAAGTCTCGGCGATGCGAGGGCTGCGGCGGCTGGCCGGAGGAGACGTGGTGCCCGCCGGCGACTTGGCGGAGCCGGCGCCGGAGTCGGGCGAGTGAAGGCCCGCGCCCTTCGCCCCTTCGCCGAACCGGCTCGCTTCTGCCCTCTGCAGTGGCCCTGCTGTCCGGCTCCCTTGCGTTCGGCGGATATGAGTGATCCCCCCATGCGAATGACCGCGTTGTGCACCTTCCTCCTAACAGCCGTCGCCCTGACCCTCTGCGGCTGCGCCAAGAGCCCCGATCTCGGTGGCGCCGCAACGGTCACGAACCGGCTGATTGTTCGGCTCACCGTCGATGGCAACATCAACGACCTGTTCTACTACTACGTTGCCTTCGATGACGACGGCAACTCGGCCGACGGCCCGCTGCCGGTCGTCAGTAGCCCCTACGGGAACGGGTGGGGGACGGGGTCATTCACCCGGTTCGTGGAGTACCACCAAGGAACGTTCCGAGTATTCACCCACGCTGTGGATGCCGAGGGGACCATCGAGGACAAGTACGTAGACCGGCCGTTTGAATTCAGCTATCCGCAGGGCGGCAAGGAACTGCGGTTCGTGCTGGACTACAACCGGAACTTCCCCGCTGATCCGCGCACTTTGGACATCAACTTCATTACCACGGACGAGATCATCCTCGATCCCAACTTGCAGATCCAGAAGCGATTTGACGGCTTGGGGCCGCAGGGAAGCGACTACGTCAGTATCCCGATGCGGACAAACGGCGTCTTCAGCAACTACCAGGCTGCGATCCGTGAGTCCGCCGGGGATGTGGCGCTGCCGGACTTGGACATGGTGGACTGGCGCATCGAGATCCAGCGGCAATGAGGACGGCCCGGAGCGCGTGGCTCCACGCCGTGGCGGAGCCCTACGAACGAGGGCAGTGCCGTCGTCCGGCTTGACCTTCGGCAGGTTGAGAGAGAGCACGGTAGTAGCGTGACGACACTCGCCGCGGCGGCCTGCGCGCTCAGCGGGTCAGGCAACGCTACTTGATCGGGGTATTCCAGGCATTCTGGGACTGCTCGTAGCTGATGTTCTTCACGTGACCATCCGCAAAGAGCACGTTGTAGCGCCTGCCTGCCCAGCTATTCGCGTCACCATGCCAGCCGCAAGGGTCGAACAGAATGTTGATCTCCGTGGGGTTCTCCAGACGGCTCATTGCTGTATTCGCGAAGACGATCTCCGTGCGCAGAGCGTAGGTGCAACCGAAGACGACGTACGCACTTGGGTGGGCGGAGAGCGGGTACCCCGGCGCGGAGTCGACGTAGTCGAAGCCGGTATCCGAGGGGCAAGCGAACACCTGCCGGTTCTTGACGTACGGCTGCAGCACGTCGGCAAACTCGGGCATTGCCGCAATGACGGGAGCCCACGTGCCCCAGACGCTGGCATGGGCGTGGTCCCAGTAGTCCACACACCAGGGAAACGTGTCGTCGTAGTCGGACTCGTACATGGCGATGGAGAGCCCGAGCTGGCGGAGGTTGGCGGTGCAGGCCGCGGAACGCGCTTTCTCCCGCGCCCGCGCAAACACGGGGAAGAGGATCGCCGCCAGGATGGCAAGGATGGCGATCACGATCAGCAGCTCGATGAGCGTGAACCCGTGGTGGACGCGGAAACGGCTATGTTTGGCTAATGGTCGCCTCATCATATCGCTCCAGTAGACGCAGGTTGACGCCCCAGAGCGAGCGCGCAGGATCGATGCCGGCGTCCTGCCACGCGCGGTACCATTCGAGCGCATCCAGCAGACCGGCGTCGAGCGGGTACTTCGCTCGCCAGTTCAACCGCCGGCTCGCCTTGCTGCTGTCCAGGTACTGCGCCAGGATCTCCCCCGGCGTGGGGTCCGACCGGCTGATGACGGGCCGCCGGCCGGGAGCGGCGGCGAGCGTGAGGAGGTGCTCCACGACCTCCTGCACAGTCATCGGTCCATCGCCGCCGAAGTTGAACGCCTCTCCGGCAACCTCTGCCTCGTGGCAGCGCTCCGCCTGTACCAGGTATCCCTCCACCCCGTCGAGTACGTACAGGAACTCGCGCACGTGCTTGCCGTGGCCGCGGATCACCGGATCCCGGTCCTCCAGCAGTGCCAGGATGGTGTCGGGGATGAGGCGGCTGCGGTTCGAATCGCCGCCGCCATAGAGGTTGGCGCAGCGCGCGATTCCGAGAAAGGGCCGCCCCGTCTCGGCGAAGAACGTGTGCCAGTACGACTGCGCCAGCAGATCCACACAGGACTTCGATACATCGTAGGGGTAGCGGCCCTGCAGGGCGTACTCCTCGGTGTAGGGGAGGCGCGATTCGGGGTAGTCGCCGTAGGCTTTGTCGCTCGACGCCACGATCACGCGCTGGACGGTCGGGCAGAGGCGCGTTGCTTCGAGGACGTTCCACGTGCCCTTGATGTTCGCTTCAAACGTGCTGAGCGGCGAGCGATTGGCAACGCCGACGAGGGCCTGTGCGGCCAGGTGGAAACAAGTGTCGATAGAGTGTTCGTTGAGGGCGCGTGCGACGAGGGCGGAATCGGTCACGGATCCGTTGACGACGCACACCCGCTCCGCGACGCCGCCGCGCACAAAGTTGGAGTCCGGATCCCAGTCGCGGACGAGGGCAACGACCCGCGCGCCTGCCCGGATCAGCCGGAGTGCCAGCCATGAGCCGACGAACCCGCTGCAGCCCGTGATCAGTACCGGCCGATCTTCCCAGAACTTCTGCTGCATGGACGACCTCGCTGTCGGGTAGGAAGCACCCGTCGTCAAAGCGTCGGCGTTGCGGCCGCTTCTACGCCAGCAACTCCCCCGAATTGGCCTGGATCTTCTCGATGGCGGCGACGATGTTGTCCATGTCTTCCCTCGTCCCCAGCAGCATGCTCTGCTTGAACCACATCGCTTCCTCAGCGCACAGGCGCTCGCAGACCGGGCAGTCCACGCGGTCATAATCAACCATCGTGGAGGACGTGACTCCGGGGAAGAAGACCGGCGCGCTCCTGAAGACCGGCTCCTGGTACACCGGCTTGTAGCCTGGACTGGTGGGGATGCCCTCGGCAGACAGGGCCTTGACGAACCGCTCTTTCGGCGCGCCGCCGAACGCCTCGGCGTGGTAGCGGAAGATAAAGAGATGGTAGGCGCTGCGCGTCACGCGCGCATCGGCGTCCTGAGGCGAGATGCCCTCGAGCTCCCGCAGCCGCGCGGCCAGGTAGTCGCCGTTCTCCTGGCGCTTCTGCGCCAGCTCCTCGAGCCGCTCCATCTGCGCCAGCAGAATCGCGCACTGGAACTCGCTCAAGCGGTAGTTCCAACCGGGCAGGTGATGCTCGTACCATTGGCCCGTCTTGGTGCGGCCGCAGTTGACCAGCGACCAGCAGCGCTCTTCGAGGGCCGCGTCGTTGGTCAGGAGGGCGCCGCCCTCGCCGGCATTGATGTTCTTGCTCGCCTGGAAGCTGAAGCAGCCGACGTCGCCAATGGCGCCGACCTTCGTGCCGTTCCAGATGGCACCGTGCGCCTGGCAGGCGTCCTCGATGAGGCGGAGGTTGTGCTTCCTCGCAATGGCGCCCAATCGCTCCATGTCGGCCGGCCGGCCGCCGATGTGAACGGCGAGGATGGCCTTGGTCTTGTCGGTGATCTTGGACTCGACGGCTACTGGGTCGAGGTTGCATGTGCCCGGCTCAATGTCGGCGAAGACCGGTACTCCGTTGATGAGCAGTACAGACGTCACAGTGGCGATGAACGTGTACGGCGGGACAATCACCTCGTCGCCGCCCTCCACGCCTGCTCCGCGCAATGCTACTTCCAGCGCGGCAGTCCCGTTGACGCAAGCAATCGCGTACTTCGCGTCGTGGCACGCAGCGAACTTCGCCTCGAACTCGTCGCCTTTCTTGCCCGCATTCCGCCCCCACGCGCCGCTGCGGACGACGTCCAGCACCGCCTGCTCCTCGCGTTCGTCGAACAGCGGCCAGCCGGGCCACGAGGCTGTCCGCAGAGGGGCTCCACCGTTGATTGCCAAACTCGCCATGGGAATGCCGTCACTCCTTGTGTGGTCGGCCAAACTGACCGAAAAGAGGATAGCTCGGAACCGGTCGACAACGCAAGGGCCGAAGCGACCACGAACCCAGATTGTCCCTGTGCGGGTCGTGAGCCCACCCAGCGTTGATTGGCCAGCGGAGGGGCAAAGGCTACACTCCAATCGGGTCCTGTTGCCGCAGGACTGCGCACTGCGAACGAAGTCAGCCCGAGATGCCCACGATTGGCCTCATCCTGCCGTTCCACAATCCAGGAAGACTGCTTTGGCCGGCCATTCGTTCGGTGACGGCGCAGTCGTTCAGTGACTGGGAACTGCTCGCCGTTGACGATGGCTCGACCGATGGCGGCGGCGCCGTCGCAGACGAGTGGTGTCGGCGCGATTCGCGGATTCGGTTGCTGTCTCCGGGGCGCGTCGGACTGATCCAGGCGC
This sequence comes from Armatimonadetes bacterium CG06_land_8_20_14_3_00_66_21, assembly GCA_002779825.1. Taxonomy (GTDB): domain Bacteria; phylum Armatimonadota; class Abditibacteriia; order CG2-30-66-41; family CG2-30-66-41; genus CG2-30-66-41. The sequence goes on along the minus strand of PEVN01000376.1, from coordinate 9,796 downwards.
TGAATCTCGGCATCCGCGAATCCAGCGGGGACTTGCTTGCCCGCATGGACGCAGACGACCTCATGCACCGAGATCGGCTCGCGCGGCAGGCGGCCTTCCTGAACGCCAATCCGAAGACAGACCTTGTGAGCTGCTTGGTCGAGTCGTTCCCGCGGCGGGGGATCCTGGAGGGGATGACCCGCTACCAGGAATGGCTCAACTCGCTCGTGACCCACGAGCAGCTCTGCCGAGACCTCTTCGTGGAGTCGCCGTTTGCCCACCCCTCGATCATGGTCCGGCGAGAGAGCATGGAGGCGGTGGGCGGCTATCAGGACCACGGCTGGGCGGAAGACTACGACCTGTGGCTGCGGATGTACCTGTCCGGCTGCCGTTTCGGTAAGGTGCCGGAGGTGCTCCACTTCTGGCGAGACTCGCCGGCCCGGCTGACGCGCACCGACGACCGGTACTCGCTCCACAACTTCCGTCGGATGAAGCTGCACTACCTGAGACAGTCCCACCTGGCCGGGCGCGACGCAGTGCAGGTGTGGGGTGCGGGGCGGGGAGGCAAGGTCTTTGCTCGAGTCATCGAGCAGGCAGGGCTCGCGATTTCCCGCTTCCTCGACATCGACCCCAACAAGATCGGCAACACGCTCCGCGGCGCGCCGGTGGTGCCGCCCGAGCACCTCTGCGACGACCCGCGCGACGAGCCCATTCTCGTGGTGGTCGGGGTCAAAGGCGCCCGCGACCTGATCCGCGAGTGGCTGGACTCCCACGGGTTCACGGAGCCGCGGGACTATGTGTGCGTGGCGTGATGCATCCTGGGTGCCTGCTGACGCCTACCCAATCAGCAGCAACCCATAGTGGTTCTGCTCATCGTCCCGGTCCCGTACGGTCTCGATGGGCAGTCCGGCTGCGCGCGCTGTGGCGAAGACGTCGATTCCGCATGCCTCCATCGCCGGCCGGGACCAGCCGGGATGGTTGCAGCCCTTTTCCATCGCGCAGTCGTCGCAGCGGAAACACGGGCCGCAGCCGAACGCGAATGCCTTGTAGTGCCCGTCGAGGAATGCCTCGCGCTCCAGGTCGGTGACGATCTCGCGGACCAGTTCGCCGTTGTCGCAGTGTACCAGCATGAGCTGCACGTACTCGTCCAGCATCCGCCTCGTCTGCTCGTGGGTCGGCGAGTAGGGCGGGCAGGTTCGCCGTCTGCCGTAGCCGCCGCAGCCGAACTGGCACTTGATCCGCACCCACTCTGCGACTGCCACTCCCTCGGGGCCGATCAGCACCGCATCCAGAGCGCCTCGTTCCAGTGCGCGCCGGCAGTATGACTCGGGCGCGGGGGGCACGCGGCGCGGCGGGGCCGGCTTCCTCGCCGGTTCCCCATGGGTTGATGTCGCTACATGCTCTACCTTACTAGCGGTCCGAGCCATGTTGACTCCCTTCTTGTCGGCACAACCATGTCGGCTGCGTCAGCCGCCAATGCTGGCTTTCTGGTAGAGGATGATTGCTGCGCCCGGCTGCTTGTCCACCTGCACTCGGAGGCCGTTCTCCGCCAACTCGCGACCGCTGATCTCCACGAGACCCTCGCGGTCCCGATCGGTCACGCGGTAGTGCGCCTCCGGGTCGAGCCCCTGCAGCCGGAACCGGACTGACTCGTAGGGGCTACCTGCGCGCCGGAACGCCTGGACTACGCCACCTCCGAGATCGGGTCGGTCGAACTGCCAGGCCATCCAGACGTCGTCGTCCAAGTGGTAGGACGTGAGCGGATAGAAGTCGCCCAGGAGGTAGTCGGCGAGGGCGCGCCAGTCTCTTGTCAACCGACGGAACTTGCCCCAGTCTACGCCTTCCCGGCGCACATCCCAGCACAGCCCGAATGCCGGGCAAAAGTGGCTGCGGACGGTGTAGAAGAGCTGGTCGTCGTTGTAGTAGGCGCCCTGACCGAAGTACGGGATCCACGAGGCCAGCCCGTACGTGTGGCACTGGTTGCCGGGGGCATACGCTGGGTCGCCCTGGAACGACTGGTAGTCGCTTCGCAGCAACGGGACCGCGCGGCGAAGGGTCTCCAGGTCGTTGCGGCGGCCGCCGGAGGCGCAACTGTCGATGAGCATGTCCGGGTGGCGGCGGCGAAGCTCGTCCCAGTAGGCGAGGTAGCCTTCGACGTGGCGGATCTCGGTCATGCCTTGTCGGTCCTCGGCGTCGTTGGCGCGCCAGTAGGCCAACGGGTCCATGTTGAAGTCCTGGCGGTAGAGGTCGATGCCCTGACTGGTCAGCAGCGAATCGACGTGGTCTGTCAGCCACTGCCGCGCGTCGGCGTCGCCCAGGTTGAGCAGCTTGGTGCCGCCATCTGCGCCCAGCAGCCACTCGGGGCGTTGCTCGTAGAGCCACGTTCCGGGCGTGACGCGCTCCGGCTCAAACCAGAGGATGAGTTTCATGCCCTTCGTGTGGGCATGGTCGCTGACAGCTCTGATGCCGTTGGGGAAGCGTTCGCGATCCGGCTCCCACGTGCCGACGTTGGGCCAGCCGTCGCCGCACGGGTACCAGCCGGCATCCATCCACCAGTAGTCGAGCTTGACGCCTTCACGGGTGTACGTGTCTATGAACCGGAACTCGTCTGCTTCGTTGCACTTCAGCCCCGGCATGAACCCGCCGCTGCATGAGGAGAGCATGGGAGCGGGCACCCTCCCGCCGCGGTGCGGCACGTTATGCGCCAGCATCCAGCGTCGCCAGAGGTTCTGGGCGCGGACGCGGTCGCCCTGGTAGAACTGCAGGACGATCAGTGGTGACCGAACCGCCTCGCCCGGATGCAGCCTGAAGTGCGTCAACTCCTGCCCGGCGCGGACGCGCACGCCGTCGTCGTCGTCGCGCGTGAAGTGAGCGGCCCACTGCCCCGGCCAGCCCACCACCGCGATGACGCCTTCGCCCGGCCATTCGAGGTTGTAGTAGGGGAACGCGCCAGTGGTCGGCCGGCCGCCGGCCGAGGCGAAGCTGTGCTCCGACCTCGCCTCCAGTCGCAGTTCGTGCGGCGCGTAGCTGTCGGGCGAGCAGTTGTCACCGGTGTGGTGGTGCAGGACGAACTCGCAGTCTGGGTCGCGACGGAACGCGGTGTCGAGGGCCTGGATGTCGGCCAGCAGCGGCGTGTCAACGGCACCGGTGTTCTTCAGGTGCAGCACCCACTCGACTGCTGCGAAATCCCGGTACTCGACCCCGACGCAGCGAGCCTGTAGACCGGTCTCGGGATCTGTGTACGTGAGCGTGTGCTCGGTGCGGGAGTCGTCGAGCATGCGCGAGGTGCGCTCGAGCTTCCGGGTCGTCAGCAACTCGCCGGACGGACGCCCGGCGTACGCGAACGAGAAAGGCGGCTCCGGCGACACCGGGCCCCGCTGGAGACCCAGGAGCGGCAGTTCCTCTAATCGCACCGCGCTGCCATCCGCCAGCACCACCTGCGGTTCCGCCCAGTCGGCCTGATCGCAGGAGATTCCGTCGCCACCGTCGTCGACCCGGAGCACAAACTCCGTCGCGCCCGCCAAGTCTGTGCTGACCTGCACTGCCGGCATCCCTTCGCGAACCACCTCCGAGCGGAAGGTCTCCCTGCCGGCTACCTGGACGGAGAACACCACGCTGCCGCGGCCGGGGCGCGTTTGCAGGTTGCTGTCAACGCCGGCGAGGGCTGTGAACGTCTTGCCCGGGCCGGGCAGGCGCACGACGATCTTGCTCGCGGCGTGACAGTAGAGTCCGCGTTCGTACTGGGTGCCACCGACGGCGAGAGGCCGTTCGCCGCGCCTGTTCTTCTGCACGTGCGCGTGGTTCGCAAGAACGGAGAGCCCCGGGCGCCCCTCGCCGCGGTCCTCGGTCCCCTCGAACTTGGCGGCTACCCACCGGCGAGCTTCGGCCAGTTCATCCGGCGTGACTTGCACCGCGCCGAGACAGTGCGGCATTGCGGTCATCAGGAGTGCTCCGATCCAGATCATCAGTGTCAGTACCCCATTGCCTTGAGTTGCTGGTCCCAGTCCGGCGGAAGCTCTGCGAGCGGCTGCTCCACGTCGCGCGCTGCATACCGGAGCATGTTCCGCAGCAGTCGTTCCCCGGCAGGATGGGTGCTGAGGTTCTGCCGGATGTTCAGTGTGTTCAGCAGGAATCGCCCGGCACCGAGGTCGTTGACCGACACCAGCAGACCGGACGCGTAGTCTTGCGAAGCCTTGACGGCCCCCGCCACGGCTTCGGCCGGCGGGTCCAGACCGGACCACACCGCGTCGGGGATGAGCTCGCGGTAGAAGGTGTAGTCCATCAGTCCGCCGGCGGCCAGACCGTCGAAGATCGGGTGCTGCTTCGCCCACTCGTCCTTCAGGTAGAGCCAGCCGTGGATGGCCGTGAGCGTGCCTTTGTTCGTGAGCGGTAGCCAGCCAACCGGCTGGTTCTCTTTCGCGAACACGTCGGGTGAAAGGAACACGACCGTCGCCCCGCGGGCCACGCGGGTGACCAGCTCACGCCAGGCGGCGGCGTTGCCCGGAGCGGCCGGCCGACCGGAGACCAGGATGACTTCGCGACGAGTCGGCTCGCCCGGCGCGAACGGGCGGACGCGGATGCCGTGCGCTGTCAGCCACTGCGACAAGTCCGGGTCGTCGCCCCAGAGCGTGACTTCGGTCTCGACCGGCGGCATCTCAGCCGGGTCGGCCAGATGGAACTCGGTGGTTCCGCCGGTTGGTGCGCCGCCGCGCTCCATCGTGGCCACGAACCGGTACTTCCCGGCAGGACCGTCGATTGGCGCCTGCTCGGAAAACAGCGGCAGAGCGAAGGGCCGTTCGGCGGGACCCGCCGCGGCGGGGATCGTGACGGAGGTCGTGCGCTGTAGAACCTCGCGGTTCGCCGGATCGAGGACCTGCAGACGTATCGGATACTCGCCCGGCGGCAAGGCGTCCTCATTGGCAAGCGACGCTTCCAGGTGAATAGTGGCGCCCCGGTAGGCGTTGACCGGCTCTGCGAACAGGCAGAGACGAAGCGGCGCCAGCCCCTCAAACAGGGCGTCCACGGTCCCGGGCTTGAGCTCCCGGAACAGCGTGAACAGCCCTTCGCCGCAGTTCACATGGTCCATCGTTCCGGTGAGGCTGTAGCCAACGAGGTTCGGGTTGGCGCGCAGGGCGTTGAGCCCCAGCGTGCGCTGCCCGGCCATCTTGCGCAGGCTCGCAGCGAAGAAGTCCTCTGGGCGACCGAAGCACTCGGCAAGCTTCCAGCGGTCCCAGTCGGCCAGGAAGCGGTTCAGTTTGTCGCGGTAGAACTGTGCGTCTTCGGCGTCTTCCTTGCCCAGGCGCTCGAAGTGTCGGGTGGTCCGCCACAGGTCCACAGCGCTGCCGATGCCGTACTCGGTGAGGAAGACCGGCAAGGCAGCTTCGTTTGGACCTGGTTCTCCGTCCAGCGTGCGGAGCATCCGGATGGTGTCGGCCGGGTGCGGGACGCGCGGGTAGTTGTGCTGGTCGCTGAGGACGCGCTCCCAGCCGGAAGCGCCCGGGTTGCTGAGCGAACCGATCTCCAGGCGATGCTCGTACCGGCCGCTGTTGAGCATCACAACCCGGGTATCGTCGAAGTACCGCACGAGCGGCAGCATGTCCACCGCATGGCGGAACGACGCGTTGTCGCTGGCTTCATTGAGCAGCCCCCACAGGACGACACTCGGGTGGCTGCGGTCGCGCGTGATCAGCTCCGTCACGGAACGGTCGAACCGCTCGGCCAGTTGGGGCGTGTCGTCCATCGACTGCGACGCGTAGGACTCGTTGTAGACCAGCAGCCCGATCTCGTCGCACAGGTCAAGTTGTTCAGGCGTCGCGCCTCCCCAGATGAACCGGATCGCGTTGAAGCCCATCGCCTTCACATACAGCAGGTCGCGCCGGAACAGGCCGGGGTCGGCTGGGACCTGCTGACCGACCGGGGCGGCGTTGACGGTGTGCGAGCTGCGAATGAAGAGGCGCCGGCCGTTCAACCGGAAGTAGCCGTTCTCGAAGCGGAAGTCGCGGAAGCCGCAGCGCACGGAGCGCTCGTCAACGGAGACCGATCCGTCTGATCCGTCGGATCGGTCCGAGCTGACCCGCGCTGTCACCCGGTAAAGGAACGGGTCGTTCAGGCTCCAGAGCTTGGGCGTGTCCACCTTCAGCGCGCCTTCGACTACCGTATCGCCCGGCGGCAGCGTCCGTCTGCCGCCGACCACCGCCAACGTCTCCCCGCTCGCAGCACGCGCCAGCGACAGCTCAAGCCATCCCTCGACCGGGTGGTCCAAGGTGTTGCGCACGGTGACCTGGGCGTGCGCAATCCCGGTTGCCGGATCGGGCCAGACGTACAGGTCTTCCACCCACACCGGCGGCGCCACCACCAGCTCTACCGAGCCCACGATGCCGCCGTGGTCGTAGGAGGCGCCGGCGGAATAGTGCTCGACCTTCGCGCGGCGGGGCGTCTCGTTGAGTCGGATGCCGTCGATGGGCTCATTGGTGGGGTTCAGCACCCGCACGGCCAGCCGTACGTGGGACAGGTTTCCAACCTGTCGGACTGCGTCCGTCGCGTCCAGTGCAAACGGCGTCTCGCCACCTTCGTGCTGCCCGACATGCACTCCGTTGACCCACACGTCCGCCAAGTAGTCAGCCGCCCAGAAGCGCAACAGGTATCGACCGTCACGGTGCGGGTTCGGTGGCAGCATGACCTCGCGCCAGTACCACGCCACGCCGTGATAGCCGGGAAACGCATCCTGGATGATCCACGGCACCCGCGTCGACACGGCGCCCGGCACCGGTGCGGCGAACCACTTCTCCTCCCGACCGACATTCCCGGGGTCGGTAGCCAGGAGCCAGTCGCCGTCAAGAGAGACCACCGAAGTCGGCCGCAGTGGCCCCGCTGGGCGAGGGTCTCCCGACCCCGCCCCTTCGGCGACCGTCAGGTCTCCCTGCTTCCCGAACCCTCTCAACGCTGCAAACGTGAACGTCCCTGTTGCCGTGTTCGCCTCGGTAGCAGCTCCCGCTGCCGACAGCGAATACGACACCCGGAAGTACCCCGGCTCCGCCGGCACAGCCACGCTCCCTCTGAACTCGGCCGCCCTCGTAAGCGTGGTCTCCTTCGGGAACGCCGTCGCCTTCCCCCCGGCGCGCTGACACTCGCAGGTGACCGTCACCGTGTCTACGCCTGCCGGCACGATCTCCGGATCCAGTGCCAGCGCGATCTCGTGCTGGTCTCCCGGCCGGAATAGGCACCCGGTGGTCTCGAGTCGGGCCGTCTTCGCGAACAGCGCTGCCTGCTGCGCCAGCGTCAGCAGCGACTGGAAGGTGACTCGTCGCGACCACACGCGCAGCTCGTCGATCGCCCCTTTGAAGCAACGCGTGGCGCTGCCGATGCCGTTGCCGACCATGAGCGGGGTGGTGCTCGTGACCATCGGCTCCGCGGCGGCCTTGCTGTCCACCAGCATTCCGTTCAGGTAGAACCGCAGCCGCTCGGGCGTCTTCACCACCGCCACGTGTTGCCATTCGGCCGGCGCCAGCGGGATCGTCTTGGTGTAGACCCACGCCTTCCCGGTGCCGTAGGCGAGGTAGTAGCAGTTGGATTGCTCGCCCTCCTGCTGAAGCACCAACCCGGAGAACGGCCCGCCATCGTGGTTCCCGAGGATGTCGGCATAGGCGCTCTGCTTCGCTGCGGGCTTGACCCAACACTCGACGGTGAACGTGTCGGTCAGGTCGAGCAGGTTCGTGCCGGATACGACGTAGCTGCCCGCTCCGTCGAGCTGCAAGCACTTGCCGGTTCTGCCGGTCCCGTAGATCAAGTCGCCTCGACGCTCGGTGAGACGGTCCTTTGCCGACGTATCGGCGAGGTCGCCCTCGAACTTGAGCTCGAGCACCAGCCCGTCTCGGTTGTCCGACGAGGTGTCGTCGCCTTGGGCGGTGGCGACAACTGGGAACGACAACGCAGCCAGCATGAGTGCAATCACCATTTCATTCATACCCGAGGGTCTTCAGTTGCGCGGGGAAGTCTGCCGGCAGCTCTGCCAGCGGCGAGCCTACGTCACGCGACGCGCATCGGAGCATGTTCAACAGCAGCCGGTCGGCGGCCGGGTGCGCGCCGAGGTTCTGGCGGACGTTCAGCGTGTTCAGGAGGAACCGACCGGCGCCCAGTTGGTAGGCCGACATGAGCAGCCCGGAGGCACAGTCCTGCGAAGTGTTGATCGCGCCGGCAACCACTTCGGCAGGCGGGTCCTGACCGACGAACGCCAAATCCGGGATGATCTCCCGGTAGAACGTGTAGTCCATCAGCCCACCGGCCGGGAGACCGTCGAAGACCGGGTGGCGCTTGGTCCATTCGTCTTTCAGGTAGACCCAGTTGCGCATGGTGGCGAGGGCGCCCTTGTTTGCCAGCGGCAGCCAGCCCGTCGGCTGGTCGCCCTTCGCCAAAATGTCCGGCGAGAGGAAGATGGCTGTACAGCCACGGGCGACTCGGCGCGCCAAGTCGCGCCTTCGTCGGGTCCCGGCGGCTCAGCGACGGCGAGCAGGACCTCGCGAGTCGTTGGCTCGCCCGGCGCGAATGGGCGCGTGCGGACGCCGTGGTCGGCGAGCCACTTCGCCACTACCGGGTCGTCGCCCCACAATGTGATGTCGCCGTCGACCCGCGGCAGGTCGGCCGGGTCGGCGACGAAGAGCTCCGCCTCTCCGCCGGTGGCCGCCGCGCCGCGTTCCACCGGCCGCTGTTGAGCATGACCAGGCGGGAGTCATCCAGCGCGCGGAGGTTGGGCAGGAAGTCGACCGCGTGGCGGAACACCGCGCCATCGGGCGTCTCGTTCAGCAACCCCCAGATCGTCACACTGGGGTGGTTGCGGTCGCGGCGAACCATGCCCAGCAGCGACTCGTCGAACCGCTCGCCCATCTTCGGCGAATCGGCCAGGCACCAGCTTGCGTAGGCTTCCTCGTACGCCATCAGCAGCCCGACGGGGCAGCAGTTCCCGGTGTGCGAGCAGCGCAGGCAGAGGCGCTTCCCGTTCAGCCGGAACCAGCCGTCCTCGAACCGGAAGTCGCGGAAGCCGCAGCGGACTGAGTGTTCGTCCGCTGAGACCGATCCGTCCGCTCCGACTGATCCGTCTGAGCTGACCCGCGCAGTCACTCGGTACAGGAACGGGTCGCTGAGGCTCCACAGGTGCGGCTTGTCCACCTTCAGCTCAGCCTCAACCAGCGTGTCGCCCGGCTGCACCTCACGCTCGATAGTGGCGACCGTCACCGTCTCGCCACTGGCGGCAGGCGCCACCGACAACTCCAAGTGCGCCTGGGCGGCTTGCGGCAGAGCGTTGCGCACGTTCACCTGCGCCCGAACTGCGCCCGTCTTCCAGTCCGGGCGCACGAACAGGTCTTCGACCCGCACCGGCGGGGCCACCCGCAACTCGACCGAGTCGATGATGCCTCCCTGATCCCACGCACTGCCCGACCCGTAGGGCACGACCTTGTTCCGGTGAGCGGTCTCGTTCAGCACAATGCCGTCGATCGGCTCGTTTGTCGGGTTGAGCACGCGCACCGCCACCCGCCCGTGGGACAGGTTGCCAACCTGTCTCAACGCCTCCGTCGCGTCGAGCACAAACGGCGTCTCGCCCCCCTCATGCTCACCGACGTGCACATCGTTGACCCACACGTCGGCCTTGTAGTCCACCGCCCAGAACCGAAGCAGATAGCGCCCGTCGCGGTGCGGGTTCGGTGGCAGCATGACCTCGCGCCAGTACCACGCTACGCCGTGGTACCCGGGGATCGCGTCCTGGATGATCCACGGCACCTTCGCCGGCTTCGTGTCCGGCCGCGGTCCTTCCCACCAACGTTGG
>PEVN01000158.1:7528-11992 GCA_002779825.1 Armatimonadetes bacterium CG06_land_8_20_14_3_00_66_21 | reverse complement strand
GACCAGATTCCCCACCACCGGCTGCGTCTCCGCCGTCTTCGTCACGCCGCCCGTGCCGCCGCCGCCGGGCATCTCGCCGCCGCCGGGGGAGAACGTCGCCGTCGCCACCAAGTGGTGCGGGAAGTTGTGCGTGGGCAAGGTGTTCCACGTGCACTCGTAGGTCAGCACACGGCGGCCGTCCACCACGGTGGCGCTCCGGCGGACTCCCCCGACGCGTTGGGGGAACACGCCGACTCGTGCCGGGACGCAGCGGTGCCCACTCGTAGGCACATGGGAGGCGGCAAGGCAAGCGACCGGGCGCGGGGGAGGGAACTGCGAGGAAGGACAAACGCAAGTTGTCGCTGACGCACACTCATCCGGGGACCTCCCGCCGCGGGGCGGCCGAATCGACAACGGCAGCAGCACGAATAGGCAATGTACAGCAGGGGACGTGTGAGGTCAAGCGGCAGTGAGCGGATGCTTGGGCGAATGCTCTGCTGGAGTGCGCCTGTCTCCCGCAGAGAAACACGTGCGTGACACGAACCGGAGTTCCCATTCCACCGGGTACCCAGCCGACTGTCACCGCATAGTGTTTAGCAGGCCGCCGTTGCGCAGCAGCGGAGCTTTCCCCTACCGCCGGCTTCCCCACTGCAGCGCGTGCTGTGGGATGGCAAGCAACCCTATACGCCCTCTCTTCGAGGCCGAGGTGAAGCCCATCATTGCGCTGTTGTTGCCGTCGTGCGCACTCATGAGCGTCGCATTCGGTGCGTCTCGTGCGATCTGTTCGCGTTCTCACCTGCGCTTCCTTCCTCACCAAACCGACTTAGCCAAGGGCGCAAATGCGACGCCTGGCCGGAAGCGGGAAGCGGCACACCAGTCAGTCCGTTGGCGCGGTCATCTGTCGCACGTCGCCAAGATACTCGACAGGTGTCTCTGGGTCGGGTACAGCTCTGGCGATGCCAGACCGCCCAATCGAGTACACACGCAATCCCAAGCCAGCTTCAGCCGTGAAGGCACACGCACCGACAACCTCAATCACGGGCGAGCCCGCAACCGAGCGTATCTGGAGGGGGGCTCTGGTCCCGTCATGGCGCACCTCCCATGCGGACGGGACGGCCCCCTTCCTTGGGGCGATGCGGAGCAGCCGCCCGGCGGTTGTCAGGATCAGGACCGAATCGTGGCTCCACTCCATCTGCCGAGGGGGCCCTGGAAGCTGGACGCTCACATCCCCCTGGTCAAGCCGGGGCCTCCCGTCCTCCCCCTTTGCCAGGTGTGCTGTCCGTAGCTGCCACTGGTCCGCCTCACAGGTAGCGTAGCAGATCAGACCTGAGGGGCCGACTGCGGGGAAGGACAGGCTCGATCCAGGGACGGTATCCAGCAGTTCGCACCGGTCTGGGGGCACCAGACTGATGAAGCACAGGTTCCGCTTCCCTGTCTGCCGGTTCTCCGCCACTGCGAGAGCGAAGTCGTCACCCGGGTGTACCGCGTGAGTCGACGTGAAGTGGTAGTGTTCGGGCAGGTTGCGAGCGAGTGGCGCGGCGGTCATTCTGGCCATGTCCACGAGGTAGACCGCGCGCCCCACCGCTCCCGCCGGAAACGCGGTGACAAGCAGTCGGTCGGCCGGAAGCCAAGTTACCTTCTGGTAGGTCGCAGGTGAGTATAGACCGTAAGGTACTGGCCGCAATGCCACCAGGCGATCGCCGCGGGGCACGAGGATGCTCTCGTGCCCAATAGACCATGCCGGGAATCCCCTCACGGCGGCCGTGGTCACCCATCCCAAGGCGCCACCTTGACCTATGAAGGGACTGCTGATGGACTCAGCGCCCGCCAGGCGCGGCTTCGGGATCTCGTCCAGCTCGACGCAATCCGGGCCCTCGATGGGTCTTAGATCGTCAGTGAGGGTTACCCCTATTGCCAGAGCATCGGTGTCGCGTTCGCAGCGTAGCGTGCCGATCCAGTACAGTGTCTGAGTAGGCCGCGCCCAGAATCGGCGCAGGTCTACCCACACCAGAGCCAGCCCTTTCAGTTCAGGATGCCTGTCCATGAGAGCGTCCAGACACGCTGCTCTGACGGCGTCTGTCGCCGGCATGGGTGGTAGTGCCTTCCCGAGCCAATCGATCTCCTCGCGGTATTGGAGATGGCAGATCCGCCCGTTCCAGCAAGCGACTGAGAGGCTGAGCGTACGGATGTTCAGGCCGGACTTACGCTCACCGAAGGAGGCGCTGTACATGCCTTGCGCATCCGGCTGTTCTGAGACCTGACGCAGTTCCAATGTTGGCCACGTTCGCCGAACGAAGTCCAGGATGTGAGGTGCAATGGTCTCCCAGCTCTGAATCTCGCGACTTGGTGACAACTTAGTGGCATCGACAACAAGTCCGCCAGCGTAGACCGATGCTACCCCAGTCGCCTCTTTGCCGAAGATCCCATAGGCCCTCGCCCCGGGGCCCTTGTCTCGTGCCGCCGTGGTGCTGTCCCCGAACACGAAAACCGGATCTGACAGCAACTTGGCGTAGTCAACGGACAATGCCTGTTGCCCACAGGTACACAGCAACAGCACGACACTCCCGCCGAACAGGGCTGGCCTCGTTGGGGTCATTCGCTCACCTATCCAGTTTGGTTGTGCTGCCATTGAAGGCGAACCCGGAATCGTACCCGTAGTAGGGCGTGCTGGCTCCTGTCGGGTTGCTGTACTGACCGATGCCCCCATCAACCAGCGAGATCCACCACTGTTTCGTCTCCTGATAGGCTTCGGACACCGTGGGTGCAGACCACACGTCTGTCGTCGGATCCAGGCGGTTGGCGGAGAGCTCCTTCAGAAGCTGCCGCATGAACGGACCCTCAGTCGGCTGTGCGGTTGTGGCTCCCGCATACGGCTTGAGGTGCTTCTGAAATGCCCAGGCGCATGCGGCGCCTTTTCGGCTTGCGGGGATCAACCCGATGTCGTCGTAGTTGATGGGTGCGTTCACCACGGTCCCGCACCCAGCCATGATGATGAGGTTCACGCGATCGATGTTGTGGATGGGCTCGAGGTCCAGCATATCCGGATCTGGCGCCCCTCCGTACATCCATACTCGCGGGCTCTGAGCCGACAAGGGGCCGAACTCTGAGTCGTTGCCATGGGCCGAGATGTACGCAACGTTGGGCATCGCCTGGTGGTGCACGTCGTTATTGACGCAGATGAGATCTGTCCAGATGGTGAGTGCGGTCAGTCCCGCATACATCCCAGTCGGCCCCGTCCACCCCCAAACAATGCCTCGGCTGTTCCACTTCATGTCCTTGGTCTCGGGCGGCAACAGTGAGGCATCCAGAGACCCAGTGGCATCCAGGGTCAGCAGCCGCTTGTTCTGCTTTGCGTGATTCACGCACGCGAACGGCTTGCCTTTGTGGTCTCTGCGTCGGCCCCGTTCATTGTCAACTCCGACCAGCACGAACCTGCCGCCTTCACCGGGATCGGTTGCCTCAACAGTGTGCCACGTGTTGAGCGTGGTGGGTGCCGCAGAGTCGGCCACCTTGAGGAAGGCGGAATCCACTGATACCAGACTCACCTCCGAGGCGTCAGCGCAGCCGGTCTCCGAAGCAGCAACCCGGTACTTCGCCTGGAGTTGCTGTGCGTCAGGGACATACCGGACGTCGTAGCCCTCGAACCTGAGTAGAGCAGAGAACGAGAATGCCTCGTCGACTGCCTCCACGCCAGCATTGGGCACCTCCCTCACGGTGACGCGCACCTGGTATATCCCCCACTTGGCCTTGAACCCACCAGGCAAGGAACCGTCCCACGTAACGGGGACAGTGCCCGGTGTGGGAACAGTGCCTTCAACCGTGCCCAGCTCTGACGACAGCGTGTCGGCAAAAGATGCGGTGTATTCGTAGTGGGTGTCTGGGTCCTCGCAATCGGCGAACGTGAACGTGATCGATGCCCCTTGGGTCGAGTTCGGATCGTAGCCCACAAGCTCATGCCCCAGAGGAGCGCTTACGTCGGTGATCACCAGATTCCTGACCTCCGGCGTCTTCTCATCCGTCTTCGTCACGCCGCCCGTGCCGCCGCCGGGCATCTCGCCGCCGCCTGGGGAGAACGTGGCCGTGGCCACCAGCCGGTGCGGCAAGTTGTGCGTGTCCAGCGTGTTCCAGGTGCACTCGTAGACCAGCACGCGGCGACCGTCCACGATGGTGTCGCTCACCGGCGTCAGCCCGCCGCCGTCCGGGGGCGCTCCGGCGGACTCCCCCGACGCGTTGGGGGAACACGCCGACTCGTGCCGGGACGCAGCGGTACCCACCCGTGGGCAGATGGAAGGCGGCAAGGCAAGCGACCGGGCGCGGGGGAGGGAACTGCGAGGAAGGACAAACGCAAGTTGTCGCTGACGCGCTCTCATCCGCGGACCTACCGCCACGGGGTGACCGACTGGGCGACGACGACAGGACGAACGGTTGACAGTCTACCACAGGGGGTGTGTGCATTCGAGCGGCGGTGGGCGAGTGCTTTGGCGG
>PEVN01000158.1:0-7516 GCA_002779825.1 Armatimonadetes bacterium CG06_land_8_20_14_3_00_66_21 | reverse complement strand
CCGCCGTTCGGCCCGGCGGGTGAGCAGACTGGTCGCCGCACAGCATGGCCGAGAAGGTCGCCGGTGCACAGTCACGGGCCTTCTCCCTTCCCCGGAAGATGTGGCCCCCTCCGCGTTCCATCCGACTCCGGCCAGTCGGGGGTGATGACATACAGGTTCCACCCGATGGAATAGGCGACCTGACTGGCATCCGGTGAACACGCCAGCACCGGCGTGCGAAGGGGATGGTCTGAGGTCATTGTGCGGCCCGTGTTCGACATCATGACGCGAAAACTCGATGCACCTGTGGCAAGTTGCATCGGGGCAACGGGTCCCAACGCACGCACGGCATACGAACTCAACGTGCACTCGTTTGCTGGTAGAGAGGCGAGGCACTCGAATGTCTCCACGGCCGGTTCCGTGCCAAGCGCGGCCTGGCTTCGGTTCCACGCCAGAACCAGTCCACGCGGTGCGTGCGCAACGCCGGGGCTGAACCACTCCGTTGGAGAGGCAGTCGGCGATTGGAGGTCGCTCTCTCCCACGGGTGAACCGGCCCTGCCGACGAGGCGAGCTGCTACCTGCCCCTGCTCAGCTCCGGCGGTAGCGACCTCGTAGTGCCAAAGGTCGCGGTAGCCGCCGCTTACGCCAGGTGCCCCAAGAAGCCCGCAGACTCGATCCCCGGCGCGAGCCAACGCGCAATCCCGCAGTTCACATGCCTGCGATGGGAGTCCCACAACTGGGGTCTCCGTCACCGCGGCGTCGGTGCCGTCAAGGATGCGGAGGACGACGCCCTTTTCCTGCCACACAACCTGCGCGAACAGGGCTCTGGCCAGCAGACCCGGGTTGACAGACCGATACGGCTGGACGACCCATCCCCCGGGATTCCCGCGGTACACGGGCGCCAAAGGGCCGAATTGCTCAGGTGGCAACGCGGGGAAAACGAACAGGGCTTCGCCTGCGTCCACCAACCGCCAGGGCTGCGGAGGCGTCCATACGTGATAGGGTCTCTGTCTCCCGATCAAGGACAGTGTCTTTGCGCGAACGTCAACGCAGTAGAAAAGCAGCCTGGCGTTCCCACCGTATTCCTTCGGATCCCCGCGACAGGTCAGCAGGTACTGGTCCGTCCTCAGCCAATCCAGGTGCAAAACCGGTGGGATCTCGCTGAGGTCCAGGGGACCGAGCACGGGCTTCGTCGGCAACAGGTCGGCCGCTCGTGACCTCGGGTCCTCCTTGGCAGCGGCCATGACGGGCACCGCAAGCAACGCAACGGCAGCGACCATGGCGGCCGCGCGGAGCGACGAGCAGTGAGGATGCACGGGCCATCGGTCTCGGGCCGCCTCAGGCATCATCGCGCCTCCCCAACCTCCACCACGCAGATAGCCTTGTCCTTGGCGTAGGCGATTCTGTCTCCATCCGGGGAGATGCCGGGTATCAACTCTCGGGCCGGGCCCCACGTATCGAAGCGGCGGAAGCTCTCCTGAAGTCCCTTCACGCGGTCGAGAGTCAGCAGATACTGATGGCTCTCCGGTCCCCGATACCAGCCGAGCACGTCGACCAACTGCCGTTTCCCGTTCAAGTCCCACCGCCAAAGCGAGGCAAGGGACACGCGTTCCTCTTTGGTGGCATACTCTTCCTCTCGGGTGAGGTAGCAGGTGGCGCTGTCTGCCAGCACCGCGTGTCGAAACGCGCAGAACCGATCGATGAGCTCTAACTGACCGAGATCAACCAGTGGGGCGCCATGCCGGGCTACCCCGACGATGCGGGCAGCGCTCCCACTCTTGGGGACCGCCAGCACAGTCACCTCATACGGCACCCGGTCCCACCTGCCGCATTCCTCGGCAGTCCGGACCGTCAACGCCGCAAACAGATACTGGTCCCGGTCCTCTGTCGCGCAGCCCTGCGTCCAACCGCAGATCGGCAGTTCCTTGGGCGCCTCTGCATCTACCACGGTCGCCCCATGCTGGTCCAGAATCTGGACGCGGCGACGTGAGGCGGGCGCCGCTTTGCCCCAGTCTGGTACCAGCGGTAGGCGGAGAGAGACTGGAAGCGCATACGCTGTCTCGCTCTTCTCGCGCGTGGAGCCATCCGCCCAGGTTGCGCCCACAATGTCATAGCCTATCACGATCCTATCGACGGTGCTCCCCTGTTGGCTCTGACCGCGACTCCCAAAAGCCACGTTGTCGCCCCACCGGAGCTTGGCTTCACGAACAGTCTTGAGTTCCTCGGGCTTACCCGCAATGGGCCACAGGTATGCCCTCAGGTTTGGCGCCGAGCCTAGGTCTGGGAATGCAGCCCTGACCAGGAAGTGCCGCGGGTCCATCCACGCCACGGCGACCGGTTCCCCCACGTCCTTGGCTCTCATCGTGAGGTCGGGCTGCATTGCACTATCGATCAAGGGCGTCAGGTCCCGGTGACACGCCGCCAGTATAGGGAGATCCGGGACGGGGGGCACCGTCGGCTCCTCTTGAGCACCGCAGTGGGGCCAATGCGCCCGAGAAGCCCAAACACCGACCACGGCGACTAAGGACACCCCAACACGCAAGGCGACGGCACACGTTCCTTTGGCCATCCAACGTACCTCAAAACCTCGCATCGAACCGGGTCCAGTACCACACCCAATCGTCCAAGACCCCGGGCGATTGGTGGTTGACATAGGCAGGAGCCACCACAAACAGCGGGATGTTGCTCTCCCTCGGCAGTCCAATCTTGAACAGAATCTGCAACTCCTTCTCCACGTCCACAGAGGCGGCGTAGCCCTGGATACCGATGCATCCCACGGTGCCGAGCTGGCCCCCATCCGGGTGGATCAGCAACTTACCGCCCACCCCCCGCTGCCGATAGGGGGGCGTGTCTGGGTCGCCATCTGAGTCCCCGTTCTCCGTGTGCACCTGACTGCCTCCGGTCGTCAGCAATGGGTACTTGAAGGCTTTGAAGGTCTTGTCAAGATCCCCCTCCTCCGCGGGATTCTCCCATACGAACATGTTCTTGTCGGCGCCATCGTAGGCCGGGATTATGCGAGGGGCGATTTTCGAGGGACGCTCCCCTGGTACGTGCGTAAGGTTACGGGGACATGGCCCTCCAACGTACGGATCGGAGCCACCGTTGTTCCACTCCTCCGACGGTTTGTTCCGGAGATCGCTCGAACCGGAGGTCGCGCTCCAGTGCCGGTCCAGGAAGTTCCACCAGTGCGAGTCCTCAAGCGGGGTGCCGTCGTGCATACGGCCATAGTAGTAACGTGCCATGTAGTACAGGTTCGAGGTTTCCTGGCTGTTCAGCACGTATTCGAAGCACGCCTTGTGCTTGCAGGTCGGCCGGGTGCGATTGTGAGCGAGCATCCGTTTGTTCGCGTGATCGCGGTACGACGCACCGCACGCGTCGGCAGCCGTAATCAGGGCTCGGTAGTCAGTGGCGGCTTGGGTGAAGTCCGGCAGCAAGGTCTGGAGTCGAACAGGATTCGTCTCGTCGCGCACTTGGTCGCTGAGTCCAGAGGCCGTCTGTTGAACGTGGAACGCCGTGTCGCATAGTCGCACATCCACACTGTTCGCCGGCGGCGGTTCGCTGAGGGCGTACGTGATGACCGCGGTGGCGCGGTCGCTATCGTCGAGAAGGATGGCATCACCTTCGCACTCGAAGTCAACGGTGTGCTGTGTGACCCGTATCGACGGCGACCGGTAGCTGCACTCGTCGGCATCTGCTGGCTGGTTCACTGTCACATCGAAGGTGTAGAACCCATTCGGCACGTCCGCTCCGCTCTCATCTTTGGCGTCCCACTGGAAGGAGTGCGCGCCACCCGCCCGGTTGGTCAGGGAGAGCGTACGAACTACTGTCGTGGGATCGGGAGTTGCTCGTATCGTGAGTTCCAGGTCCATCGATTCGTTAAGGTCGTTGTCGTCGAGCGTGATGGCGATGTCAGGTGGCGCCGGATCCCGCTGGCCGGTCTGGTCATCGGCGGAGCCAACAGGGAAGTAGTCCTGCGGAGTGACGTTGGTGATCACAAGGTTCTTCACCACCGGCTGCGTCTCCGCCGTCTTCGTCACGCCGCCCGTGCCGCCGCCCCCGGGCATCTCGCCGCCGCCGGGGGGAGAAGGTGGCCGTGGCCACCAGTCGGTGCGGGAAGTTGTGCGTGTCTAAGGTGTTCCAGGTGCACTCGTAGAGTAGCACGCGGCGGCCGTCCACCATCGTGTCACTCACCTGCGTCAGCCCGCCACCGTCCCGCCGCCGGTGGCCGGGTGGATGTTGATCCATTCTACCTCATGCAGGTCGGTGATCTCCAGGGCTTCGAGTGTCGCGATGCTCGAAGGCAGATCGCAGCTCCGTCTCAGGGATCTCGCGGAACAGCGGCTGCGGCCTTGCGCTCTTCCGCCAGCCACTGTCGGTTGATGGCGTTGCGGTCCACGGGCAAGACGATGTCAACAAACCGGTAGGTGACCTTGTCCGCCCGGTCTGTGTCCCGTCCAAAAAAGAACATGATGTCCGTGAGCTTCCCCATGTCTCTGAGGTGAAGATACGCCACGCCGTCCACCAACCGAGGCGGCTCCAGCAAGCGGCCTTCGGTGACCCTCACTTCGTTTGCCTCCCGGTTCAGGGCGAGCTGAAGGGGCGGCTTGCCGCGCTTGTCGGTCAGCTTGTCCGTGAACCGCAGTTCAGTGGGCGTTTCTTGCATAGCGTAGCCGAAGCTTGACAAGTACTGGGCCGCCATGTACGGTTCCTCGCCAAACGCCTTGCAGGGCAAAGCCAGATCGATCAGCTCGCCGTACCAGCGGCAAATGACGTTCCCCTGCCAACCCATCCGCAACGCCCGCACAGCCAGGTCGGACCGCCAGGTCCTGTAGAGCATAGCGCCCGTAGTGGCGTCGATCAGCATGTCGTCCCGATGGCGCGACTTGCCCTCGTTGGGCCAAGCAATGTGGGTGACCGTCTTCGTCATCCAGCACAGCCGCCGCAGCGCCAGGTCGTCGCTGTACGCCGTCAACCACGGCTCCTCCATCTCCACTCCAACCGGGCTGGCGCCCTTAGGCTTCACCAGCCACTCGAGCAACGACTTGGTGTAGTGCTCGGCCGTCGCCCTTCCACCATCGTGGTCCACGTAGGGATCGGCGGCCGGTGGAGCCAGTTGGGTGCAGTAGTACCTGTAGGTCTCTCCGGATTTGCGGGTGAGAGAGATCGATGCACCGTTGTAGGACCGGACTTCGTAGTCCCTCCGGCTGCGGAGGCGTTGGATGAACCTCACGTTCGCGCGGTCGCAAGCTTCCTCTTCTCGCCTCCACTCTTTGTCATCTTGCGGAAGCGTGGAATCCACCTGCCAGTGCTCTCGTGGCATATCGGGGAACACGCTCAGAAGGAACGCCCATGCCTTCTCGATCGCCTGCTCGCGAGAGATGCTCTCTGCGGGACGGATGCGCTCCTCATACACGCGAAAGTCGGTTGTTAGGTCTGTCACTTCAACCAGTTCTCCGCTGACCCAGTTCACATGGTAGAACCGACTGGTTCCTTCCTCCGAGAAGCTATACCGCCAGCAGTAGGGCGACTCGCTCAGCGGCGCCGACTTGCGGTTCACTCCGTGGAACTTCAGGCTCTTCGGCACCCATGGCGTAAAGGACTCAGCTACTTGTCGGGCTTCGGAGACCGGCACGGTCAGCCAACGGAAGTCGAGCTTGGACTTCGGCTCCCGCTGTGCCCGCTCTGCCGTCGCGCACCAACACAGCGACACCAACGTTGCCGCGAGTAGCTGATGTAGGCGCGTCATCTCAGTAGTACTTCCCTTGCGTGACGGTTCTCTTCAGGACGGGTATCCAGCCATGGCCGTTCGGGGCAATGCTGCCATCGGTGTTCTGCACCGTGTAGCGCGCGTAGACACCGCTGCCGCCTGTGCACTGCAGAGGGGGCACGGTGTCTTTGTCGTCATCTCGCCATGCGTCCTCAGTCCTCGTGAACGCGTTGCGGAGATCCAGCACGTGCCAGCCTTCAGTGTTGGAGGCCGAGTAGTTGCCTTTTTGGACATCGCCAACGCCCCAGCACCCAAACTCCCAGAAGTACCTCGCCCACAGCGGGATGTCGAGGGCGCGCACGTACGCAGTCGACGCGACGATCGTTCTCGCCCCGAGGCGTTGCAGCTCTGGCGTAAAGTGCTCCGTCGCCCACGTGGCTTCCTCTTCGCCAGCGTCACTTGCTGTCTCGATACCACTCTTGCCGCAGGCAACGATCACGGCGCACAGCATGTTGCTACAGGCGTTGTTAGGCAGGTCGCCGGTGAACCGCTTCTTCTCCCCCGGCTTCTGAGCCAGAACTGCCTGCGCCGCCGGGTCCAAGTCGGTTGCGCTGCCAAACACGAACACGCCGCTGTCCGTAGGAAGCCACAAGGTCCTCCCCAACGCCCTCGCCCAACCGTGCCCGTAGTAGGCGAACACCGGCACGTTGCTGGCGAGAGCCTGATATACGGTCTTCACGTCAGGGTCGCGTTTCCACATGCCCACGCGAACATCTTTCCCCCCAGCCTTGTACTTCCAGTCGCCATATCCGCTCACCCGGGCTTCGTAGCGGTCCCGAAGGGTGCGCCTGCGCCACTTCACGTCCCACACGGTGTCCCGCTCGCGTTTCGCCGACTCCTGTCCCGGCTTTCCGCTGGCGCTCCAAACGTTCCAGATCTCGCCAAAACAGAAGTTAGCCGCTGGTCGGCGCGGCGGATTCACATTGACGGCCAACATCCGTCGGTTTTCATGGTCGCGCGTTTCGGCGCCATGCCCGTCCGCCCCCCTGAAGACCGCGGTCCAATCGCTCACCCACTCTTCCTCCGACATGGTCCCGACGGTGACGTCGGCGTGCCAGACGCCTACCTCGGTGGGCCCGTCCGCTGTAGCCTTTTGAACCAACGTGCAGTCCAGCAAGTCCATCTTGACCTCAGTGGCATCGACAGCCCCCGTATCCGTCAATGCGTAGTTGACCATCACGGTTACGGTCCCATCGCCGATCTCGGCGGAAAGTTCGTGACCCGGAACCTGCTCGCCCTCGACTTCGAAGGTGACCGGAATCGTCAGCTTGTACGGCCACCTGAAGTAGGCTTCGTCCAGCCATCCGTCCCACCATCCCCATGCGCTGGCATTCTGCACTTCCCACACCCCGATGTCGAAGGTCACCGGGCCGCGCTCAAGGACGCCCTCGCTGAAGTTCAGAGGCCCGTTCCATACAGCCGTCACTTGGCCCGGACCCGTTTCCCAACCCCACATGTAGCACGTGCCTTCCTCCGGCCAACCGACCACACGCGTGGGCTTCAGATACACTACCCACACATACTGATGCGGGTCGCCCTCGTCGGTGATGGTGAAAGATAGCCACGGGTTCTTCAGGTTCGGGTCTTCGCTCTCCGGATCGAACAGGAGGTAATCGGCGTTCCCCGCACTCGTCTCCACGTCGGTGACAACCAAGTTCCCCACCACCGGCTGCGTCTCCGCCGTCTTCGTCACGCCGCCGGTGCCGCCGCCGTCGGGAATCTCGCCGCCTGGCGAGAAGGTCGCGGTGGTCACGAGTCGGTGCCGGAAGT
>PEVN01000291.1:0-33276 GCA_002779825.1 Armatimonadetes bacterium CG06_land_8_20_14_3_00_66_21 | reverse complement strand
TCATGTCCGGCGCGGTGAGGTCGATGTCGGCCGTCATGGTGGTCCCGAGCACGTGACGCTTGGACCACCATCCGGAGTCCCAGTTCCACGTGCCTTCGCCGATGGTGGTGCGGTACTTGACGATCACGCAGTACTTGTGCGGGTCGGCGTCTGCGATGGTGAACTGAAGGTGGGGGTGTTGGAGCGAGTTGTCGCTGGAGTCCGGATCCCACTTGAAGTAGTCGATGTTGCCGGGCATCGCCGTGGCGTTGGTGAGGTGCAGGTTCTCCAGCGTCGTCGTGACCGGCTCGGGGCCGGCTTCGTAGTCGTTGATCCACTGGCCGCCGGGCGCCCACTCCTGGAACTGGAGTGGCTCTGCGGCGCTCAACTCGTGGTCGCCGTTGTTGCCCAACGGCTCCTTCGCCGTGTTCCACGTCAGCACGTAGCGGAACAGCTTCGATGACCCGCAGTCGGTGTTCTCGTAGGCGGCAGGTGACAGACCGGGCGCGCGCCAAGAGCTGTCCGGATCCTGCACCTCCCACCCCGCCGGCGTGGTCAGGTCGATGAGGAGGTCGTGGTCCACGTCTGTGCCGTCGAAGTAGTCGTCGTAGAGGTCCGTGATCCGGACAGTCACCGTGTCCGTTCCCGCCTTGATTCGCTCTCGCGCCCCGACGCGCACGTACAGCACGGGATACACGGTGCCCCCCAACGGACTGTACTTCTCGTTGGACAGCAGGTGCTCATTCGCGTTCCACTGGGTGAACACCTTCAGGTAGGCTTCCGAACCCGAGTGCTCCGGGACCGTCGTCTGCTTGGTGTCCCGGCACGTGACGCCGCCCACGGTCCACTCCGCCACCACGTCATACTGACCGGCGGAGACGGTCGCCTGCCACAGGTCTTCGTAGTCCCCTGACGGACGGGGCTCTTCGGCTACGGTCCCCGCGCCCTGGATCGTCAGCTTGAAGTCGCCCGTCAGCCCCTCCGGCTCCAGATGGGTCGTGATCAGCGTGCCGTTTCGACTGGAGGCGCAGTCTGGCACGTCAACAGTGACGCCGATGACTGTCATCGCCTCCTCGCCGGTGTACGTGTAGGGCTCCGCCTCCATCCTCGGCACGGTCCAACGGGCGGAGACCGTGTAGACTCCGGGCGGGACGAACTGGCCGGCGTCGTCCTTGCCGTCCCAGGTATCGGTGCGGTGGGTCCAGCCCTGACCGTTCAGCATGCCGTCCTGCGCAACTTCGTCGGCAAGGGTGCGCACGACCTGGGCGGCGGCGTCTTTGATCTGCAAGGTGAACGTCGCATCGTTGGTCTCGGGCATGAACTGGGTCTTGATGGTGGCCTGGCAGTCGTCGCAGTTGCCGCAGAGGTAGTCGTCGGTGTCGGGGTCGATCAACGGTCGCACGTACACGGCCTTGGAGGCGTAGGCGTCGGGGTCGTCGTCCGCCAGGTAGGCATTATCCTCGGCCCAAACGTAGACCGTGTAGTCCCCCGCCGCCGCCGGGTCCCAGTAGAACTTGAAGACGATATCCCACCCGCCCAGCGCGTCGCGAACCCACAGAGAGGTGAACTGCTCTCCCCACGCCACTTCCTGCCCGTTGGCATCGTTGATCCACCACTGCAGCGGCCGAAGGCCATCATCAGCCTGAGAACCCGTCTCCAGGCACACGTCGAGGTCATGCCCGCTGAACATGAACTCGATGGGATTGCCCAGAATGCCGCCGTAGGGGTACTGCCGGGTGAAGCTCACGACGGGCGAGGTGAGCGGGCCCCACATGCCGTTCGGGCAGCAGGCCCAGACAGGGGTGGCGAGGACGACGAGCAGAACCGAGAATCGATGACTGGTCACGGCACGGCTCCTCAGGGAGGATTTCAGATTGCGGATTTGAGATTGCAGACTGAACGGCTCTTCATGGCGGGATCATCTGAGCCGCGAGCAGTTCGTCGCGGCTCGGCGGGCCGCCCGCTGCCCCGGGGCAAATCTGCAATCTGCAATCTCCAATCTGCAATCAGAACGTCGCCAGCGGGTCTTCCCCTTTGCCGGTCTTGTGATACTCCAGGAACTGGTTGGCGCGGACGATGCTGAGGTCTTTGGCTTTGAAGCAGCGGGCGAGGCTGCGGATGCCTTCGAGCATCATGTCGGTGGTGGGAGACTTGATCACCATGTCCTTGGCCACTGTCAGCGCTTCGTCGAACTTGCCGGCGTAGAGCAGGGCGTTCAGCCGCAGCTTCCGGTTGTTCTCGGGGGCGCTGGCCAGGAGCTGCTCGGCGCTGAAGTCGGGAAGTGGCACGTCTTTGAGCGGGTTGAGCGCCTCGAGGTCGTTCTGGGCGGCCAGGAACCGCGGGCCGCCGTTGAGGTCGCCCTTGCGGGCGAAGGCGCGGACCACCCGCTGGACCGCTTCGTCGACCTCCGCCTGCTCCATGTCGCACATCACGAAGCCGAGCTTGGCCGCGCTCAGGGCGCCGTCCCAGTTCCCTTGACGCGAATACAGCGTGTAGAGCAGTCTGACGAACTGGGCTTGCGAGAGAAGACCCGCTGAGCTGCGCCCTGCCCGCAGGGCCGCTTCGAGCGCTTCGTCCAGCTTCTGCTGCTGTTGGAGCGACTGGGCGAGGGTCATCCAGCACTTGGTCCCGTACTGGTCGTTGAGCAGCGGCGCACCGAGCTTCTGCATCCCTTGCCGCAGGAGCTTCTCCGCCTCCTCCGGCTTCTTGGCCTGGAGCAATCGCCCCGCCTCGCAGCCGAGCCCCCAGGCGAAGTAGCTGGGGACGCCGGCGAACTCCTGCTGCGCGCGCCGGGCGAACTCCAGGACGCGGTCGTCGTCCTTGAGGTCCTTCCCGGCAATGCTGGAGACGAGCATCAGCACCCGGTTGGCCTCCTGCGTGCCGCCGTGTTCCCGCAGGAAGGCTTCGCAGCCCGTCAGCGCCTCGACTGGGGGTCTGGCGGCGGGGGAGCGTCTTCGGCGAAGGAACGGGCGCCAAGAGTGAGAACGAGAACTGCGAGCACGCTCGCCGTTCCGAGGAAGCGCCGCCGGAGAAGAGAGTCCCTGTTCATGCGCACCACCCCCGAGATCCCGCTGGCCTGCTGCCCCAGGCATACTTCAGGCAGGTAGGCCGCGTAATTCAACGTTCTCGCCAGCATGAAAACCCTCCTGAACTGTGACTCGACGTCACGAAGCCACTGCGCGCCCCGCAATAGCCGCAAGACGCGAGGTAGTGTACCCCACGCGCGGTCGGGGTGCCAGGGAGCAGAGCGAGGTGACAATCGAGCCGTCTGCCAGCTCACTCCACGACGCGGCAACCGGGGCAGGACTTGCGTCGCGCCCGTTGAACCTATCCCACGAGGAGCGGCCCGTCGTCCGTTGGGCCAAAGTTAGTCGCTGCCGACCGGCCCCTCCTCACTCGCCCACGGAGGCCTGACCGATGAGCAAGATCCTGCCGTTTGCGCTCGCCGCGCTCTGCCTGCTGCTGTCGTCGGCCGCGCCCCGCGCCGACACGCTGATCGACTCCTTCGACAACGCGGACGCCTGGACCCCTAACAAGGACGGCGGCAATTCGCCGGCCCTCTCCCTGGAGCCGACCGGCCGCGGATAGGCGAGTTGCTCTACAATAGGGGGCCAACCCGGCTGCCCGTCCGCACAAGGGAGCGAACCATGCCCACCCTCGACTTCAGAGGCAAGTCCTTCGTCCACGCCCGCCGCCTGTCGATGCCGTTCCGCGAACTCCTCGTGGACGCCGGAAGGTCGCTGCCACCGGAGAGGCGGGCGCTGTCCAAGTCAGACGTGGACTTCTGCCCGTTGCCGTACGCCATGCACCGGCTGTTGGGGGATTGAGCGATGGAAACCGTGTACATCGAGACGACCATCGTCAGTTACCTCGTGGCGAATCCGAGCCGGGACTTGGTTGTGGCCGCGCGTCAAGCGATCACTGACGAGTGGTGGCGAGAGGCTCGTGGGACGTACCGGTGCGTGACTTCGGACGAGGTGATCCGGGAGGCGTCGCTGGGTGACGCGGACATGAGCCGTCGGCGACTGGAGCTCCTGGCGCCCTTGCCTGTACTGGACGCGAGTGAGGAATCGCGGCGGCTGGCCCGGGAGCTGATACGGGCAGGACTGCTGCCGGCGGCCGGAATCTCGGACGCAACACATGTTGCGGTCGCGACGCTCAACCGGGTCGAGGTGCTGGTGACGTGGAACTGCCGTCACCTGGCCAACCCGCACTTGCTCAGGAGGCTTCGGGCGTTCATGGCGGCCCGCGGGCTTCAGTTGCCGGAGATCTGCACGCCCCTCGAGATGGAAGGTGAGTAGCGCATGAAACCAGACCCAATCCTGGAAGAGGTGTGGCGCACCAAGGACCAACTGGCGGCTGAGGCTGGCTATGACGTCGACCGCTTCTTCGAGAACCTGCGCACCTGGGTGGCAGCGCACCCACGGTCGGGTCCGGTCATCCACAACGCCGAGGAACTGCGCCAGTACGTGGTGGAAGAAGAGCGCAAGGGCGCCGGCACCCCGGCGTTCGTCCTACGCGACAAGCCCAACCCGGACAAGGCTTGATGCAACTGAAAGACTGCCTCGCTGTGTCGCGGTCTCCCGACCGCGACACCCCTTCGACCGGAGGTCTCCCGAAGGGCAGGAGACCTTCGGTCCGGCAGGCGGCGCGGTGGCCCGAAGCGGGCACCCCAGACCTGCGCCGAGCAAGGACGCGCGGGCGGCGCGGCGGATTGCGACTCCGGTGTCCGCTGCCCCTCTACGGATACGGCAACAGCTTGAGGTCGCTGATGAATCGGTAGTCGCGCCGGTTCTTGGTGGCAAAGGGATGACCCAAGGCGAGGGCCGTCGCCGCGATCAGGGCATCCGGTATCGCGAGACCGTGGCTGAGCCTGTATCTGCGCAGCAGATCGACCGCCGCTCCCACTCGCGAGTGCGCAGCTCCCGAACCCAGCCGCTGCTGTCGGTCATGTCCTCCCGGTCGCGCCACATGCCGACGAAGGGTTCCTCTGCCAATGCTGGAGGCGTGGCTTTGGCGGCCGGGGCCGCCTTGGTGTAGCGTGCTTTCAGAAACGCGATGAAGTCCACCACCTGCTTCTGCGCCGCAGGCGGCAACGAGTTCATGTCGTTCAAGACAGCAGGTGTGTCCATTGTCGTCGCTGCCTCCTGGTCAGTTCGGCAGCCAGCGCGGTGCTTGCCTCGTGGCGGTCACCACGAGGTGCCTCCGGGCGCAGCAGGCCCTGGCACGCCGAAGTGCACAGTGATTGTAGCATGGGCCGGTCGAGGGCGGTGTCCGGGAGTCCCGATCTCAGCCGAAGCCCGCCTCTGCTTCTGTCAAGGACCGTGAGGTTGGCGATGCCGCCCCCCCGCGCTGCCGCCACCGGGAAGGGCTGCGGCCGCGCGCGTTGAATGTATGCCGCGAGGAACGGCCCGTCGTCCGTTGGGGCAAAGTTAGTCGCTGCCGACCGGCCCCTCCTCACTCGCCCACGGAGGCCTACCCCATGACCAAGGTCACCCCGGTTGCGCTCACCGCGTTCTGCCTGCTGCTGTCGTCGGCCGTGCTCCGCGCCGACACGCTGATCGACTCCTTCGACAATGTGGATGCCTGGACCCCCAACAAGGACGGCGGCAATCCGCCGGCGGTCTCCCTGGAGACCGCCGGGCGCGAAGGCTCGTGTCTTCACCTCCGCTACGCCGACACGGGCAACCACTGGGGCAACGTCCGGCGGGCGTTGACCGTGCCTCCTGAGGCGACCGGACTCCGGTTGTGGCTCCGGGTGAACCGCGCTGCTGCCGGAGCTGCCATGCACCTGTGGCTGTTCGAGGCGGACGGCGACGGGTATATCGTCAGGCTGCGGCCGGCCGAGAAGGACATCGACGCCCTCGACCGTGAGTGGCATGAGGTAACCGTGCCGTTCTCGGCATTCCGGTTCGACCCGCGGGGCAACAAGCAACGCCAGTTCCTGACCCTCGACCATATGCTGATCGGCTGCAACTACGCCGACTTCGAGGTGCTTGTTGATGAACTCCGCTTTGTGAGTGACGAGGTGAAACCCATGGAGATGCCGCGCACGCCCGACTTGAGGATCAACCGTTCCGCGACCGGCAGCGTCGCCATTCTGGACGAACCGACGTTTGAGCGGCGGCCGTCGCATGCCGACCCGGCGCGCCTGCAGAAGCTCCTCGGCGACGCCGGCTTTGGCGTCACGAGGCTACGGGCCGGCGACGTGTGCGACGCCAGCGTGCTCACCAAGGCCAACTTCGACGCGCTGGTTCTCCCTCAAGCGCCCTGCTATCCCACCGAGGGAAAGGAGGCGCTGAGGCAGTACCTCAAGCAGGGCGGCGCGTTCTTCTCGACCGGTGGCTATGCCTTTGACGACTTGCTGGCGTACTCCAGCGAGGGCTGGACGAAGAGCGATCCGTCGGTGCAGGCCAAGGACATGGACACGCAGGCGGCGCCGGCTGTTGGGCTCAACACCCGCTTCGGTGAGCCGGGCGACACGATGAAGCTCCATCCCGAGCAACTGGGCGTGTTCGACCCGTCGTACCTGCTCCAGCGTGTCGCCTCGGTGCGTGCCGCGCCGGGGCAGTACCTGCTGCCGGCCGACTGGAATGTACCGGCGGCAATGGAAGGCTTCGCCGCCGTGGCGCTGATCGGCAGCAACAGCCCCGTGTTCCCGGATGACTGCTCCCGCTGGATCCCGCTGCTGGAAGGCGCGGACGCGCTGGGGAGGAGCCGCGGGCCAATCGGCTCGCTGGTCCACAACTACGCCGGCCCGTATGCGGGATCGAGTTGGGCCTTCTTCGGCGTGACGAACGAGGACTTGTTCGACGGCCGGCGCCCGGAACTCGACCGGCTGCTTGTGACCACGATCCGGCGACTGTGCCGACCGCAGTTCCTGCATGGGCTGACCACGAACCTCGCCTGCTACCGACAGGGGGAACCGGTCACGCTGTCGGCCACTGCCAAGGTACCGGCCGACTCGTTAGGCACGGCGCGCGTCCACTTCGAGATCGACGGGAACGAGGTCGCAACAGTGCCGCTCCCCGCCGACGACGCGGCGGCAACGACCGACTGGAAGCCCGGCCGATTCGACCGCGACTTCTACCGCGTGCGCGCGCTCCTCGAGGTCGGCGGGCAGGTCGTCGACGAGTGCGAGACCGCGTTCGTCGTCTGGGACGAGAAGATTGTCGCGTCCGGCCCCTCCGTCAAGCTGGAACGCAACTACCTCAACTTCCGCGAGGTGCCCACTTTCCTGTGCGGCGCTAACCAGACGGGCATGATGTGGTACTCGGCGTTCGAGAATCCCCTCGTCTGGGACCGCGACTTCGAGAAGATGAACGACTGCGGTCAGAACGTCCTGCGCATCCTGCACTTCTCGCCGTTTGCTCGCGGCACGCGAGCCACCGGCGCCGGCACCTGCGCCGACCTGCGCCGGCGGCCGCTCGATACGGTGCGGAAGACCGACGCCATCGTGCAGCTTGCGCAGAAGCACAACGTGATCGTCTTCCTTACACTGCACGACTGGCTGCCGGTCGAGCTGACCAACGAGGAGTTAGCAGCGCAGCACGAGTGGGCGGAGTTCTGGACGGGCCGCTACAAAGACGTCCCCGGCATTTTCTACGACCTCCAGAACGAGCCCAGCGTGCGCCCGCCGGACACCGACTACATGCGCTCGCTGGCGGAAGACTGGCTGACGCAACGCTACGGCAGCTTCGCACAGGCGCAGCAGGCATGGCAGCAGTCGGGCAGCGCGACCGAGATCGACTTTGGCGGGAAGCCGGCCGGCTGGGGCGATCTCCGCGCGCGCGACCTGGACCTGTTCCGCGCGTACCTGTTCAACCGGTGGACGAAGGCGAACGCCGAGGGCGTCCGAGCGGGCGACCCGAATGCGCTCGCCACTGTCGGCTTTCTCCAGACCGCCACTGCCGCGGACAAGCTGCTGGGCGCGGAGAACGTCGACTTCACCAACACGCACTTCTACGGCAGCGTCCCCACCTTCCGCCGCGTGCTGAAGATGATCGACCGGCGCTTCGAGGGCAAGAGCCTGTCGCTCGGCGAGTTCGGCGCCCGCGAGGCGCACGACGCCCGGACGAACGGCAAGCTCGGCGACCCCGCCGAGGAGTCGGTGCCGTACTTCCTCGCCATCGGCCACTATGCCCTCGGCATGGGCGCCGCGTTCATGGCCAACTGGGACTGGAAGGAGATGCCAGACTGCGTGTTCCCGTGGGGCGTCAACCACCAAGACCTGGTCAGCAAGCCGGTGCTGGAAGCCTACCGCAACATGTCGCTGCTGTTCCGGCTGGCACAGCCGAAGTACGTGGAGCCGCAGGTCTACCTGCTGGCGCCGGATAGCAACCGGTTCGGCTATCAGACCGACGCCCTGCACAACGCCCTCATGCAGGCAATCGACTGGCTGTTCGACTGCCACGTGGCGTTCGGCGTCCTCAATGAACAGGCGCTGAACCGCCTTCCCAAGAGCGCCAAAGCACTCGTTTGGCCGCTGCCCTACTGCCCGACGGATGACACCTTCTCCCTGGTCCGGAAGTTCGTGGACGGCGGCGGCGCGCTCTGCTTCACCGGCGACCTCCGCTTCAACGACAGCCGCAGACCGGAACGAGCGGACCGGCTCTCCGCGCTCGGGCTGAAGGCCGAGCACGGGCCGGTCCCGCCGTTCGATGGCGAGGCAGCTTCTCTGCCGAAGGAACCGGCGTGGGGTGAAGCAGGCAAGGGGCGAGTCTGCTGGATTCCGTACCCCATGGAACTGCGTGCCGACGCTCCCGGCGCCGCTGCGTACGGCAGCTTCCTCGACGCGGCGAAGGCTCCTCGTCTCCGGGTGACGCCCGCCGAGGCGAAGATTCACGTCTTCGAAGTACCGCTCCTCGAGGGCAGCGCGCTCGTCGCCTACAACGACGGAGGCGCGCGAGTGCTGACCACCATCGACGGCGCCACGCTGGGTCCGGTGAGCCTTGAACTGGACCCCGGCCGCACCGGGTTGGTCATGGTTGACAACGCGGGTGCAGTCGTCGCCGTGGAGTCACAGGGGCGCGCAGTCATCCGCGGCGAGGAACTTCTGAGCGGCAAGGGTCACCAAGCCATCGCTTCGTTGGACGGCAAAGATGTCCGCGACAACCGGCAGCTTCTGGTGGTTCCGTTCTCGCCAGGCGAAGTGGTGCTCGCCCGCCGGGGCAGCTCGCCGCCGCTGTCCGGTGAGGTCGGCGAGTTCCGCTCGGCAAAGTGGCACCGCCTGGGCGACCAAGAAGTCCAGGCAGGCGGGACGCTGACACTGGTGATCGACGAGACCACCTCACTGGACCTGCGACTCGTGGCCGCGGCAGGGCAGGTCAGTGGGGCGCAGGAGGCGGCCGCTCGATTGCTGAGTCGGCAGCGGCCCCCTGTTGGCGGGTAGCCGCCGGTAGTGTCTCTTGGTATCCGCGTCAGACTACCTTCGGAGCAACGAACCAACGAACCATGGACAGAATCGAGGTACTGGACCACGGCTACGTGCGCCTGGTGGACTGGATGGGCAGTGACCTCTCCGTCGCCAACGCGGCGCGGGTGTCGTTCGACAAGGAGGCGGAGTGGGAACAGCCACCGACCGAGGGGGATGCCTCCGGCCGGCTGAAGCAAGCCGACCAACGGCTGCTCCGGTTCCTGGCGACGCACGAGCACACCAGCCCCTTCCGCCACGCCACGCTGCAGTTCGAGGTGTACGCGCCGATGATGGTGAAGAACCAGTGGATCAAGCACTGGGTCAGCAGCGCGCACCTTGAGGAGCACAGCGGCTGGAACGAGAGCAGCCGGCGATACGTGACTGAGGAGCCCATCTTCTACGTCCCCGAGTGGCGAAGCGCGCCGGACAACCGGAAGCAGGGCAGCGGGGAGGCGCTGGGCGATCCGCAGCTCGCCGGCGACGCAACCGCCGGCACGCTAATGCGGCAGACCATCGAGGCGGGCGTCCACAACTACGCGCGCGCCATGGCCGCCGGCCTCTGCGCCGAGCAGGCTCGCTGCTTCCTGCCGGCCTATGCGCTGTACGTTCGCTGGCGGTGGACCGTGTCGCTGCAGGCGGTGATCCACTTCGTGGAACTCCGCGACGCGGCTGAGGCGCAGTGGGAGATCCGGCAGTACGCCAAGGCCGTCCGCCAGTTGGCCGAGCCGCACTTCCCGGAGAGCTTCCGCGCGTTCGGTACCGAGGAGCAACCATAGATGGCCGATGACCTCTCTGCACAGAGCCAGCCCCTCGGCGGCTTCCTGGCGCAGCCTCCGACGACCATGGGCGAGGCGCAGTGCCGCCTCACGGAGAAGCAGTTGGGCTTCTACCAGGAGCACGGCTACGTCGCTGGCGTGCGAATTCTCACCGATCGGCAACTCGACCAGCTCCGGGAGGAACTCGCTGCCCTGGCCGACCCCTCGCGGCCGGTGAACCAGCTCTTCTACGAGTACCACTCCAACGAGTCGACTGACCCGAAGCGGGTGCTGTTCCACGCCCTCGGGGCTTGGCGAATCGGCGCGGGGTTCCACGACCTGCTCTGGCACCCGGCGTTCACAATGCCGGCGTCACAGCTTGTGGGCGGCCCAGTGCGGTTCTGGCACGACCAGCTTTTCTGCAAGCCGGCGTTCCACGGCGGCGTGGTCGCCTGGCACCAGGACTACTCGTACTGGACCCGGACGACACCGATGGCGCACCTGACGTGCTGGATCGGGCTGGACGACGCGACGACAGAGAACGGGTGCCTGCACTACATCCCCGGCAGCCACCAGTGGGACTTGCTGCCAATCACCGGTCTGGGGGGGGATATGGACGCCGTCCGGGAGGTGTTGAACGACCAGCAATGGGAGGTCTTCCAGCATCCGGTGCCCGTGGAGTTGAGGGCCGGCGAGGCGACCTTCCATCACCCCCTGACCATCCATGGCTCGTTTGAGAACACCTCGCCTCGCCAGCGGCGCGCCACCGTCGTCAATGTGTTCGCCGACGGCACGCAGTCCGACGCCGACGAGCCGCTGCTCGAAGGCGTGCCCGTCATCGCCAAGGGGGAGAGAATGGAGGGGCAGTTCTTCCCGCTGCTGTTCGACCCGGGCGCGGGGAGCTGAGCAGTCGCTCAGCCGGGCAGCAGGTCGCCGTCGGCGTTTGCTCCCTTGGCGTCCTTGTACTCCAGCGCCTTCCCACCGTCGTCGTCGCCGTCCGGGCCGAAGCTATACAGCAGGTAGCCTTCCGCCGTCGACCGGTAGGCAAGCTGGCCGTCGTGGAACGGATCTGCTGGGAGGGAAGGCAGCAGCTTGGCCGCTTGGAGTGCCTTCAGGTCGGGCGGGAACTTGCCGGTCCGTTGCTCGTAGGCGCGCAGGGCAATGGTGGCGACCGCCAGCAGCCTCCGGGCGTCGCCCACGGCGTGCGTCAGGCTGGCGCGCGCCACCATCGGGAGCAGTTGCTTCGCCAACGGGTCGTCCGGGAGCGGAACCTCTCGCCTGGCGTAGTAGGGCTTGTGCGCCTCGGCGGCGGCTGCCTCGTAGAACGCCTCAATGTGCATCAGCGCTCGCTGCATCACGACGTTGCCTGCAGGGGCAGGTGCGCCTGCGTCTGCTTGGAGCTGCTTCACCGTTTCGCCTCCCTGCTCCAGCAAGCCGACTCGCGAGGCGCGGAACTCCTCGGAGAGGGTCTGCCAGAAGGGAACGGCGCTGCGTTCCAGCGCTGCCAGTCGGGACAACGCCCCTCCGGCAGTCTGCTCGTCCAGCTTGGGGGCCAGTACCACCAAGTCGCGCAGCGCCATGGACTGAATCGTGGCGCCGACCAGCGAGTGGATGAGCGGTCCTCCGCGGGGAACGTCGGTCGCCAGGCGCAGCATGTCGAGGTAGCTGTTGACGGCGTCGCCCAAGCGCCCCTCGCGTTCCGCGAGTTTCGCCTCCACGAGCAGCACCCTCGCAAGGTCGCGGAAGTCAGCAAGCTGAGGAAAGGGCACGTCGAACGACCGGACCTCCGGGTTCATGAACTCCTTCCCGAAGCCCTCGCGCAGTCGCGCCAACGCCGGGGCGCAAGTGGCGACTACGGCGCGCTGGGTTTCGAGGGGTGTCTTCTCCTGGTATGCCTCCTTCGACCCGCCGGCGTCCTTTGCCAGCTTCCCGGCAGCGACGTAGTCGTCGAAGGCGTTGGGGTCGGGCATCACGCGCGCCTCCGGCTTGGTCAACCCTAATGCCTCTTTCGCCATGTCCAGCGTCATCCACTGAACGTGCCCATCGGCAAAGCCCACCATAGCACCGCCGTTGTGGTTCTCCGCCAGCGACGTCCCGCCGTCGGCACCATTCCACTTGCCGGCGGTCGACTCGAAGGCCAGCACCGCGCCTGCGGGGTTCTCGATTCCGGCCAGCGCCTTGCCGGCGAATCGCGTGTTCAGCGCGTAACCGCAGCGGGTCTCGGGATGGGCGGGACAGCGGAACAACTGCTCGTCCTTGGCGTACGGGAGCAGGTCATCTGTCCACCTCTCCGAGTTCGGGAACGTGCCGTTGTGGTCCTGGGCATACATGTGCACCGCAAGTAGGACCTGTTTCAGGTTGTTAGCACACACCGTCTGGGCCGCGTGCTGCCGCAGCATCTCAACGATCTCCGGGGGAAACGCGCCAGATTTCACTGCGCTCTGCATGAGGTCGATACGCCAGCCGTTGTCGCCCTCGTTCCTCATCACCAGGGTGCCGGAGAAAGGAACCGTCTTCACCACCGGCACCACGGCCGTGTCGCCGGTGACTCGCGCCTCGCCGCACTTGACTTCGGTGCCCTCCGGGCAGTTGAGCAGCATCAGGAAGTCAGCAATGAAGTCGAAGTTGCCTTCGCCCCGCTGCTCCAGAAGACCGCCTTGGTTGAGCATCGTCATCGTCTCGGCGGAGAGAAGCTCCATCTGCGGGAGGATCCGTTTTCCTTTGAGGCGCTCGCCGTATTCCCGAAGTAGTGCCTGCGGGTCGTCGAGCTTCGTCGTCACCGCCGGGAGCGTAGCCAGCATGTCGATCTTCCACTGCCGCCCTACCTTGCGTACGGCGAAGTCGCGCGCCATTCGGAGTACCTTGCTTACGGGCACCGTCGCCGTATCGCCCTCGATCCGGAGGTTGCCGGCATCGATGCTGAAGCTATCCGTTGGGTAGAGCAGCGAAGCGATGAAGAGCATCCCCACGTCCTCGCCAGCACCCTTCGGGAAACCGGGCAGTCTGGCGGATTGCAGCGACTCCGGCGTGCAGATCTCGCTGAGCTTCGCGAACTCCCGCGTCCGCGCGCACTCGAAAAACTGCTCGACGACGGCGGCAGGCGAGTAGACCATCGGCGGCTGAGCGGAGGCCAACGGCAGAACGGTGCTCAGTGCGAGGAGGGTGGCGGCGAACTGGAAGCGTGACGTCATTGCGGTGGTTCCCTTCGGGTGTCACCGGTTTACGGGCGGCGGGATATTGTAGCAACGGTCGCGGTCGCTCGGGGTTGCGGCTGAAGAGAGATCCGCCACCGAGGGGTAGAGGCAGGGAAACGGGGCGGGGCGGGCAATAGAAGAGGCACGCGAACGCCTGCAGCCGCACCCGCGCGCGACGCCGGCCGCTCGCGTGCTCTGCGTTGTGCCGCGTAGCCCCGAGAAAGGAAGTCGCCGATGAACCGCCTCCTCTTCACCCTCGCCGTGCTCTTGGCCGTCTCCGTCGCCTGCGCTCAGACCCTCCCGCTCGTGGTGGATGGTCAGCCTCAGTCGCGCATCGTCATCAGCCGCGACGCCACCGACCAGGTGAAACAGGCTGCCAACGTCCTGGCTCAGTACGTCGAACAGGCCACGGGTGCCAAGCTGGAAGTGGTGGCAGACGACCAGCCGATGGACTACAAGGGGGCGCTCCTCTTCGTCGGATCAGTCGGATCGGTCGGATCAGTCAAACAGGACGCCGAACCAACAAGGGTAGACGAAGACGGCTTCACCATCCGCGCGAAAGACAGCGAAGTCACCATTTGCGGTCCTACCGACTGGGGCACGGAGTTCGGCGTCTACGAGTTCCTCGAACGCTACGTCGGCGTGCGCTGGTTGCTGCCGGGGCCGGATGGCGACGACGTGCCCACCAGCAAGACGCTCTCCATCCCGGTGGGAACGGTAACGGGCCAACCAGCCGTCTTCTCTCGCCTGTTCAGCGGACTGCAGGGCGCGCCGCAAACCAAGTGGGCGCGCTTCAACCGGATGCACGGGCGCGTCAGCTTCCACCACAACCTGCTGCACCTGCTGCCGCCGGAGACCTACACAAAGACGCACCCCGAGTTCTTCCCGATGAAGGACGGCAAGACGCGCTACCTGCCCCCAACCAATGACACCCACGCCTGGCAGCCGTGCTTCACCGCGCCTGGTCTCGTGGACGAGGCGGTCAAGAACATCGTCCGGTACTTTGACGAACACCCGGAGGAAACCTCGTACTCCCTCGGCACCAACGACAGCAGCGGCTATTGTGCGTGCCCCCAGTGCCTCGCCCGCATTTCTGGGGAGAAGAACTTCCTCGGCCTGACAGACTACTCCGACCTCTACTACGACTGGTGCAACCAAGTCATTGAGGGCGTGCTGAAGGTGCACCCCGACAAGTGGTTCGGCTGCCTGGCGTACAGCGAGGTAGCAGCACCGCCGAAGGCGGTGAAAGTCCACGAGCGCCTGCTCCCCTACATGACCTACGACCGGATGAAGTGGATCAACTCGGAGGTCCGCGCGGCCGGGCACGAGGCGACCGAGGCGTGGCAGAAGGTCAGCCCGACGGTCGGCTGGTACGACTACATCTACGGCACGCCCTACTGCCTGCCGCGGGTGTACTTCCATGAGACGCAGGACTACCTGCGCTACGGGAATGCCCACGGCGTCCGGGCGTGCTATGCTGAGAGCTACCCGAACTGGGGCGAAGGGCCGAAGCCGTACGTCCACCTGAGGCTCTGGTGGGACTCGAAGCAGGACGTGGACGCCCTGCTCAAGGACTGGTACGAGCGCTGCGTAGGCCCCGAAGCGGCGCCGTACCTGGCGCAGTACTACGGCCTCTGGGAGCGGTTCTGGACCAAGGACATCCTCGACTCGAAGTGGTTCTCTGTCGGCGGGCAGTACCTGAACTTCAGCAGCCCCGGGTACCTGGCCGACGTGAGAGAAGAGGACCTCGTCACGAGTCGCCAACTCCTGGACACCTGCCTCGAGAAGTGCCGGACCGACAAGCAGCGCACTCGCGCAAACCTGCTGGAGAAGGCGTTCCAGTACTACGAGGCGTCGGCGTGGGCCTACCTCGCCGACAGACAGATACCACCGGTGATCGAGACCGAGGCACAAGCCCTCGCCGCGCTCAACAACGCCGAACGCGCCATGCGGATGGCCGCGCGCCGCCGGCACTTGGCGCTGGACGTATTCCCCAACGACCCGGTCCTCGTGAACCCCTTGAGCCTCGACCGCTTCCCCGCCCTCGCCGGAGAAACCTGGGGCGGCAACGGCCTGTGGGCGGTCATGGACTGGGTCGCCAAAGGCGACAACGCCGTGCGGAAGCGCGTCGCCGAACTGGCCAGTGTAGCCGCGCCCGCGCAGGGCGTGGACGCCACGGGCTTGGCGCCCGCAGCTACGCCGGTAGCCGCGCCGACCCAAAGGGCACTCCAGGGCGCGGACCCGTCCGTCGCCTCCGCGGCGACGGCTACGGAGCACGTCCGCGACCAAGCCTCACTCATGCTGGCCATTGTCGACGGGAAGATCACCCCGCTCTCGAAGAACGCATCGTTCGAGGAAGGGGAGGGCGCCACCTCGCCCAACTGGAGCTATTGGCTGAAGCCCGACGAGGGCCCCGAGAAGCCCATCGGCCGGATGCTGCGGGTCGAGGAGCAAGCCCACGCCGGCAAGTTCAGCCTGCTCTGCGACGGCATGCTCCGCGGCGGCCCCGTGCAGACCATCAAGCCGCTCCCACCCGGCAAGTACTGCGCCTTCGCGTGGGTCTACGTCCCGAAAGGCACCGAGTCGAAGGGCACCTGCGAACTGGTCGTTACCCCCCGCGGCGCCGACGGCGCCAACCTCCCCGGTCTCAGCACCAAGGTCACCCCACGCCCCGGCGAGTGGACCCTCCTCGTCACCGGCGGGAAGATCGAGAAGGAAATCAACGGCAAGGAAATCACCCAGGCGCTGATGATCCCGATTGTGGATGGCTTTCAGGACGGGACGAAGGTGTACTTCGATGAGGTGGCGTTGTATCAGGTGGAGGAGGCGGGGTAGCTTCGCCGGGCGTTGCGCAGCACGCTGCCACAGGGCTATACTTGGGATACACACCCAGAACACCCGGAGTAGACACCATGCTGACCAAGGTCCAGAAATGGGGCACCAGCCAGGGGCTGAGGCTGCCGAAAGCAATACTGGACGACGCGCGACTCAAGGTCGGCGACGAGGTCGACGTCTCGGTCCAAGGCAAGCAGATCGTCATCGGACCGACGAAGCGCATCCGCGGCCGTTATCGTCTCAGCGAACTGCTCGCGAGAATGCCGAAGGGCCATCGGGTTGAGGAGGTCGACTGGGGTCCGCCTGTTGGGAAAGAGGAGTGGTAGATGGCGCGCTACGTGCCGGAGAAGGGCGATCTTGTCGTCCTGACCTTCGATCCGCAGTCTGGGCATGAGCAAAGAGGGCGTCGGCCTGCGCTTGTGGTGAGCAATACCCCGTTCAACAGGCGAACCGGAATGGCGCTGGTATGCCCGGTCACAAATACATTCCGAGGTGACCCCTTCCACGTACCCGTGCCGGAGGACTCATCGATCACCGGGTACGTCATGGCCGAGCAACTGAAGTCGGTAGACTATGCCAGTCGAGGAGCGAGGTTCGTCGAGCGCGCGCCACAGGCCGTGGTGGACGATGTGCTTGCACTGCTGGACGCGTGCCTGTATGAGGACGAGTAGCCTGCCAAGACGGTAAGACCCGGCGGCTTGGGGCGGCTTACTCCAGCGACGCCTTCACCAACTCCCCTCGCAACTGCCCCTCCGTGTCCTCGTACGCCCCGAAGAACTCCGAGTTGCAGTCCAGCCAGAGCGTGACGCGGTGGAAGTCCTCTGCTGACAGCTTCACGCCGTGGTGCCCTTCGTCCAGGTACCTCAGCAGCGCCGAGGCCCGTGCGCCGAACTGACCGGGGACGCTCCTTACGCCGCCGTGGACGCCCTGGTTGATTGACCCGTTACTGACGTGGTAGTAGAAGCCGTACTCGCCTGCCAGGTTGTTGTAGGAACGGGTGAAGCCCTTCTCGACGGCGCCGGTGAGGTCCAGTGCTTTCTTCTGCTGGTGGCAACTCACGCAATTGCGGTCGAGGGCGGGCTGGACGAGGCGGACGTAGTTGAAGGGGTTGGCGCCTTCGACCTCCGGTGAGACCCGAGAGGGGGCACGGGTGAGGGCTGCAGGCAGCGTGGCGGCAGGACTGCGGGTCTGGCGCTTGGGTTCGTGGCAGCCGTGGCAGGTCAGGCGCTCGCCGGGGTGGATGTAGGTGACCGACCGCATCGACTGGACGGCCAGGCCGCGCGCGTCCAACGCCTGGAAGTAGATCGGCGCGCCCGCCGGCGCCTCGAAGTGGGCACTCCCGTCTGTCTCCACCGGAACGGTCCCCAGTACCGCGCGGGCGTTGGTCTGGTTCGCCACGCCGATGCGGGGCTCGTTGGGCGGCGGGGTGGTCTTGGGCAGGAGCTGGATGAGGCGGAGGTCGGTGATCTTCGTGCCCTGCGGCCAGTCGAAGTCGCTGTCGTAGACGTTGAGGACAGAGAGGGTTCCCAACGCCCGTTTGTAGTTAGGCACGAAGGCGCCAGCCGGAGTGCCGTCTACCGTCGGGATCACCGGCGGCGTCGGTCGCGGGCGGAGCGGGATGGGGCTGAGGCAGGAGATCTCCGGGTCGCGGTAGAGCAACTCCCGGTTGCCGAAGCGATCGATCCAGTAGAGCCCGCGGTTCTTCGCCGCCGCGTCGTAGACGCACAGGTAGTCGTCCTCGCTCAGTGGCCACGGGGTGCCGTAGCACATGAAGTTGGGGATCGGTCGCCCTTCGGCCTCGGGGAACGGCACGTCGGGCGTCAAGCGGGTGAGCTGCGACATGGCGCCGTCGTCGTCGAGGCTCGGGTCGATCAGCACCAGGGATCCGAACGCGTGCCCGTGGTGCGCGCCGGTGACCGCCACGTACTTGTCGGAGCCGGGAATCGCGCGGATGCTCAGCTCCATCCACGGGCGGCTCTCGCGGCGCTCTGGGTAGTTGCCGTGGAAGGAGCGCGGGTCGCGGCCGTCGGGGTAGCAGGTCCACAGATGGTGGGCGATGTTCGTGTCGCGGTCCACATAGTCCCAACGCGAGTAGACCAGCATGCCGTTGTTGTCGACGCTGGGCTGCCACTCGTGGGTCTCATGGTGGCTCAGCGGCAGGATGCCATCCCCCTTGGGCCCCATCGAAAACAGCGTGTAGACGGGGCAGTGCCGCCCGCAGCGCAGGAACCCACCGCGCCGGAGCGAGATGAACGCGATGCGCCCGTTGGGCAGAAGGCACGGGTCGAAGTCGTCCGGGTCGCCGTCGGTCAACTGCACCAGCCCCGAGCCGTCCGCGTTGCACCGGAACAGGTGCTGGCTGATGGTCGGTCCCCAAGTGTACGTTTGCTTCGCCTGGCATTCGGAGTAGGCGAACAGGATCGTCCTGCCATCAAACGACAGTTCGGGCGACAGGAACGAGCCGCCTGCGAGCGTCCGCCCCCGGAGGCGGCCGCGCTCCACTACGGAGTCTGCCAGCAGATTCGTTAGTTGCGGATTGTCGCCAAAGGGGTCCGACAGGACGTACAGCCCGCCGCCCGGCTTGGCGTTGCAGCCGTAGAACTGGTCGCACATGTGGAACACGCCGCCGGAATCGTGACGCTTGACGAAGAGCAGTCGGTCGAGGTCGAGC
Source organism: Armatimonadetes bacterium CG06_land_8_20_14_3_00_66_21 (assembly GCA_002779825.1). GTDB lineage: Bacteria > Armatimonadota > Abditibacteriia > CG2-30-66-41 > CG2-30-66-41 > CG2-30-66-41. The sequence goes on along the minus strand of PEVN01000291.1, from coordinate 14,427 downwards.
AGCGGGTTGCAGAAGGCGATCTTGCGGGAGAGCCAGCAGGCGTCGAGGTAGAGCGCCTTCCGCTCGGGCTCCGATGGTTCCGCGCCGGTTTCGTGTGCGGAGAGCCGTGCCACCAACGCCTTGAGTTCGCGAACCAGCGGAACCAACCGCTTGACGTCCGCTTCTGGCTCGAGCCGCGCCACTAAGCCCTTTGCGCGCTCGACGACTTCCCGGGTGTGCGCCAGCGTGAACCCGCCGCCGACCGGTCGCGGCGGCGGCGCGGACGTGACGTTCTCCGGGAGCGTGCCTGGGTACGAGTACTTGCTGACGCTCTTCTGGTCGGCCGGCTTGCCGAGGGCGAGGTTCTGGCGCGGGTCCTCTGCGCCGTAGACTTCCACTTCGTCCAGGGCGAACGAGCACGAGCCGGGCACCCTCAGCCGCACCATCCGTCCGACGACCTCCTTGCCCTTCAGGCTCACAATCAGCGGCGCGCCTTCCTTCACACCGCCGAAGGGCGACCCGTCGTGCTGGTATACGAGGCTGAACTCCTCAGGCTGGTCGCCGTTGGCGACAAGCACGTGGAGCTTGCCGGTGCGAGCGGCCTTGCCGCTGTCGATGCGGTTGAAGACGACCACGCGGTCGAGCCTGTAGTCGGCGCCCAGATCGACCTGCCACCAGGGGTCGGTCTCGCCACTGGCTGTGTGGAATCCCCAGCGGCCGTTCTTGACCCCGTCGCAGCCGCCGGCGGCGTCCTCCGTCGTGGTGACGCCGAACTCGTTCCGCTTGACGGCGCCCTCCGCGGTCGTCGTCGCGCCAACCATCGGCGCGTACCGCGCGTCGCGGTCCAGCCAGTCGGCTTCGATGAGTTGGCGAGTCTGCGGACCCACTGCGACCGGTCTCGAAAGCTCAGCCCGAGCGACGCCAGCCGCGAGCATGAACCACGCGGCCAGCGCGGCGACTGATTGGCGGGCGGTCCTCATGCTGCAACTCACCACTGGGTGCTCCATTGGGTCGGTGGTGAGACTGTACCCGAAGTGCAGAGCGAGGGCAAACCCAGAGGTGAGGCCGGTCGGCGTTACGGTGCAAGCTCAAAGTCGTCCAGATGCCACGTCGCGCCCCACCCGTTGCCGCCGAGGCCGGCCTGGTAGTAGGTGTCCCGCGGGGCGCTGAAGCAGAGCTGATCGACCGGGATGGTGGCGGCGCCGGGAAGGGCTGTTGCCAGCGCCTTGCCGAGGGCGAACTCCGCCGTGTGCCATTGGTTGTCGGCGCGGACGTTCTCGATCTTCCCGAGCATCGGGCACGTATCCTCGGGCTGCGGGCCGCCGGTGAACTCAATGGCGTAGTAGCGGCCGCCCGCGTGCACGTACACATTCACCTTCACGTCCGCGGGGAGCTTGTAGGCGAACTTCAGCTTCGGGAGCTTGAGGGCCTCAAACGCGCCGACGCCGGCCCAGGCTGAGAAGTCGCCACCAGAGCCGGCGTTCTCGATCTTCAGGCTCTGCTTGCCCGAGGCTGCCGTCGTGCTGTCCAGCGAACAGAGCGCGCCGTCGCGTCGGTTGTAGCCGGACCAGCTCGCCCGGTCGGTCTCGAAGTCGTGCTTGACCGCTTTGGCGTCGGCGGGGACCGCCGGGAGCGGGGTGATCCGCGGACCGCCTTCCTCGCCGTCAACGAGTGCCGGCGGGAAGTCCTGCGCAGGCGCCTCGTTCTCGTACCAGATCCGGGCCCGGGCGATGACCAGTCCGCCGGTGCCCTGCGGGGTGCCGATGTCCCACAGCGCCACGCGGCCGGCGGGGAGCGGGTTGGGGTCGGTGTATTCGTGAATGAGCTTGCCGTCCACCCAGTGCCGCAAGATCCCTCCGCGCCTCTCGACGCGCACGTCGAACCAGTGGTGATGGAAGTCGGGGTTTCTCGAGGTCGGATTCACCAACACGGCTGCCGTGTCCCTCGGCACGCACTCGTCGTTCTGGCGGAACATGCCGGCCGCGCTGTTGTCCCAGCCGGCGTAGAGGAAGCTGTAGCCGCTGTTCAGGCTCCGCCCGTCGCCGCACACGGTCATGTTCAGGTCGCCCGGGTGGCTGTAGCCCGTGCTGCCGCGACCGGCTTGGAGATCCATCTTGTTGCACACGTAGGCTTCGGCGAGGAAGTCGCCGGCGAAGGCGCGCTTGGTCCACAGCACCGGCGCGATGCTCCCCGTGCTGGCCATCCACGTCCAGTCCGGGCTGCAGTTCCACCGGTTGGTCACCTGCCAGTTGCCCTTGCCCTGCCACCACTCGACGGGGGCGGTGGCGAAGGTGTCGTCAATGCAGTGCGTGCCGGTCACAAAGAGCTGCTCGGTGGGGATCCGCACCCCGGTCGTCTTGAGCGCGGACGCGGTCCCGGCGAGGGGAGCGGCGTCGGTCACCGACAGGACGCACTGTTCGCCGATCTCGACCAGCAGCGCCCGGCCGTTGCGGCGGACCTCCACGCTGACGGGCCACTCGCCGACCTCGTGCGTCCCGCTCCCCAGTGACTTCCCTTGCCGCGTCAACGCGTAGGAGATCTTCGAACCATCCGCAGCAGAGTCGGCGGTCAGCATGTACCCGGACTGTGGCTTGTTGCGATCGGCGTGGATGGTGAAGGCTGCCGTCGCGGCAGCGCCTCCCGGCTCGGGCAGCTCGGCTCCGAAGGACGCATCGCCCCAGAACTCACCGCAGTGCCACCACCAGTCGTCGTCGCCCTTCGTCCAGTCAGAGTCCGGGTTCGCCCACGTCTTCATGCTGTCCTCTTTGGTGAACTGGGCAGTGAGGCGCGGGGCGTCGAGCCGGGGGGACGGGTCGTCCGCCGGGCTCGCCCAGTGTCGGCAGAGCACATCGTCGAACGAAACGGACTTGCAGTGCTCGGCGTACAGGCCGACTTTGCCGCCGCCGAACGGAGGGGAGTCCAGGGAGAGGGCGGGCTTGCCGTCGACGGCTACCTCCACCCGCGCGTCTGTCGCCTTCACTGTCAGCCGGTACCACTGCCCCGGCTGGTAGGCGCCGGCGGCCGACGCCAGGACCTGCTCCTTGCCTGCCCGCACCAGCACCAGTTCGCGGGCATTGGGCAGGTGCTGCGTGTCGCCCGCCCACCAGCGGAACAGCAGATGGTTCTGCGGGTCCTGGTAGAAAACGACCAGCCCCACCGCGCCCGGCGCTTCAGGCTTCACGGCCACCCGGTACAGGTAGCTGTCCCAGAACCAGTTCCCCGCCACGGTGAGCGCACTGTCCTTGGCGACCGCCCCGTAGGAGAATGGATTGGCGCTCTTTGCCGGGTCCGGCTTGACCGACTCGATGGACTTTGTCTGCCACTCTCCGCTCACTGTCTCCCAGGAGCCTGTTTGGTCTTCCGTGCGCATGAAATCGTCGGCAAAGTAGACGGGAGCGGTCTCCTGCATCCGCACCCCGGCGAACTGGGCGCCCCCGGAGGCGGTCGTCCCCGCCCGCCCACCGGCGGGCTTCGCTCTCTCCACCTGCCCGACCAACTCACCGCCAAGGAAGACCGCGAGCCGGCTGTGGCGCCGCTTCACCAGGAGCGCCTGCGCGGCGCCGCCTGTCAGCTTGCACGCAGGCCACAGCGCCGCCACCTTACCGCCGCTCACTTGGATGACCTTGAGCTCACCGTCGGCCAGTGCCACAGCGCAATGGTTGTCCTTGTCGGCGTAGTCGAAAACCAGCTTCGCCTTGGCCCCGCCGGCGGGCAGCTTGATGACTGCCGCAATGTTGAATTCGCTGGGACAGTCCGCGTCCAGCCACTCATAGCCGTCTTCGGCAAAGGCGCGCGAGGCGACGGCGAGGAGAACGGTTGCCGCTTGCAGGCGCCAGGGGTGGTTCATTGCTTACACGGTCCTTTCTGGTCTATGCCCAGGAAGCCAAGGGGCCTCCCGAACAGCCGACGGCCTCTCAGACCGCGTCTGGGAAGCGCGTCTTCCGGAAGCGCGAGGCTCTCGCCGAGCTGCCAGAGCGACTGGCGCCGGCTCAGCGGACGCTTCACCCTCCCGGCAGTATCCGGTGACCTGGGCAGATGGTCGCACACGTGGTGTGCGAGACCGAGCGCGCAGCGAGGCCGTTCGGGCTCGCGCTACGGGACCGCGCAGGCGACGGCGTGACGCCCGGTCACTCGGGCTCGATGCAGCCGCGGCCACCGTTGGGCGGCGCTCACCGCTTCTTGAGGCTGACCGCCACTCCGGTCAGGTACGTGTTCAGGAACAAGGTCTCCAGTTCCGGGCTGTTGGTGATCGCCTCGACGAACTTCACGTCGGCCTGTCGCCGGTTCATGTTGTGGGCAACGACGAGCCCACCCGGACGCACCAACGGCAGGAGCTTACTCAGGTAGTCTGTGTAGCCCTCCTTGTCGGCGTCCAAGAACAGGAGGTCAACCGGCTCCTTGATCTTCGCCACCTGCTCGTGGGCATCGCCCATGACGAGGGTGACGAGGTCTTCGACTCCCGCCCGCTTGAAGTTCTCGCGGGCCAACTTGGCGCGGCCCTCGTCGATCTCGTGCGTGGTCAGTTTGCCGCCGGTCTTGCGGAGGGCGAGGCAGAACCAGATCCCCGAGTAGCCGTTGGAGGTGCCGACCTCAACGACATGCTTCGCGTTGATCGCCTCGGTCAGCACGCGCAGCAACCGGCCGTCTTCCTTGGGGACGTTCATCATCCCGGCACGCTGGTTCCTGTCCAGGTCAATCAGCACGTCGAGGACCTTCTTCTCGGCGTCGTTTGCGAAAAGCGGCTGACTCTCAAACTGCGGAGCGCCGGGCGGGGGATCCGTTCCCCGGGGCTCCCCCTCTGCCGAGGCGTCAACGACGACCAGGGCGGTCAGCGCGACAATGATGCAGAGGCTTGGGTTCCTTGACATGACAGTTCGCTCCTCTCAGGGCGAGACCCACCCGGGTTCCTTGACCCAATTGTAGCGCCCGCCGCCAGCCCTCGGTCAAGCGCCGCGACGCCTTCGCCGCAGGGCGATGCCAACGCCGCTACGCACCTGCGCGCCGCGAGGCTGGCTGCGTCGCAGTCAGGTGCACCGACGGCGCGCCCCGCACACCCAGCAGGCGGATATCTGAACACAGCGGGGTACTCATCCCTTTGTCGCCCCCCGGGAGGAGGAACCGGACGCGGGTCACCGTCACGGGGGAGACGAAGTCGAGTTGCGTTTGCAGCCGGCCCGGGGTTCGCCGGCAGGCCGGAACCCAGTCGGGGCTGTTGTCCTTGGCGACTTCCATAATCCACGACTGGGTGAACAGCCCCGAGAACGCACACCCAGACAGCACGATGGGGTTCCGGAAGGTGACCTCAAGTGGGCGCTTCCAGCCCGCGTAGTGCTCTGGCGAGTCAGGCGTGTCGACCCGGCCGTCAAACAGCCGCTGCTTGTCGAATGACGTGGGCCCGCCCGTGACCATCGCTTCTCCGGTCCGAACAAGCTGAAGCACGTCGACCTCTTGCCGTTCGCGGACAGCCTGCCGGGGAATGGAGCTCTCCACTCGCTCTTGCCCCGTGCGAGAGTCGTACTTCACAAACTCCAAGGCGGTTCGGCCCACCCGCACTCCCCGCACGCGCCCGCCGGAGCAGTCGTACACGAACCCGCGCCACAGCGGCCGGGGTGACAGGGAGGAGTCCACCTTCCAGGTGAAGCCGCGGTCCTCAAACGCCACGACATCGTCGGTGAAGGCCCACACGTGCTTGTTCGCCTCAGGACCGAGGCGGACGGTCTCCTTCGTGGCAGCGTTGCAGATCCAGTAGTACCCACCCGAGACGAGCACCAGGTCTTGGCCGGCCCAGCCGACGGCCCTCCCGGGCATGAGCTTCCTTGCCTTGCGGTACGGGGCGCCGAGCCACACCCAGCCGCCTCGGTCAAAAGCCGGCATCCCGGAAAGGGACTCCTGAGTTTCCAGCGCCTCGTCGATGCCAGACATCCACGAACCGAGGAACCGCCACGTCGCCAGTGCCGGGAGCAACTGGCGTCCCATCACGTCCTGCGTTCTGATGGTGTAGGAGTCCGACAGCGGGTTGTCGCCCATGAGGTGCACCCAGCCGCCCTCCACCGAGGTGACGCGCTTCACGACGCGCGCGCCATCGGCAACCGTTGCCACGACAACATCGCCCTTGTGGAACGGCGCGCGCCCAACCACCAGGGAATCTCCGTGCTGGAACGTCGGCGTCATGGAGGTGCCATCGACGACCACCACCCGGTACATGCCTGCCGCTCGCAGCAACGCGAGCGCACCAATGACCGCCAGGGTCCTTCGACCGACGGGACCCGTCAGCGTTGGGCATGAGCGCAGCATGGCACCTTTGAGGCGGTCGGCAAGAGGTCGTATCCGGCAGAACGCGACTGACTGGACTGCTATACCCGCGAAGGTTAGGAACACACCGAAGGCCCGGCGTGGCCCCAACTCGTCTGCGGGTACGACGACCTGTTCGGTGCCCGCCACACGGCTGCAGGTGAAGTTCGGCGAACTTCCACTTCGGTGTGTTCCTAACCGTCGCGGGTATAACACCAAGTTCACTTCCCTACTGTCCCCAAAGGACTTCCGCACGTCGTTCTGCCTCTCGAAACGGAATAGACGCTCACCCGCGGCTGTCTCCTCAGTTTCTTTCGGATCCTCCACGGTAGGGTCTCGACAGATGGTACGCGCCGTCTGCACCGCCAAGTGGCGCCCTTCCGCGAGGGGTTACATTCAGCCGCCGAATGCTTGCTTGGTCTCGTGGGTGGTGGGCGGCGCCAACTTGCGCTACGGTATCGGCATTCCTTTGGAGGCCACCACCCATGAACAGCGTCATCGAGGCGGCACGGTTCCTCGTCGCCGCTTTCCTCATCTGCGCAGTAGCCTGGTTGCGGTTCGCCGGTGAGGCTTCCGCGGCAGAGGCGAAGGACGAAAACCCGCAAGCCAAGCCCGTCCTCGCGGACCCGTCCGCCTCCGACTCCGGGTTGCACTACTTCTCCCAGGGCGGCGTGGTGGTCGACGGCGTCGCGTACTTCACGGCGGATCAGAGCTGCTCGAAGTACTGGAAGGCCGAGGGCTATCCCTTCGTTGTTGCCTTCGACGTGCGCACGTTCAAGAAGCTCCGCACGTACCCGTTCAAGGACACCTACGACAGCACACCGCTCGTCGTCCAGCGGCGCGACGGGAAGTGGCTCGTCATTGCCCACGAGTACAAGGAGGCGCGCTCGGTCGCCATGGACATGGACCGCGACACCGCGCAAACCGTCTGGGTCAGCCCGGCGAACCAGCCGGGGGCGTACTTCTTCGGGCACTCCTACTACGTCCGCGACGACGGCTCCAAGCTCATCTTCGCCGGCTGCCAGAACGGTCTGCACGCGCTCGACGCCGAGACCGGCGAGGAGGTGTGGTGGGTCCGGACGCCGGGCACCGGCGGCATCACGCCGGCCGTGGACCAGCAGCGGGGCTGGGTCTTCTACCAGAACAACGGCAAGGTGCTGAAGCTCCGCGCCGCCGATGGTCAGGTGCTGAAGTCCGTCGACGTGGCGCACCCCAACACCTGCATCTCGTGGAACACGGTGCTGGTCAACGACGCCCACGGGTACTACGTCGCCACCTACTGGTACAGCTTCGTCGACAAGGATGGGAAGACGGAGAAGCTGGAGTGGAACTCGGCGTTGCGCGTCTACGACGCCGAGTTGACCCTCGTCTGGGAGCGCGCCGGTCTCCCGGCGGCGAAGAAGTCCACTCCCAGCTATGCCCACGGCAAGGTTGTGCTCGGCTCCGGCGGGCACTGGGGAGCGAAGTACCAGGGCGACGACTGGAAGTATGTGGCTGCGTACTCGATCAAGGACGGCAGCGTCGCCTGGAAGTGCGACCTGCGCGGCATTGACTTCGACGCGATCGTCAACGCGCCCTACGCCTACGGCCGCTTCTGGGCGGAGGCGTGGGGCAAGACCGCGAAGATGATTCGCCTCAACGCCGATACCGGGGCGTTGGAGCAGGTGCTCGACTACGGCGTGCCGGCAAGCTCGTGCGCGCCGTTCTCCATCGCCCACGGCATGGCATTGAGCGGCGATCTCGTGCGGGACGGCATTGCCGTGACCCGGCTCGCCGAGAACTCCGCCGCCGACTGGCCCGGACCGTTCTGCGATCCACAACGGAACACCTACGCGCTGCCGGATGAACTGAACGTGAAGCTCGTGCCGATGCGAGAGCTGCGCGTGGAGGCGCCACCGGGATCAACCGCTGCGACTCCCAGTTGAGGGTGAGCAACCCGGGGTACGGGCTGGTGTGGCTGCACGCGACGGAGCGAGGATTGAGCGTGGAGGTGGAGGCGAATCGCTTCGACCGGCAGACTGGGGGCAGAATTCACGTCACCGGCAGATAGTTGACTCGGTCCGCGTAGTGCTCCGGGTCAGCGGCCACTGCAATGAGCACCAACTCCTCGACCGTCTGCCCCACGGTCATGCCCGGGTTCAGGATGAAGATCCCGAGGACGTGACCACCGTGCCTGAGGTGAGCCGCGAGATGAACGGGCATGGAGGCCCGATTGTTGGTGACGAGGGCAGACCCCTTCGCCTCACACCACACCAGAATCTGCGGATCTGCCGTTCCCAGAGGCGGCGCGCCCGGGTCGCCGACGCACCACACGGTCAACTCCGGTGCCTGGCGCAGGAGCGCGTCTTTCAGCATCGGGCCGATGTTCTCGTCAACCAAGTACCTGAGCGTGTCCATGGGCAGGGGGTCCACCAGAAGCCTTCTGCGTTGCAAGCTGCTCTGCCTTGATCTGCCGGATCTTGAGCATCAGAGGCGTGGGGTTCCGCTTCTGCTCCTCGCGCATCCGGTGCCCCCACTCGAGCCACTCCGTAAGGTACCGATCCACCTGCTCCTTGTTGTGCAGGTAGTACAAGATGGTAGCGTGCACTTCCTCAAGGGTCAGCGTCGGGTAGCTCTGCACGATCTCCTCGGGCTGGCGGCTGCGGTGGATGTAGTCGTACAGCACCGTCTCGATCCCGATCCGGTGGCCTTTGATCCGGATGTCATTCGGCGCCTGGAAGTCGAAGTAGTCCTCAAGCTGCATTGGTCCCACCTCTGAGCGTGGAGCTGCGTCCTGACACACAGGATACTCCAGGTCCGCCGCGGTCATCAACCGGCCGGCGGTGGGCGACCCGGGGAAGCTGGTTCGGTCCGTAGGGCAGGCTCTCCGTCCCTGCCAGCCTGGCGGCTCTTGCTGTGTAGGGCTGTGTAGGGCGAGGAATCCTTTCCCGCTCCGCCTTGCGCTCACCACAGCCGCGGCGGAGCACGCGGCGAGGAGGCGGAAACGGATTTCTCGCCCTACAGGTCCGCGGCGGGCGGGCACCCCTTGGCAGCTCGGTGGGTCACGCGAAACACGCGGGTACGTAGCGGCTTAGCCGGTAGCGGCCGGACGCACTCCCGTCCTCGGCAAAGCGCGAGCGCGCATTGCCCTCCCTACCTCCCCGGCTGGCTCAGGTGGACGAAGGTGCCTTTCTTGTTGCCGACGATCACGTCCGGGGTACCGTCGCCGTTGAGGTCTGCAGCGGCGACTTGGGTGCCGACTCCGGAGTTGTCGTCGATCAGGTGGGGGACGAACTCGACGCCCTTGGCGGGGTCGCGGCGAAGTTCGAACCAATACACGACGGCGGGGGCCGCTGCCTCCACGTCGCCTTTGGGACCGTGGGACCAGAACCGCTTGCCGATCAGGATGTCCTTCAGCCCGTCGCCGTTCATGTCGACCAGTTCCATGGCGTGCAGTTGGCTGACGCGCAGGGCGGGCGACGCCAGGTCGGGCTGGGGCGCCAGGATCACCTGTTGCTCCCAGCCGATCCCGCCCGCTGTGTCGGGGACCTGCTTCCACCAGACGAGCCCGTATTGGTGGCAGTGCCAGACGGTGATCACATCGTTCCGACCGTCTCCATCGACCTCGTACAGGTACATCTGGCAGGCGGCGGCGGCGAACCGGAACGGGTGTTTGGTCCAGAGCTCGCCCGGCTTGGCGTCGGCAGGCTGCTCCCACCAGCCGCCGGCTTCGAGCAGGTCGTTGCGCCCGTCGCCGTTCACGTCGCCGAAGCCGATCCCGTGCGTGAAGCGCTGGTAGTCTGCCTTGGGCGTGACGGGATGGAAGGTCCAAGGCTCGTCCGGCTTGGCGGGGTCATACGTTGCGTAGCCCAGGCACCCGTTAGCGTTGAAGATCAGGTCCGGCCGACCGTCACCGTTGAGGTCGCCCATCATCGGCGATTCGTTGTCCACCGGCTCAAACGCCGCGTGCTGCTTCCAGGCGGCTTCCTTGTCGGCCGGGTTTTCGTACCAGAACCCCGCTTCGCCCGGGAACGGAGCGTAGAAGATGTCAGCCCAGCCGTCGCCGTTGAAGTCGCCAGTGAAGGTGAGGAAGTTGTCGGAGTAGTTGGCCGGGTCGAACGCTTGCGCCGGTCGCACCTCGTGCTTCGTCTGGAAGCCCGGTCCCTCGTACCAGAACGGCCCAGACACAACGTCCAGCTTGCCGTCCTTGTTGAAGTCGGCGGAGGCCGCCCCTTCGCAGTAGAACTTGTCGGTGAGTTGGAGCTTCGTGAACGTGGGGACAGCCTGTTCGGCAAGGCAGACGGCGACGGGAAGCGCTACGAGAAGGGAGAGCAGGAATGGGTGTCGCATGAAAACTCCTAGTCGATTTGGGATTGCGGACTGCGGCCCTCAGGATCGCGCGTCAGCATGTGTTCGCGACCGAGTGCCGGAATTCCCTCTCAGTCCCGATATGGCCGCGCTGCCGAGCCCGGTCAGTGAGCCACGTCGAGGTCACCCTCCGGCCAGACGCGGGTGCTGGGTGCGCTGAAGACCGGTCAGCTCCTCTTCGAGCCGCGGTTCGCCCCTGACGGGGTGAACGGGGGAGAGGGTGAAGGAGTGAAGGAGCAGGGCGCGGGAGGCATCAGGCGATGGGTGGCGGCTTGCCCGTTGGTTGGGCACCATGTCGCAGGCAAACCGTACAGCAGGGACAGCTTGACCGATGTCGCTACGGCGCGCTCTCCTGCTGAGCGGAGCTTGAGCGGGCAGGCTGTGCTCGTCTCTGGGCCGGCGCCGGTCGCCCCGCGGCTCCGGCGCTGGAACGGCAAGCCCTCGCGCAAAGGCACTGGCTTCCAGCAGCCCAGCGCCCCCCACGAGCACTGGCATATCGACGTGTCGTACCTGAACATCTGCTCAAACTCGAAGAGTTTGCGCACGTTCTACTACCTGTGCAGCGTGTTAGACGGCCACAGCCGCTCCATCGTGCGGGAACTCAGTGAGTTCCATGGGAGATCCGGGAGAGCATGACCGAGCGCGACGTGGAAACGATCCTGCAGCGCGCTCGGGAGCAGTTCCCCGACGCCCAGCCGCGGATCATCTCGGACAACGGTCCGCAGTTCATCGCCAAGGACTTCAAGCAGTTCATCCGCGTCTCCGGCATGACTCACGTGAAGACCTCGCCGTACTACCCGCAGAGCAACGGCAAGTTAGAGCGCTTCCACGGCACGCTCAAAGGCGAATGCCTGCGTCCGGGTACGCCGCTCTCCCTGGAAGACGCCCGGCGGATCGTCGCCAACTTCGTCACCCACCACAACGAGGTCCGGCTCCACAGCGCCCTTGGGTATGTCACGCCCAGAGACAAGCTGGAAGGTCGCGCCGAAGCCATCTTCGCCGAGCGTGAACGCAAGCTGGCAGCGGCTCGCGAACGTCGCGCCGCTCGCCGCCAACTCGTTCTTGACGAGGCCGAAGGAGGTGAGTATCCTGTTGCCGGCCGCGGGGTGCCCACTGGGCCGGCGGAAGCAGGCTCTGCTGGCGAGTAACCCAAGGAACTCTGCGAGTCCACAGGAATAGCCGGTTCGGTGACGGAAATCCGTCTCCTGGGGGAGCCGTCACTCTGGCTCCCCCAACCCGGACTCACAAACACCCGCCACGGATTTCCAGAACCCCCATGCCTAAGAAAACGCAACCCGTCCTAACGCGACGCAACACACGAACGCGAGAACCGCGTTTGTCCAATTCAGGCTGAACCAACACAAAACCACGTGTCGAATCCGTGGTTTTCCACGTTGGCGTGGCGCTGCCCGTCGCGTATACTAATGCAATCCCGAGAGAATGCGTCGTGCTCGGGAGACTGGGGAGACGCGCCGAATGGCTTCCGCGGACAGACAACTGAAGCTGACGCACAACCTGCTCCGCCTCGATGACGGGCGGGAGTTGGTGTTGGCCAACACGCGCAAGGGCGGGCTGCTGTACTTCGCCGCAGGGCGGGAGTTCGTGCTGAGCGTCTTGGACAGGGCAGGCAACCACGGAGTCACTGAGAGCACGGAGAAGGGCGGAGTCGGGAATGGGTCTCTGGATGGAGCTGGGGACGGGTCTCCCGACCGTCCCCCTCACCTGACCGACAGGTCTCCCGACCCGGCGGGGGATGAGCACACCTTGCTGCAGGCGCTGAAGGCCCATCGCCTTCTCGTGCCGGCGGGCTCGCCGGAGCACCCCGAGATCCCCGCCCAGCAAGACCTCACAGCCCCGAAGCAGCGGAGCACGCTTCACCTGTTCCTGACGGGCCGCAACGGCGACGGCGACATGCCGCAGGAAGTGGCGCACGCTGCCATTGCTCGGACGTTGCGGGGCATGAGCGCCAACGGCGCCTGCGAGGTCGTGTTCTTGGGGCTGGGGGAGGACGAAGCAAGGTGGCAGGCTGCGGGCGAGGCGATGAGCTTCGCGGAGGCACACTGCGGAAAGGCCAAGAAGCGCAGCCCCGGATACGTGCTGGCCACCTCAGCGGCCCAGCTTCCCCCCTCGGTCGTTGAGCAGTGCCGAGGGGCAAACGCCTCCCCGCGCTTCGCCTTCGACTGGCCGGTGCCGGTATTGACCAGTGAGCCGGCCCAACGAACGCTGGCCGAACTGGCAAAGCGCGATATTCCTGTGACCGTGCGGCTGAGCGTGGGGGAACAGGACCTGCAAGCCGGAGACTGGGCGCTCAGCTTGGTCCGCGATCTCCCACCAGCAACCTCGGTCCAGCTCCTCCCCCAGTTACCCAGCGACCCAGTTGCCGAGGTACCCAATCCGACGGCCTTCGCCGACTTGCTGCTGCGCGCGCACGCGGCCTCCGGTGCCGCCTTCGAGCGGGTGGAGCCGACAGCCGGGATCGTGAACCGGCTGGTGCACGGCGGCTCCGGCTGGTACTGCGGCATGCCCTTCGGCACCGCCGTCGCCATCGACTCCACCGGCAACGCGCACCCCTGCTACGGGCTGTGCGGCGACGGTCACTGCCTGGGCACGGCGCACGACCCGGGGGCGGCCTACGCCAAGTCGTTCGTGCTCAACCGGCTGTTGTACAAGACGCACGTATCGAACCTCCCGGAGTGCGCCGACTGCCAGTGGCGCCACCTCTGCGCCGGCGGTTGCCCGGCCATGGCGCTCGAACACCGTAGCCGCGCGCGCCAGCGCGTGGACAGCGACCCTGCTGGGAGTAGAAATACAGTCGAGATGGGGGTAGCCGCGCGCGCCAGCGCGTGGACAGCCACTTTGGCCGTGGCATCCATGACTGCGATGTAGGGTGTAGCCGCGCGCGCCAGCGCGTGGACAGCCACCGCCAGCCTCCACGAACGTCCACTGTCTGGTCGTTGTAGCCGCGCGCGCCAGCGCGTGGACAGCCACCGAGACGCCGACTCCTCGCCCTTGGCGGGCGCGGCTACGGAGACGGCTGCGGCTACGACGGACTTCGACTACCGCCAGTGGTGGTGCCGGATGTGCCAGGAACTGCTGCCGCAATTGACGTGGCACGTTGCTCGACGACTGCTCGCCGAGAAGACCCCAGACCTCCAAGCTCGCCGCGTGGCGCGTTGTTAGTCAGAGGTCCCTGTCTCGGCTGGTATCAGAGGCGAAGGACGAGGAGTGATGGACGATGTGCGACATGCCTCGTGACAAGGACGCACCTCTGGCGGGGAACCAGGCGCACAAAGGCGGGGAACAACCGGCGCTGCGCAGACAGCGCCAACACTGGGCGCGCGCAGGGATGCTGGCACTCTCCGCTCTGGGGCCTTGGGGCAGCATATCCTGCCGGGCCTTCGCAGAGGACAACATGCCTCGGCTGGCGCTGCCAAGGCTCTCGCCCGAAGAAGCTCGCCACTTGAGCGCTGTGCGCCTCAGGCTGCCAAGCCAGTCACCGACACTCCTCCAACTGCTCTCTGCCCTGCATGACCAGTTGGAGGTTCCTGTGTTTTGCGGTCTCCCCGCAGGGAGCGATCCTAGCGAGGTCTCCTTGACGATGAAGTCGACCTCCGCGCTGGATGCCTTGGAGATCCTGGCCGCGGCGACGGGCGGAACTGTCGCGCGGACAACCTTGGGGATTGTTGTGGGGTTGCCACCTGTGCCACCGCCGACTCCGCCAACTCCTTCCCAAACGGCGCTGGACCTGCTCGAGGTACTTCGCTTCGTTTCCGGCGGACAACGAGACGCCCTGAACCGGGGAGGGTGCGT
>PEVN01000338.1:223-7730 GCA_002779825.1 Armatimonadetes bacterium CG06_land_8_20_14_3_00_66_21 | reverse complement strand
GGGAGAAGGTCTGGGAGACCCAGCCCATCGACGGGCTGTTCCAGGCGCTGCCCATTGTGGGCGACTTCGACGGCGATGGCAGCCCTGAAGTGGCGCTCTTGCCGTGGTCCGAGTTGCTGGTTGTGGACGCCCGCAGGGGGAAGATCAAGGACCGCTGCCGGTTCACGGCGGGGCGCAGTTACGGCTTCTTCGGCGTCTACGACCTCGAGGGCGACGGCAAGAGCGAGTTCGTGGTGCAGGCGGACTTTGCGAAGCACATTGACGTGCTTGGCTACCGGGACGGCAAGCTGGCCCTGCTCTGGCAACGCGAGATCGAGCTGGACATCTCGAACCCGCAGAAGATCCTGCGCGTCCTGCCCGACCCCGCGGCCGACGTGGCGGGAGACGGTAAGCTGGAGGTGGTCGCCAACCTGTACAACGAGACGGGCGACGGGTGCTGGCATGCCCTGGTGTTTGACGGGATGACCGGGGCCGTTCGCGCCGACCTGCCCGACGAGTTCGTGCAGGGCCTCGCCGACGTAGAGGCCGATGGCGTCACCGAACTGCTCACCACGCGCACCAACGGCAGCGGCATTCCCGACTACGGCCCGGTCTTGGTGCGCAGCCTCAAGGGCGGGCAGCCGGCGGTGCTTTGGCAAGACGACCGCGCCGGCTGGGCGACGTGGGACCGGCCGATGCCGCTCCACGTCAACAGCGCCGCGACCTTTGGTCAGCGCGACGTGCTGTGCCGACTCGTCAACGGACGCGCTACGGTGGTGCTGCGGCGCCGTGCCGACGAGACCGCCCCCCTCGGACGTCCGGACTTGTTCAGCACCGGAGCGGAAGGCGCCCCCACAAGTCGGGGCGTCCGGGATGCTCTCGCCGAACGAACACGCCTCGAAGTAGCAGCGTGGAGCAAGGACGGCTTCGCCAGCGGCACGTCGGTGAGCGGTCCACACCTCGAGGCAGTTGCGCTGGACGCGACCGGCGCCCTGCTCGCCCGGTGCAGCACCGCGCCCGGTCAGCAGGCGACCCTCGCCGTCACGTCCGGCCGAGCGGAGGAGCTGGGCTCGAAGCCAGGAGGGGTGCGACCGGGGACGGCAGTGGTCGCGTCGGAGGCGGACGGGCCGACGGTCATTGCTCAAGGGGGCGAAGACGAATTGGCTGCGTTCCGCCCGCCGCGCGGAGACGAGCCGCCTCACGAGCGCTGGCGCCTTCGCGGGCGAGGGCAGGGCGAAAACTGGCCCAACACGCTGGGACCGGTGGTCGGCGAGTTGTCGCCGGGCGGCAGACAGCTCGTGTACGCCACGGCCGCGCCCACCGGCTGCGCGCGACTCGCGGCAGCCGGGCTGGACGGTCGCAAACTGTGGCGCCATGACTTCCCCGATATCCCCGGCACGCCGCCCGTGTGGAACACCGGCGGGATCATCCTGTGGCAGACCGGGTTCTTCACCAACAGACAGCGCCAGGATGTGCTGGTGACCGTCCGCCGGTCGATGATGCACAGCGAGGAGACGTACCTGCTCTCGGGCAGCGACGGCAAAGCCCTGTGGCACCGCGACCGGCAGCTCAGCAACCGCGGCGTCGGCGGGACGCCGTTCGCCCTCGCCGACTACGACGGCGACGGTCTGGACGACGTCGCGTCGCTCCACCCGAGCCTCCTGTATCTGCTCAAGGGCAGCACCGGCGCCGACCTCCTGGCGAAGGACGCCTCGTGGGACGCGGTGCCCGCGAAGCCGGTCTACTGGGGGCTGCCCGTGGCGGGCGACTTCGACGGCACCGGCAAGGCAAGTCTCTTCTTCGCCACCACCCGCCGCTCCATGACCGGGCTGATCCGCACCGACGGGAGCCTCGTCTGGTGGGACGCCCTCGACCACAGCACCACCGGCTACCCAGCCGTCGGCGACTTCGACGGCGACGGCCGAACCGAGGTCCTCGGTCTCGGCTACGACGTTGCGGTCCCGGGCCGCGACGACGGAATCCGCTGCTACGACGCGGCAACGGGCGCCATCGAGTGGCGCCTGCCCCTCCCTGCGAACGGAACACCCGGCGAAGCCGTCAGCGCCGACCTCGACTCCAACGGGCGCGACGAAGCGATCTTCGTGCTGGGAAAGAAGCTGTACTGCCTCGGCGCCGGCGCCGACGGCAAGGCAGGTCGCGTGGAGTGGGACCTCGACCTCCCAACCAGCGTCGGCCCACCGGCGATCGCGGACGTCGGGGGCAACGGCCAGGCGTCGGTGCTGCTCGTGGGCGCGGACGGATACGTGTACTGCGTCCAAAACCGCTCGTAGTAGCGCTCGAAGCGAAGCGGACTGCGCGTTGGTGGGCGCCGTCGACCATGGGGGCAATCCCAAGCCATCGGCAGCATCGCACCGGGAACAAGTGCTTGAGTCCAGCCGTCAGATGCGCGATGCTGCCTGGGTGGCGTCCCACTTGGCGCAGAATGGGAAGGTGCTCGCGATGCGATTAGCAGGCTGGTCGGTCTTGTTGCTAACTGGTGCACTTGCCGTAGGAACCGCCGCGGCGGAAGGTGACCTCGTGCCGTCGGCGGTTCGGAAGGACCTGAAGTCGGCTGTGGGCGGAGGCGAGGTGAACGTGCTTGCGCCGATTCCAGGCTTCGACGGGGTTGGCGGCGGAGTCCTGAAGAAGATCGTCCCGACTGTGCCACTGTCGGCTGAAGTCGCCCTGCTGACCACCCGAGGCAAGCCGGTGCCGGGCGCCCTGCTTCCGCCGCAGTTGACGGTGCTTGACGCGCAGAGGGCGCCGGCTGCGAAGCCTGTGACTTCGGCAACGGGACTCGACTTGGCCCCGAATGTGCTGTCGTGGGCGGCTGGGACCACTCAGGGATTGCTGACCGGGGGGACGTTGAAGAAACGGGCGCTTTCGGTCTCGAACCCCTTCGGTGACGCGAAGTCACTCGGGCTACTCGGCGCCGCGAAGCTGAAGCGTCGGCAGTGATCTCTTCGGTATCGTCCAGCGAGGGCGATGAGGGCTTAGATGAGCGACAGGCTGTCTACATAGCGAATGCTTGCAGTGCCGGTCTTCGGCTGCATTCTGAGCCTCGCGTCCTGCCCGCAGTCACAGTCCACGGCAGGGGCGGCACAAGCGCCCGCCGCCGAGGCGAACCGCAAGCTCCTCGACGAAGTCTCGCAGCGCCTCCTGGCGGTGACTGCCGGGCCGGAGGGCATGGTCTGGCCGCCAGCCTTCGAGATCCGCCCCGACGAGGACAAGCTCAACGCCTGGGCCGGTTGCGCCGAAGCAGCGGGCGACAAGGCGGCTGCGAAGGTGGTCGTGACGCAGGGGATCTTGGAGAAGGTGGTCCAAAGCGACCCGGACCGGCTGGCGTTCATCCTGGGGCACGAGCTGGCACACGTCGTGCTTCGGCACGTGCTTCAGGCGGCCGAGAACACGCCCTTCATGGAGCAGGTGTTCAGCCGCGAGCAAGAGTTGGTTGCTGACCGGAAGGGCGCCGAACTGGCGCTGGCCGCCGGGTACTCGTTCCGCAAAGGCATCGAGGCCATTCGGCGGCTCATGGAGGTCGGCGGCGAGTACTCGTCGTTCGAGGGGCTCAGTGCCGACCACCCGGCGTGGAAGGATCGGCTGACGCTGCTGGACAAGGAGCAGGCGTCGCTGTGGGAGACGATGAGCGCCTTCGACAATGGCGTTGTCTTCTTAGCAGTCGAGCAGTACGCCGCCGCCGAACGGTGCTTCTGGCAGGTCGCGAAGGAGTTCCCGGCGTGCCCGGAAGCCTGGGCGAACCTCGGCTATGCGCTCCTCATGCAGTACTGCGACGCCCTCGACCCGGACGACCTGCGCCGCTTCGACGTGGGGCACCTGGTGTGCGGCGGGTTCTACCGGCGGCCCGAGTCGCTGGAAGCCAAGGTGCGCGGCATCGACGAGGAGCTGTGGTGGGATGCTGTCGGGGCCTTGCGGGAATCGCTGCGGCTCAAGCCGAGCCAAGCCTTGGTGGAGTCCAACCTCGGCATCGCCTACCTGGTGCGGCCCGCCGGCAGGGACATGGGCCAGGCCGCGAAGTACCTCGACGAGGCGGTCGCAGCCGCCACCGACGAGGCCCGGTTGGACCCGTTGGCGCGTGCCGCCGTGCTGATCAACGCCAGCGTCGCCGACTTCGCTGGCGGCCAGACGGAGCGCTGTGCCGCCAGGCTCACCAAAGCGCAGGAACAAGGGCAGTTGGGCTTCGCCGGCGAGCGGCCCGGCGCGCCTTCGACCATGAAGGTCTCGGGCGCGCTGCTCTACAACCGGTCGCTGGTGATGTCGCAGTCCAAGGACAAGCTCCAGCAGACCGAAGGGCTGGACGCCTTGGAGCGGTACCTCGGGCAGGGCGAAGTGGCGTCGGCTTGGTGGACCCTCGGCTATGAGCGCTACCTGCTGCTCTGCAAGGAGCAGGGCCGCCCCTCGAAGACGAAGGAGCAGCTCGCAGAGAATACCCGAGTGGTGCTGCGGCCGCTGACCTCCGTGCGCCTCGACGACAAGGAGACTGTGGCGCTTGCCGAGTTGCGGGCCGACGTAGCCAGCCGCCTCGGCCCGGAAAAGGTGATCCCGATGGCCCGCGGAACGAGTCTCGTCCGGCTCCGGTACGAGCAACGAGGTGTTGACCTGATCGCGGGGGAGCGGGTGCTCGCCCTCTGCGTTCAGTCGCCCGCGGTGGCGGTCCTGCTGCGAGCCGCCGGGCTCGGCACGCTGAAGGAGACGGAGCTTCGCGTCGGCATGGGGAAGGACCAACTCGATGCGCTTCTAACTGACCAGGACTACGACTTCCGCCAGCTCACCGACCCCGAGGTCAACTACCGCTTCTACCGTGACCTGGGGTTGGCGGTTCGCGTGCGAGACGGCAAAGTCGAAGAACTCGTGGTGGTGCAGATCCCACAGCGCCACCTGCCAGGCAGTGGATAGTCGGTACCCGTAGTGTAGGGGCTTGTCCCCGTCAGCCGTGCGCCACGACGCCCACAAGCCACCCGTAGCATAGGTTTCCAACCTGTATCGACCCCGCAGCATAGGCGCTCGTCCCCATCGGCCGAGCGGCACAGAATTCGGACACAGAAAGGAACTCGAAGATGAGAACACACTACCTCGTGACAGGTCTGCTGATCGCCGCCTTGGCGTCGGAAGCGTTGGCTGCCAAAGACATCGAGAGCCTGCTCAAGGCGAGCGAGATGATGTACACCAAAGACAAGGACGGCTCGTTCAACGTGATGGTGAGCATCGAGGGCGACGCCAGCCTCGTGGTGGTGTCCGAGACGGGATTCGGCACCGAAGCGAACATGAAGCTCGTCTATCTCTGGTCTCTCATCAAAGAAGTACCCAAAGGCTACCACCACCCCCCGGCACTGCTGAAGAAGATCGCTGAGCTGAACGACCAGTTCGTCGTCGGCAAAGTCAGCGTCAACGCCGAGACCGGCCATGTGTTCTACAACTCGTCCTTCTGGCGCCGAACCGCCGACGCCGAGGTTATGGTCAACGAACTCGTGCTCGCCCATGTGCTGCGCCAGCAGGCGAAGAAGGACCTGCTGCCGTTCTTTCAGGAGTAGGGAGGTGAGCTGAGTGGTCCCCGGTGCTGCCCCCCAAAGCATGAACCGAAGACGGCCGGTCCGCCATCCGCAAGCCGCTCTCTGCGCTATGCTCGCGGTGAGCGCCGTTCTCGCGTCGGCATGCCTCGGCGAAGACCAGCCTGACCCCGGTCTCGCGCTTCACGCGAACGTCCTGCAGCTCAACGCAGCCGGCAAGTACACCGAGTCCATTCCCCTCGCCGAGCGCTTGATCGCGGATCTGCGGGTACGGTTCGGTGAGCGCAATGCGGCAGTTGGGATCGTGCTGATCACCCTTGCCGACACCTGCCGGTTTGCGGGACAACCGGACCGGGCCGAGACTTCCTACAAGCAGGCTCTCGACATTCTTGAAGCCACCTTCGGCAAGGAGCACGCCCAGTATGCACTTGCCCTGAACAACCTCGGCGTGCTGTATGGCACTGCGGCACGCAATGCGGAAGCGTCGAAGGCGTTTGAAGAGGCGCTGGAGATCCGCAAGCGCGTCCTCGGGGTCCACTCGCCGCAGTACGGCATGACCGCCGGCAACCTCGCCGAGACCTACCGAGCGCTACGCCAGTTCCACAAGGCGGAACCGCTGTTCAAGCTCGCGGCAGAGGTCCTTGAGACGGCTTTGGGCGAGGCGAACCCAACCCACCTCACAGTCCTGGATCAGTGGGCGAACCTTCACATCGACCAAGGGCACTATGGGCAGGCGGAGCCCCTGCGCCAGCGGGCAATGGGGATCCGGCGGAGAGCGCTCGGAGAACAGCACCCGGCATACGCCACCAGCCTAGGCTCCCTGGCCACGCTGTACGCGTCAATGGCTGAGTACGGGAAGGCAGAGCCGCTGTTGCGGCAGGCGCTGGAGATCCGGCGGAAGGCGCTCGGCGAACAGCACCCGGACTACGCGGTCAGCTTGAGCTCCTTGGCCTTGCTCTACGGGTTGATGGGCCAGTACGCGAAGGCGGAGCCGCTCCACCGACAGGCGATGGAGATCCAGAGGAAGGTGCTGGGAGAAGAGCACCCTGACTACGCGACGAGCCTGAGCGCCCTGGCCTCGCTGTATAGCTCCATGGGTCAGTACGACAAAGCCGAGCCGCTCTGTAGACAGGCGCTGGACATCCTTAGCAAGGTGGTGGGGGACAACCAGCTCGCCTACGTCATCAGCCTGCACAACCTGGCGTCGCTGTGCAGATCCATGGGTCAGTATGACGAGGCAGAGCGGCTTTGCAGGCGGGCGCTGCAGATCCGGGAGAATGTCTTAGGGAAGGAGCATCCCGACTACGCCGCCAGTCTGAACGACCTTGGGCTTCTGTACAGTGAACTGGGCCGATACGAGGAAGCGCAGTTGCTCTACCGGCAGGCGATGGAGATCCGACGGAAGGCGCTGGGAGAACAGCATCCCTACTACGCCCTCAGCCTGGACAACCTGGCGTCGCTGTGCAAATCCGTGGGTCGGTACGAAGAGGCAGAGCGGCTTTGCAGGCGGGCGCTGGAGATCTGGAGGAAGGCATTGGGCGAAGCCCACCCGTCATACGCCACCAGCCTTAACAACCTGGCGTCTCTGTACCAGGACATAGGCCGGTGCGAGAAGGCGGAGCCGCTGTACCGGCAGGCGATGGAGATCTTGGGAAAGGTGGACGGCGAAGACCACCCCCACTATGCCAGCAGCCTGAACAACCTGGCGGCCCTGTATCATGACATGGGCCGGTGCGAGGAGGCGGAGCCGGTGTACCGACAGGCGCTGGACATCCAGAGGAAGGTGCTCGGGGAGAACCACCCCGCCTACGCCGGCTGCCTGAACAACCTGGCGTGCTTGTACCATGACACGGGCCGATACGAGAAAGCGGAGCCACTCTACCGGCAGGCGATGGAGATCCGACGGAAGGTGCTGGGAGAACAGCATCCCGACTACGCCGCCAGTCTGAACAACCTGGCGGCCCTGTACCGAGACACGGGCCAGTACGAGAAAGCCGAGCCGC
>PEVN01000338.1:0-147 GCA_002779825.1 Armatimonadetes bacterium CG06_land_8_20_14_3_00_66_21 | reverse complement strand
AGCGTACCTCGCCAAGGCGAGGAATCCCTCGGGCTTCCTGGTCTCGCTGTCCGCCAGGAACGCCACCGCCGACGCCGTGTGCGTTCGCGAGACCCTGGACTGGGTCCTTCGCACCAAGGGCATCGTCACAGAGACCTGTTGCCGCTT
>PEVN01000476.1 GCA_002779825.1 Armatimonadetes bacterium CG06_land_8_20_14_3_00_66_21 | reverse complement strand
ACCCCGCCCTGCCCCCAGACGTACTCCCGGATCAGCCCGACCGCCCCCAGGCAGTAGTAGTCCGTCGCCGCCTCGAACTCGCTGTACGCCCGCTGGTACACCGCATGCCGCTTCGCCGGGTCGGTCAGGTTGCGCGCCAGCACCCCCTCCACCAGCACCGCCATCCCCCGCGCGCTCATCCCACTGTCGGGGTACTGCTTCAGGAACCCCTCCGCCGTGGCCACCGCTTGCTCAAACTGCCCGGCCTTCACCTGTTGGTCTGCCTGCTTCCGGGCGGCGGCGTAGACTTGACGGAGTTGCGCGGTGACGGGCTCGGCGAGCCCCGGTTCGACCAGCACGGCGGCTGCGACTGCCGCTGCCACCCATCCAACGGTCGCTGGCTTGCCGGCGATCGAGTGCCGGCGTCTCTGCCGTACGTGCGAGGTTGCTCGTCTCACCTTTGTCCTCCTCAGATCACGTGGGACAGGTTTGCTAACCTGTCAGTCGTGCCGATGCAGAAGGGTCACAGGTTCGGAAACCTGTGCCACCAGTGTCAGCGGGTCTCGCCGAGAGGCCGCTGCACTCAGCCGTCTACCAGTGCCTTATCCGCTCCCGCGCCTTCGCGTAGTCGAAGTCAGGGTCTCGCTCCTGGTTGTGGCAGGTGCGGCAGAGGTCTTCGGGTACCTTGCGGAAGACTTGCTGCTTCCGGCTCGACACCGAGTGTAGCAGCCCGTCGCCATGGCAGGTGGCGCACTGAACGCCGTCCTCGCCGGTGGGAAGCAGGGCGAACTGGTTGGTCATGCGGAAGTACTCGGAGTGGCAGGCCAGGCATTCGGGCAGCAGCCGGCCTTCGCGCTGGAGCGTCTGCATACTACGTGTGTGAGCCTGCTTCCGCCATGCGGCCGTCTGCGACAGGTGGCACTCCGCGCAGAAGCTCGCGGGCGCGTACCCCCACAGGCCGAGCGGCAGCGGCTCGCCGGCGACCGACTTGTGCTCCGGCTGCGCAGCGAGGAATGCCGACATGCGTTCGTAGACTCCCGGGTGAGACGTGAGCGATGGCTCCACTTGGTGCACTGCTTGCCGGAACGTGGGCTTCCCGTTGGCGAACTCCACGGACATCTCTCCGACGCACTTACCTCCGCGCGCCGCCGTGAAGATGCCGGTCGTGCCCACCGTGAGCGGCTGCGACTCGAAGCGGATCTCGTCAGCTTCCAGGATCACGTCGATCAGCCCGCCGGTCTCCGGGGCACGCGCCAACCGCTTGTCGGCTTCGAGGCCGGCGTAGCTGAGGAGAACCACCACCTCCGCCTGCCGCCGCAGAGAGCGGAGCGCACCGGCCAGCTTCGCTGCTGGCTCGTCCGCGACCGCGCGGGGCAGTGCGGCGAGCGCAATGCGGCTCCCGCCGCGCACGACGACAAGCTCCCTCGTCGGCTTGGTCGGCGCGAGCGCGAGCTGCGGGACGACGGGCACACCCTTGGCGCGTGCCCTCTCCGATACCGCTGGCGTAAGCAGTACGTCGGCCTCGCTGAGCGACACTCCGTCGTACTTCAGCAGCGCCGCCGCGTCCAGCACTGGCTCGTGCTTCGCGCCCACATCGGCCAGGTTGCCCAAGTCCAACAGGATGGCCCCCTCTCGCCCTTGCCGCAGCTCCTCAATGAGCGCCGCCCGCCTCGCCAGACCACCTGCCTGGCCGCCCATCCCTCACCCGCAGCCGGAGAGGAAGGTGGCGGTGTCGAGGGTGTACAGCGCGCGGCTTTCTGGGACATCCGGCTTCGGCATCGGCCCCGTGGGTGCTGCACATATTGCTGCCACAACCCAAGCCGCCGCCTTGGTATGGCGGGTCCTTATCCATGCTGCCGATCTGCCGGGTTCTCCTGCCATACGCACTCAGTCCGCAACGTACCCAGCCACGGGCACGACGACCGCCTCCTCGCCATCGACGTTTGTGGCTACCGTAATCGCCCCATCGACAGGCGTACCCGGTGTCAGGTTCGGGAGCAGTTCCACAACGCAGACAAAGCTGCCGTCTGGCCGATGCTCCGGTTCCGCCACGCGGATCCCAGTCCCTTCCGCCCGAACCCCGGTGACAGTGAAGTCCGCGATGCCCGGCGCCGCCACCACGATCCTGAGCCGCGCCAACTCACCGGGTCTCACGAATCCGAAGAAGGCTTGCCGAGGCACGGCCCTCACAAATCCACGGACGGCAGTGTCGGAAGGGATACGCAAGAGCGGCGTCGCCGGGTCGCTGGTCTTGACCAGGAGGTCGCCTCGGTGAAGTCCGGGAGGCACAGGTAGCGTCGCCACATCGATGGCGTAGCGGACCTCCGGTGGTGCCTCGTCCTGCGATGGTGTGCGCACCGAGACGGACAGTGCCGGGTTGCCGCTGGCGACATGGGGCAGGTGCAGGTCGTGTGATCCACGCACCCAAATCGTCCATTGCCTCGAGGCGCCACGTTGACAAGTGCCGGACAGCTTTCTCGGCAACGCGGAGACCGCCACGCTCCGCTGGTAAGCAATGGTGAGGTAGCGGACCGGCGTGGCCGGATCGTCAGTCATGACCTTGGCGACATGAATGCCCGAAGCACCACGCACCTCACCTTCAAGTCGGACAGCGGCCTTGCCGCCAGCACGGAGGGTTGGGCCGGGCACAACCGCTACCCTCAACCCGGAAGAGCATGGCTCAGCCCGAATGTGAATGGTCTTCGCGCCTCGGTTCTCACAGCCAAACGTCTGGCACACCGTGCTTCCCCTAACCGCGCCGGCCTGTCCATGCACGTTGGAGAACCATAGCGAGGGGTGTCCGGCGGAGGTGGTTGCCGTGTCAGGCAATAGGCAGTAGCCGGAGAACAGTTCGGAGAACTCCATGGCGGAACTCACGCGCATTTCGACCCCACCGTCCAGCCACCGGACCCAGTCCTGGTCACCGTCGACGAGAACAGAGTAATGCGCGTTTTGGAAGTGGACGATGGCGGGCGTGTGGAGGCCCACCAACTCCTCTGTAGTAAGTCGCCACCCTTCCAGAGATAGACCGACCAATAGACCGGCTTCCCGGAGGTCCGTGAGGGTGAGGACAGTGCGGCTGAAGGCGCGGCCCACGCGCGTCCAGTCGGCCGATAGGGCGGTCCCACCCGATATTGCGTGCAGCGCACGCAAGGAGGAGAGACCGCAGTTTTGGGGGCGCGTCCCCTCCGTCCCCCCATGCCGAGGTGCTGCGGACTGGGATGCTGTGCCCGCGGCTGCCCCCGCCGCAGCAATGCAGAGCACGACCAAAGTCCACCTGCGGCACGTGACAAGGGCGCTACGCAGACCGGCGTGCGTCTCTGGATGAACGGCGACTGGTAGTCTGCGAAAGCCGCCCCGTGGGTTCTCGATCTGGGTGCCTGGGAATCGCAGCGGGAGTGCTGGCGAACCCCACTCCGACGGTCGGTCATGGATCATCTGTGTAGTCACCTCTTGGTCGCACGCGAGAGAACCGGTGGGTTCCCCCTGCCGTTCCGCGGATGGGGCCAGTGTGGGCAGGTCCAGGCCGTCAGTCAGGGCCCGGGACCGCAGTGGCAGTCGTAGCGCTGACCGCCCTCTCAGTCTCCTCCATTGACTCGATCTTGAGACGTGCCTCCGCACGCTGAGTGGAGCCGCCGACCGCATCCTCGCCGCCCTTGATCTCGTTAGAGACACGCGTTCCCAAGGGAAAGTCATATAGGAACCAAGAACTGGCAGGCTCGATGCCCAACTCCACGTCGCGCGTCTCGTCCAACAGCAGCTTGATCCTCTGCTGCCCACCGTTCTCGTCGATGAGCAGCCTGTCCTGGCGGACCAGCGTGTCCAGCCACAGGCCGCCAACCTGATCCACGCGGAGCGCCTCGATGGCGTGGCTTGCGATGCCTCGTCGCTCTCCACTTGCGAAAGGCTTGCGGAGAACCCACTTGACGACGGTGAAGTCGATCTCCGGCGCAATCCACCAGTCGACCGTGGCGGCCTGGTCGGGTCCGTCGCCCGGAAAGGTCTGCACGACCCGGTAGCACTCGTGCCCGCGAAGGCGCTCGCGGCCCACCAGTCGCAGCTCGCCCAAGGACAACTGCTTCAGCCAGTGCGCGCCTGTCACGTAGTTGCGCCCGATGCCCCCAACGGCCAGGCCCTCGGGGCTGAGACTGATCGTAGCCTGCCGTGCATTCGACTGCCCGTACTGCTCGAACTCGTAGTATTGCTCACCATCGAAACCGGTTACGCGGTAGGTGATCTCCCGACCGCCTCCTTTCCAGGGGGTGATGGGCCAGGTGTCGTCACGATAGAGCGAGCCCCTGAAAGCCCAGCGGCGCAGCTCCAGTCGGTGCGACAGCTCGCCGTCCTTGCCCACTGCGTGCACCTCACGCATCCTGCACCCCCGTCCAGAATCAACATGATCGCTCCTGTGCTCAATGCCCATCAGGAGCGTCTTCACTATGTCTTTGTCGCCGCCTTCCTGTGGCCCGCCCCGGAGGCAGACGGATGAGGTAACCAGAGCCAGCAGCACGATCACTCCGCGCCAAGTTCTCACCATGCTCTCCCTCCCAACACTGCGCTGCGGCCGGCCCCTCCCGTTCAGAGGGTTCCGGCCGAGCAATAGCCAACGCAATGCAGCTTGCCTGCCCGCCAGCAGGCCGACACTGGCAGGGGCCAAGCAGGAAAACGAATCGCCCATAGCGCCAGCGGCCTGCCTCAGCGGGCCCTACGGACTCCGCCCGCCCTTCCACGTGTAGACGGGGCGCAGACCGCCAAGTGCCTCAGGGGTTGCAGCCGTTGGTATCGTATTCGCTGCAGACGATCTCGTGGTCCACAGTGGGGTCAGTGAAGTCACACTGCCCGATGTTGCAGTTAGCGAGGGGGTTGAAGCCCCACCACCGCGCGCACTCCTTGCGCACCTGGGTGCAACTGCCGGCATTCCCTGGGTCTGCGCACGTGTTGTAGGCTACGCGCGTGCGCGCGAAGCAGTCATAGACCGCGCAGTTCACCTCGCAGTCGTTGCCGGCAGTCTTGTCGGGACAGCCGGCCGTACATGGGTGGCTCTCGCACGAGACTGGTCGGTTGGCATTGGTGTTAACATCCCGGCAGGGACCGGCCACCCCAGTTCCACCAACGACCCGCGCCAACTCCTCATCGGTTAGCCTCTGCATGCAACTCCCGGATTTGGGTGCGCCCCCCAAGAAGGCAAAGACGAACGTAGCGACGATCAGCATCACATGAACTTTCATTCTGGCACCTCGCAGTCGGGTACTGACAACGTCGGTCTGCGCAGATACTCATCCATGCTGCGCTGGCCGACGCAAGCACGCTCACTCATTCAGTCAGGGCGTTCGCGCAGGACGTGCGCGTAGCATGGCAACACCATCACCTCCTCGCCGGGCAGGTCGGTGCGAACCCGGACAACCCCGTTCGCGCATGCTCCAGCCGGGAGTGAATCTTTGCGGGCGCAAACGCGGATCACCCATTCTGCTCTGGTGTCGGTGGACTCCGAGACGCTTGCGGATGCTTCCAGCCATGGCGCCTCGCAAGTGATCCGGGTGAGTTGGAGACCGGCTGGACCTGTCGCACGCACCACAACCTCGGCCCGTTCCCCGGGGCGAATGAAGCCGAAGAAGACACGACCGGGGTTCCACCTGATCCGGCGCTCGCCCTCCATACTCACCCGTAGCGTTGCGCGGCCCGGGGCGTGCTCCGGCGTCGTGATCACTACCGTGGCCGTTGCCCGTCCTGGCTGGATGTGCGCGTTGACGCGAACGTGATGCCGTGTGCAGAACGGGTGGTTGACCACACCCTCAACCTCTGCGCGTACCCCGGGGCAGTCGGACTCGAAGCGGAGGGGGAGTGACCGGTGGGTTTCGACAACGAACACACCGCTCGACATGTCGTCGCCGACCTCGGCAGCCAAGTGCAGACAGTCTGGCACAACCCTGAGCGGGCTTCGCTGCCATAGGGAGACCCATCTAAGGCATGCCTCGGCAGCGTTCCTCGCGGTGTCCAGACCCTCGCCTTTGAGTGGATCGGAGAGGGACACATACTGCGCGATTGCCTGGCGCGAGTAGGCCTGTGCCGCGCCGAAGTCGCCCGCGAGGTAAAATGAGTACCCCAAGTACTGCAGTAGGGCGACCCGTATCTGGTCCGAGTAGCGTCCCGTCACTGGACGCCGCAGCACTTCGCGCGCCTCTTCGTGCTGTCCCTTCCGGGTCAGCAGACCCGCCCAGTCCAGCACGGCTGCTCCTGTCGCCCACCCATAGCCGTACTTGGGGACCTCAGCATACAGCCGTTCCGCCTCCGCGTCGTTCCCGGCTTGCATGTACGCCCTTGCCGCCTCTACAGTGCAGTTCGCCACTGTGGGCTTCTCGTCCGTGTAGTCCTCAGCGCGCAGGAACGTCTCCGCCGACTTGGCGTAGTCGCCGACGAACCGGTAGTACTCCGCAAAGGCCAGGACCGCGGGCACGGCGAGGGCTTCGTTGTCCCGTTGTTGGTCCAGCAGACGCTCGAAGACCGGCTCGCAGCGTCTGTCCCCTTGGGCGCCCAAAGACTGCGCCACCCGCAGCGCGCACAGCGGCGACAGATCGTCCGCCTTCGCGGGGTTCAGATGGTGCGTCGTCAGCAGCGTCTGAACGAGCGCGTCGCAGACGGCGTGGTCGTCCTTCCGCCACGGCGTCTTCTCCAGGAGCGAGATGACTTGGGCCATCGGCAGTCCTCTGAGCCACTCTCTCACCTCCGGCGCGTGGTCGCCGGCTTGCAGGCGCGTCAGGTACAGGACCGAGCGCTGGTCAACGGCGGCAGGGGTGGCGGGGAGAACGGGCGACGGGGCAACACCGGCGGGGGTGACGGGGAGAAGGGGTGACAGGGCGACCGGCGGCTTCAGGTGGACGGCGCCGGGGATGGCGGCGGCTTCCTGGCCGGGGAAGAGCAGGATGCCTTGCAGGGCTTGTTGCACGGCGTCGGGCAGGGGACCTTGGCGGAGCAGCGGCTGGTACGGGTTGTAGACGCCGCCAGGTGGGCGTGGTGGGCCAGAAGGTTGGGACCAGGTGGGGGCGGCGAGGCAGAGAAGGGCCACAACGCAGAGGGGCAGAGGCGCGGCGACGCAGAGAGGAGGTCGGGCATGACCTTTGCGTGTCGTTGTGTGCTTTGCGGCGGGAAGGGCTACAGGTCGGAGACCTGTGCTACTTGGTGGGGGCATTGGCAAGGGCTCCCTCCAGGTCGGGCAGGGGGTTGACGACGGCGCCACTGCGGCGAAGACTCTGTGTTCCAACGACTCAACGCTGCAGTGGCACGCAATGTAGTGGGCGTGTCATTCTCTGTGACCTATCCGTCCCAGTAGAGGCAGGAGTATAGTGAGCGAAGCGCGACAAAGCAATACATAAAACATGTAGCTCTTCCGCTCGACCCCGGAACGCTCCGGCCGGGCGGGCTCGGGCTGTGCTGGGTTCCGAGGACCGGTGTCGGCATACGCCGCCGGCCGCTCAGCCCGGACGGGACGCTCCCCGGTCGTTGGCGCCAGCCCGGGCCGACATGTAGGGACAGTCGGCCCCGTCGGCGAGGAGCAGCAGGAGACCTGCCTCCACTGTGGAGCCGCAGCTCAGCTTGCGGCGCACGTTAGCCAAGTGCCTGTCGATTGTGCCTGGGGCGCACCTGCGGAGAGCGGTCACCGCCTTCGTTGACCGCAACCTCCACCACGCTTGCAGCACCTCGCGCTCGGCCTCTGTCAGCGTGGCAACGCGGCGCTGCAGCTCCTCGTGGTCTGCGATGCCCGCTCTTCCCAGCAGCTCGCGCTCCCACGAAGGCCGCCGCCCAGCCTCCGTGTGCAGACTAACTTGCTCGACCACCACGCCTGCCCCCCCCCCCCCCCCCCCCCCCCCCGGCGCGAGACGGCTCGGGTCTCAGAGTCTGTCTATTACCCACAACGTCGCTCTCCTCTTGCCTCAATAGCCGACGGATTGGGTGCCGATCATAGCGCCCGGAGCCGGCGTTGTCAAGACGGTGTCAGCGGCAGAGCAGTGGGACGTCGCTGGGCACGGGCAGTGGTCGCCGGAAGGCCTTGCGCTGCTGCTATGGGCGAGGTTGCCTCCGCCCGAGTGTCGCCGCCGCGAGGGCCGCCAGGCCGAACAGCGACAGTAGCGAGAGGAACACGCCGACCCGAAGCGACTGGGGGAAGTAGACGAACCGGACTTCGCGCGTCTGTGCCGGGAGGACTACGGCTCGGAACACGCGGGCTGCCGGCCGCACGGTTAGCGGGACCCCGTCGGCGTCGGCTCGCCAACCCGGGTAGAACGTGTCGCTGAGCGCGAGTGTGGCGGGCTGCCTCGGTCGACAAGCGACGGTGATGCTCTGCAGACCGAAGGACGCGGGTGGCGCGGCCAGAGGGCGCGAAGTGAGCGCAGGCGGCGACTCCGCTGAAACCGCACCGCGGGCCCAGAGCGTTGCCCGCGGGAGCGCTGGCCCCAGCGGCTCCACGAGCGGCGTCTGCTCATGGGGCTCGAAGCAGACAAGGGACGACACGGAAGCGACGCGCAGGAAAGCCCGTGCGCGGGTACCGCGCAACTTCGCCTCGGCGCGCTGCACTTCGTCCCACAGCCAACGCACGCGGACGGGGTTGTAGCCGCTGGCGTTGAGCACTCGTTCCGGCAGGTTGAGGTTGGGGGCGAATCCCTCGATTGCGCCGGCGAGCGTCGCGGCGTCGCTGTCACCGTACCGAACGTAGTTGGCGTACCGGCCCCACCACTTGTCAACCGAGTCCAGCGGAGTCAAGCAGCGGAAGTTGTCCCCCTCCGCCTTCAGGACCGCCGCGACCTGCGGGTGGACCTCCAGGGAGGCCCTCCGCGTCGTGGGGTTCAGCGAGACGCCGTTCACCCACAGCTCCACCACGGTGAGGACAAGCAACGGCGCGACGGCAGCAGCCCAGCCGCCCTCGTGCCGCGAGGCACGCCGAGTCAGCAGGCACGTCAACCCCAGCCACAGCACACCCAGAATCAATGACAACTGCACGCCGACAAGTGCTGCCGAAGTGAGCTGTCCCATGGTGTCGGCCGGTGCTGACTTGCCTCCCTCTTCCAAGCAGAACGCAAACAGCGAACGGAAGGCCCCGCTCACAGGGCCGCCGCCGAGAAAGGCAAGCACGCAAGCACCGCCGCAGAGAACGGCGAAGGCGCTGGTGAGCCGGTTGAACGCGCGGCCGGCGAGAGGCGCGGTGGCGGAGTCCAGCAGCGCCTCCAGCCCAAACGCCGACAGAACGGACAGCGCGAACGTGCACAGAAACAGGAAGCGCGCCGGGTCACGGAACAGCCGGATTGCCGGCACGAGCCGCATTGCCCAGCCGAAGAACGGCGCGTACCTGCCGAAGGCCAGCAGCAGCGCCACGACCACCAGCCCAGCCAATACCCACCGTTCCCGCCTCCGCGAGCGGAGCAGGCCGCAGCCGGCAAGCAGTGTGGGCACGAGACCCACGTACCCGCACGTCTCCCAGAAGTTGCCCGAACCCCAATAGCCACCGAGAGCGGGAGTCCCGAACAGCGTCGGCAGCAGCAGCCCAGGCACCTGCCACCAGGGGAACGAGAACCGCGTTACCTGGGCGAAGGTGAGCGAAGCGCGCGTCGAGTGCCCGACCCACTCCGCCGTGGGCAGCAGTTGCGCGGCGGCGGCGACGCAGCCGCCGAAGATCGCCAGGAGGACCCAACCGGCCCGCGCGGAGGAAGCCTCCCCCTGTTCGCCGGCTGTCAACTGCACCAGTACCCACACGAA
>PEVN01000506.1 GCA_002779825.1 Armatimonadetes bacterium CG06_land_8_20_14_3_00_66_21 | reverse complement strand
TGCCTTACAATAGCCCCTCACAGGTGTGAACGCTTGCCGCAATGTGTTGCGGAGACGCCTCACGAGTGAGTCCGGCAGAGGAGACGCGTGCAACTCCAGTCCGCACTCCGACCGCGCGTCCTGTGGGCGCGACCGCACTCCGTATTCGTAGGAATCACTCATGCAGCCTTGGCTGCACCACGTCGCATGAAAACGCCGAGCAGATCGCGGCTCGGATGTAGAACGCGTTTTCAAGGGAGGTTCAGTCAATGCGAGTCGTTCGAGACCCAGAGGCGTTGCTGGCGAGGAGCCAGCAGGCATTTGCGGCAGATGCCGCGTGTGAGCAGGCGGAGTGGAAGCTGCCGGCTTCGCTCCGGCAGGAATGAGAGGCGGCCGTCCGTCGGTTGCTGGCGGCGCAGGATGCCATTGCGCCGACCGAGACTGACCGCACCCGGGAGCAGCAGGCGCTGGAGGCGGCGCTCGCGGAAGCGGATGACGTCATCCGTGAGGCGAAGCGGCGCCTGCGCGGGCTGCTCAGGCCGGCCGAGTTGGAGGTCGTCCTGACGGCGTATCAGTTGGACGCGCCCCTGACGCGGATGACCCGCGAGTTCCTGGCCTCGCGTCTGCGGAATCTCGGGTCGGTGAGCGCCGCCCAGACGAACCCCGATGCGCAGCTCCCCGCCGACCTGCTCCAACGGGCCGCCGCAGCCTTGACGGAGATCGAGTCTCACCGGCCCGCGGCCGGGTCCAGCCTGGCCGACCGGAAGACCGCGGTCGCCCACCGGAATGAGGTCTTGGACGAGGTGAACCTGCTGCGCCGGCGGGCGTACTTCCACCTGTGCTTCGTCCTGCCCGACATGGACGACGACCCTCGCCTGGACGCCTACGGCTTCGGCGCACAACGCAGCCGAGGCGCGGTGAAGCCGGAGCCGCAACCGGCGCAGCCGACGGGATAGCAAGCGAAGGACGGCATCCTGCAGTACTGGTTCGACGGCAAGCTGCTGGCCCGCCCGTTGGCTGGGCACTGCGTCGGCTGAAACGCCGGGGCATTCCGAGCCGCGCGCGTCAGCAAGCGGGCCTCTGCGGGGTCCGCTTGCTGACGCGCGCGGTTCGGAATCGGGGGCGACGGAACCTCGTTCGCACGGGAGCCCACATGCCGCTGACACGCGTAGCAGCCATCCAGGCCAAACGGCGTACCGTCTCCTACAAGGTGGCCACGCCTGCCAAGGCGCTGGGGCACGTCCGCACGAATCTCGACGAGCTGACTGTGTTGGCCGACTGTGCTGGGGGCGAGGGGTGCCGGATCATCGCGTTTCCCGAAGACACTCTGGGCACACTTGAGTGGGAGGCGGGACAGTGGGGAGAGGTGCAACTGCTGCTGCAGCCGGCCGAGCAGGAGATGCTTGCCCGCTTCGGCGAGGTGGCTGCCAGGCAGGGCATGTGCCTCGTCTGCTGCAACGACTGCGTTGGGGCGGGCCGCGTCTACAACACCGCCATCCTGATTGGCCCCGACGGTCAGGAGATCGGCCGCTACCACAAGGTCAACCTGCCGATCCACGAGCAGGTTCGGACGCGGGGGACCAGTTTCCCGGTGTTCGAGGCGCCCGGCGTCGGCACCGTGGGCATGTGCATCTGCTACGACATGGTGTTCCCGGAGACGACGCGCGCACTGGCATTGGCGGGGGCTGACTTGGTGTTCCACCTGACATTGGGTGGCGCGTCGATGGCGGGAGCCGACGCCAGCCTCGCTGCTTTCCGAACCCGGGCAGCGGACAACTTCGTCTACTTGGTGGTTGCGTTCCGGGGCGGGGGCAGTCTCATCATCAGTCCCAAGGGGGAGGTTCTCGCGGACGGCGGCAACGAGCCCGATGCTATCGTCGCCGCCGACCTCGACCTCGGCGCCGGACGTGACGCCGGCGACGCCCTGGGCGGGGTCACGACCGACTTCCGCGCGCGGCTCTTCCGCGAGCGTGTCCCGGGCGCCTACGGCATCCTGACGGACGCGCACCCGCCCATACTCGAGAAGCTTCGGCACGTGGCTGTTCCCGCTGGCGAGGAAGCCTCTGCGTTGTGCGCCGAGGGGAGGACCACGGGAGCCGACGCGTTCTACGAGGCGGAGCGGTGGTTGGCCGAGGACAAGGTCGAGGAAGCAGCGCTACGCTTCGAGCAACTGGCTGAGCACTTCGGCACGCTGTGGATCGGCAGGGCATCGCGCGAGCGGCTGAAGGGGGTTCGGAGGAAGGAATCGGAGACGGCGTGCTGAACAGGAGATCAGGACACTCGGCTGGAGGACCCGACTCATGATCGACCAGACCCGTCGCGAATTCCTGAGACACTCGCTCTGCGCCGGCGCGATGTCAATGGGTGCCAGTCGCCTTCGCGCAGCGTTTGCGGAAGACGCCGGCAAGCCCGGCTCGAAGATGAAGTTCGGCCTGGTCACCTACCTTTGGGGCAAGGACTGGGACCTGCCGACGTTGATCTCGAACTGCGAGCAGTCAGGCGTCCTCGGGGTCGAACTGCGGACGACCCACAAGCACGGCGTGGAGCGGGAGCTGACAGCAGCGCAGCGCGCCCAGGTGAAGAAGCGCTTTGACGACAGCCCGGTGACCAATGTCGGCATTGGCAGCGCCGAGTGCTTTGACCATGTCAGCCCGGAGGCACTGGCCAAGGCCATCGAGGCGACGAAGGAGTTCGTCAAGCTCAGCCGCGACACCGGCGGCAGTGGCGTCAAGGTGCGGCCCAACACCTTCCACAAGGAAGTGCCGCGCGAGCAGACCATCGAGCAGATCGGCAAGTCGCTCAACGTCGTGGGCGCTTTCGGCGCCGACTACGGCCAACAGATCCGCCTGGAAGTGCATGGCGACGGCTCCCCGCCGCCGATCATGAAGCAGATCATCGACATTGCCGACCACCCCAATGTCGGCCTCTGCTGGAACTCCAACGGCCAGGACCTGCAAGGAGAGGGCTTCGAGCACAACTTCAACCTGCTCAAGGCCCGGTTCGGAGCGACGTGCCACGTGCGGCCACTGAACACGCCCGGCTACCCGTGGGACCAACTCCTGAAGCTGTTCGTGGAGAGGGACTACCCCGGCTGGCTGTTACTGGAAGCCGGCGGCGCGCCGGCAGATCCCATTGCGGCACTGATCGAGCAACGCAGGCTGTTCGAAGAGCTGTGCGCAAAGGCGCAGGCGGCATAGCAGCGGACGGCTCGTAGTTCCGCATTCATGCGGTGGTCACCTGTGGAAGCGGAGCGCCGGTGGGCCAGACACCAAGCGAGACGAGGACTGTCAAACATGAGACGGTCAGCCGCCAAGAGACTGCTAATAGTTGCCCTTGTGGTCGCGGGGCTGGTCGTTGTCGACTTCCTGGCCGCCAGCACGCTGCTCTGGTCCAACTACCGTCGCGCCATGCGCAGCGCGACCACGGCCACTTGGCAATGGGGTTCCGGGCATCTGCGCGCACAGGTGCAGCAGGTCCGTCCCGGAGGCGGCGAGCAGAAGGTGCGGGGAGCTGTCGAGGTGTGGCGCGAGGGCGACGCCTACCAAACGTCCGTCCACTATGACGACATCGCTGTCCAGTTTCTTGCCGGGCCGGAGACTCGGGTGTGGCTGGAAAAGACAGGCGCCAGCTTCGCGGGCGAAGCACGTCCGCTCAGCCATGCCCGCACGGCAGTGCGGGAAGCGGCGCGCCAACTCCCCCGCCCTCGTTGGCAACATGTGCTGGTGGGCGCAGTGGTTGCTCACCCGCTTGTCACAGGCATCGGCCGCGTCGAGGGCGACCGCTGCCTGCTGATGCGCCACCAGTTCGGGACGGCGGCAGTCGGCACCGATGGGCTGCTGCGGCTGCTGACTGTGCGGCTTCCCAAGGAGGAGCGCGAGTGGTGTCTCCGTGTCCGTCGCGACCAGCAGGCTCCGCCTGCGCCGCCGTCCTCGACTCAGTCGCAGTCCGTGCCCGCTGAAGAACTGGACCGCAGCTTGGCGGCCGGCATCAACATCGTCGCCCTGCAACTGAAGCCGGTGCCGAAGCCGCCGGACTCCTTTCGGCGGGAGGGTGCCGGTTGGCTGGAGGTGAAGGACGGGCACCGCGTGCTGCACCTGGAAGGCGACGCGTACGACTTGGGCTACCAGCACGGCCGGCTGCTGTCGCGCGAGATCGCCCAGCTTGGCGAGCGAGTGGTGTACGGCGTCGGGCTTTACTACTCGCTGAGCAAAGGCCAGTGGTTTCCGGCCGAAGCGCAGCGGCTGGTGGAGCGCCAGCGGCCATTCCTGGGCCCGGAGTACTTCGAAGAGCTGCGCGGGCTGGCGAAGGGCGCCGGGCTGCCGCTGGCCGAGGTGCAGGCGGCGAACATCTTCCCCGAGTTCTTCCACTGCAGCGGGCTGGCCGTCTTCGGCAAAGCCACGAAGAGCGGCGAATTGCTGCACGCCCGCGTGCTGGACTACATGACCGAGGTGGGCCTTCAGGACGAAGCTGTGGTCATGGCGGTCAAGCCGAAGGGGCGGAATGCCTTCGTGAACGTGAGCTATGCCGGCTTCATCGGCTCCGTCACGGGGATGAACGAGAAGCAGGTCGCCATCGGCGAGATGGGAGGTGGGGGAGAGGGGCAGTGGGACGGCACGCCGATGAGCTTCCTCGTCCGCGGGGTGTTGGAGCACTGTGACACATTGGAGGAAGCGCTCGCCTACATGCGCGATCACCGCCGCACTTGTGAGTACTACTACGTCGTCAGCGACGGCAAGTCCCGTTCCGCCGCGGGCGTCGCTGCCACACCCGACCGGTTGCTGGTAGTTCGTCCCGGGCAGGCAATCCCGCAGCTCCCCGAGACGGTGCCCGACGCCGTGCTGCTGTCGGCAGGAGATCGGTACACGGAGTTGGTGAAGCGCGTCCGCGCGGAGTACGGCCGGATCGATGCCACTGCAGTGCTGGAGATCATCAAACGCCCCGTCGCCATGAGCTCGAACCTGCACAACGCCGTGTTCGCGCCGGAGCGGCTGACGCTGTGGGTAAACAACGCCTCGCGCAACGGCCCGGCGTGCAATGAGCTGGCGGCGGAGTATACTTGGGCGCAGCTCTTTGGCGAGCGGTGAGGCGCCACCGTTCCCGGGGTGACGTTGCGCCTGAACGGAGGGCGTAGTCGGCGTGAGGGTCACTCGAAGAGATCGGCGTGGGTGCCCGTTCGGATGAGGATGACCTCGTCCACGGACAGCTCATAGACGAGAAGCCAGTCTGGTTCGACATGGCATTCCCGGGTGCCGGCATGCCCGCCACGCAGCGGATGGTCGCGGTGCCTAACACTAAGGGGCTGACCTGTCGCGAGTGACTCGATGGTCTGACGGAACTCCGCGAAGTCGCAGCCCCGCTTCGTCAATCGCCGGACATCCATCTTGAACTGCGAGGTGCGGCGGATGCTCCTCATCGAATGCCCAGGTCCTCGAACAGACTATCCGTGGTCTCGTACGTGGCGAGGTCGCGCCGCTCGCGGGCGTCGTCCAGCGCCACGCGCGTCGTGTCGTTGGGCACGGGCACCCTCACGCTGAACGGTAGCCCGTTGCGCAGCCCGACCTGCTTCAGAAACAGGGCGACGGCCTGCGAAGTCGTGAGACCGATCTCGGCGAAGATCCGCTCAGCCTCGTGCTTGAGCTTGGGATCCACTCTGGCGGTGACAACTGCGCTCTTGGGCATGGGATGCTCCTCAGACATGCTGTGCATATGCGTGCCGTTGGAGTGCATTGTACTGCACGTCCGAAGGCAGGGGCGGTGTTCATGGGCGGACCTGGTCGGCCGGTGAGACGCCAGCAGACGTCGCGCGTGTCCGTGCGTGCGTCCAGCGAAGCGAGAGAAGGAGTTGGTGCGCTGAGAGCGAAGATTCCATGGACCGGTCACCGCCTGCCCCACGATAGAGACGCGACGAACCGGAAGGTGTGCAGTCGTCCGGACCTGCACACCTGGGGTTGCGACAATCGGAGGATGAGTGTCCATGAAGCCGCTGATCTTCGCACTTTCCTTGTTCGTATTCCCTCTGGTAACCAGCAGACCCGCCGCGGAGCCACTTGCGCCCGACTTCGGCCCGAAGCTCACCGGCTGGACCTACCACACCGCCGCTCGACCTCTGGCGGACCAGTACGCCGATCCCGGCGACCGACTCAGTGATGGCAAGGCTGGTCGCGGCGCCGGCGTGGCGATCTGGCAAGGCGGGTCTGTGACCATTGACCTCGAGCTTGGCGGACCGGCCAAGCTGAGTGCGATCCGCGTCTCCCAGCACCGGCACAACCTGAACTACAAGCTGGACTACTTGGCGGTCAACGTCCGGCGCGGGGGGACGTGGGAAGAGCGGGCGCGACAGCCCGGCTTCTTCGGGCCGACGCCGACGATGGACTTCGTGCACACACTCGACCTGAAGGGAGTCGAGACGGACGCGATGCGACTGGATTTCGCCGGCGCCGGAGTCCTGAGCCTGTCCGAGATCGAGCTGTTCGGGACGCGCGCAGCAGCACAGACCCAGGGCGTCGGTGCGTATGCGGCCGTCCCGTTCCGGACAGATCCCGCGCCCACCGCCCGTGAGGAAGACCTTGACGGCGACGGGCAGCCCGAGGTGGTCCTGGAGAACGGCGCCGTCCGGCTCATCTTCTCGCCGGCTCGGGGTGGAGTGTGTCGCAGCCTTCGGCTGAAGCCCTCAGGCACGGAGTTGGTCTACTCGCGCGAGAGCGGCTACGGGCTACTGCGCGACCAACTGTGGAAGCCGCAGTACAGCTTTGCGGAGCGGGTGTATTTTCACAAACTGGAGAACACTGCCGACCATGCAGCAGTGGAGCTGTGGACCACTGGCGTCGGCGGGATGATGAGCTTCACCGAGATCCGCAAGCGGATCACGCTGGGCCGGGACGGTCCGGTCGCCCAAGTGCACTACACCCTCACTAACGAGCCGTCCTCGCAGACCGACTACGAGTACGGCTTCTGGTCGCACAACTGGCTCGGCGAGACCGGCGCCACGAATACGTACTACTTCCCCACGACTGACGGCGTGCAGTCCTTCACGCTCGATGTGCAGGCGGCAAAGGCCAGCGACGAAGCCTGGTACCGCAACCCGGCGCGTGGCTGGACGGCAGTGGCGACCGACGACGGGAATGGGCTTGCCATTGAAGTGCCCTACCGGTACCTGAGCCTGTTCTACCAGTGGCACGGCGCGGGTGCACTGGCGGCTACGCACGAGTGGCGACACAACCTGCTGGAAGTGAAGGCCGGCGAGAAGCTGGAGTGGGATTACACGCTGATCCCGTTCACCGGGCTGAAGCGGGTAGACGGTGTGGTCGCCGGCGCAGTGGGTGCGTTTGAGGCGTCAACTACGGGTGACGACCTGACGCTGTCGGCACGGCTTCACTGGCCGGCGGGAAGCCCTGGTGGGCCCGCGCGACTCGTGCTCCGGTCGCTGACCGACGGCACTGAACATGACCTCGCGGGGAGCACCGTCGGCGAAGGGGGCGTCTTGTCGGCCGAGACCCGGTACCGACCGGAGAAACCGGGGACTTACGTCCTGCGCTGGCAAGTGGAGCGGGCCGGCAAGCCAGTGGTTGTGTGCGAGCGCCCGCTGACCATCGGCGACGTGCGCGTCGCCTACCACTTGGAGCCGGAGTGCGAGCGGGAGGGGAAACCCGAGGAAGTCAGCGCCACCCGACCGGGGCACGAGATCAGCACGGAAGTGGTGACCCCGCACGTGCCGTGGGCGCGCCCGTTCGCCGGCGGGAAGATCCGGGCGCTCGTTCTCATGGACGACATGAACTGCCGCGAAGCCGTCGAACTCGCGGAGCGGATCGACCTCGACCTCGACTATGTGAAGTTCCGGACCACGCTCGACAAGGAGCTGCTCTACCAGGGAGACCTGAGCATCCTCACGCTCGACGCCGCGCAGAAGGCTTTGGCGGAGCGGCTCAAGACGCGGCAGTACGACGTGATCGTTCTGTCCGGCTTCAAGTGGGACTTCCACTTCACGCCGGAGATTCGGGCGGCGATCCTCGATCACGTGAGCCGGGGAACGGGACTGGTGCTCATTCAGCCCGATGGGTTCGACGAAGAAGCAGCGCAGGAACTGCCGGTCGCTGGCGTTGCGAAGGCTGGCACCGCCGGCCGGAGTATGTGGGCCTGGCACAAGTGGTCGCCCGCTGGCGACGATCCGTTAGTGACGGGGCTGGACTGGGACCGCTTCCCCGTCACTCGCCGACACGAGTATGAGGTACCCCCGCAAGGCGACGTGATCGCCACCCTCGGCAAGGACGGCGCGCCGCTGTTGACGTTGGGGACGCACGGCAAGGGGCGGGCCGTGTCCGCGACGTGGGACACGCTGACCCACGACTTGAGCTACCGCGGGTACAGCGCCCTGACCCCGATCCTGAGCTACCGCGGCGGCTGGCTGCAGCCGCAGTTTGCAGCGCTGCCAACCGGCTATCAGGAGTGGTGGTTCGCGCTGCTGACCCGGATGACGGCATGGGCGGCGGGGCGCGACACCGGCGTCAGCATCGTGGCGGCGCCGCCCGTGCACGGGAGACTCGATGGAATCAACGCTGCGCACCTCAACGTGACAGTCCTCAGTGCGCGGGTCCTCCCAGACGCGAAGGTTGAGACGCACTGGTTCAATGCAGTCGGCGCGCACCGCGCTACCACGACGACCCCGGTTGTGCTCGCGGCGGGAGCGACGGAGGCGGCTCTGGCCGTGCCCGCACCCCCCAATGTCACCCTTGGTGACAACACTGCGTGCTTCATCGTCCGCGACGGCGGAGGCGCTTCCGTGGCGTGGGGCTTCACGACGGTTTCGCTGGCCGGGCCGACGCGGATCGAGAAGGTGGCTGTCGCCCCCGACACGCTGCTGCCGAAGGACGGCGTCTGGCAGGAAGACGGTCCGGTCGAGACGCGCGCCTTCACGCCGGACAAGCCGCTGAAGGTGACGGTTGCTCTGACGACACCCGCGCCTCAGGCGATGACGGT
This sequence comes from Armatimonadetes bacterium CG06_land_8_20_14_3_00_66_21, assembly GCA_002779825.1. GTDB lineage: Bacteria > Armatimonadota > Abditibacteriia > CG2-30-66-41 > CG2-30-66-41 > CG2-30-66-41. The sequence continues at coordinate 7 of PEVN01000506.1, read as the reverse complement.
GGACGTA
>PEVN01000122.1 GCA_002779825.1 Armatimonadetes bacterium CG06_land_8_20_14_3_00_66_21 | reverse complement strand
CTTCGCGGAGCTGAACGAGCGCAACCTGGTGGCGAACGTGCGGGCCATCAAGCTGTTCTCGCTGTTCTTCCCGGTGGTGGAGGTCATTAGCTCGATCGGGGTGGTCATCGTGCTGTGGTATGGCGGCTGGCTGCTGGTCCGCCACCAGATCACCTTGGGCGATGCGTTTGCGTTCATTGCGTACCAGAACATGTTCTTCGACCCGATTCGCGGACTCACTCGGCTGTATGGCCAGTTGCAGGGCGCGATGGCCGGCGCGGAGCGGGTGTTCGAGATCCGAGACACCGTCCCCATCGTCCAGGATCGCCCCGATGCCCGCGACCTGCCGCCGTTCTCGCAGAGTCTCGTCTTCGACAACGTGACCTTCGGCTACGACGGCGACAAGCCCGCTTTGGACGGGGTCAGCTTCGAGGTGAAGCGGGGCGAGACGGTCGCCTTGGTGGGACCGACCGGAGCCGGCAAGAGCACCGTGATCAAGCTGCTGTCGCGGTTGTACGACCCCACCGGCGGCCGGGTGCTGATCGATGGACAGGAACTGCCCACCATCACCGTCCGCTCCCTCCGCCAGCAGATGGGAGTGGTGCTGCAGGACACGTTCCTCTTCTCGGGCACCGTTGAGGAGAACCTGGTGTACGGCCGCCCCGACGCCTCCCAAGACGAGATCCGGGCCGCTACCGAGGCGGTGAACGCGGCGGATTTCATCGCCAGGCTGCCGCAGCAACTCGGCTCGCAGGTGGGCGAGCGCGGCGGGTCGCTGTCGCAGGGGCAGCGACAACTGGTCTCGTTCGCGCGCGCCCTGGCGGCGGAACCGCGCATCCTGATCCTGGACGAAGCTACCTCCAGCGTCGACGTGTTCACCGAAGCGCTCATCCAGAACGCCCTGAAGACGCTGCTGAAGGACCGCACCGCGTTCATCATCGCCCACCGTCTTTCCACGGTCATGGACGCGGACCGGATCATGGTGTTGGAGGAGGGACGACTGGTGGAAACCGGCACACACCGAGAACTGCTGGAGCAGGACGGACTCTATGCACGCCTGTTTCGGCTGCAGTTCCGGGAAGAGGAAGACGCGGAAACACCCGCCATGCCGGGTGGAGGGTTTGGCGGCGGCGGCAACGGGATGGACTTCCTGCCGGGGCGGGGAGGCGGGTCGTGATTGCGGATTGCGGCGTTCCCGCCGGGCTCGCGTTGCGCAGGAGGACCGGCTCGGCCGCCTCGCGGCTGGGAGACGGGCAAGAACTCCGGGGCGAGTCGAGCATTCACAACCTCTCGGGCGTTGGGACCGACGACCGCCGCCCCTTCGCCGACCGTCCTTCACGGGCCATCCTGACAGCCGTGTTCCTCATGTCCGCCAGCGTGCTCGTGTTCGAGGTGGCGCTGACGCGGCTGTTCTCGGTGGTGCTGCGGTACCACTTCGTCTTCCTGGTGACCAGCGTGGCGGTGTGCGGATTGGGTCTCGGAGGATTGCTGGCCCACGTCACCCGCGCCGCTCGGGAGCGGAGGCCGACCAGCGCCTCGCTGGTCCTCAGCGCCACCGGATTCGGCGTGCTGGTTCCGGTCACACTGACACTCCTGCTCAGGTGGCTCCTGCCGTACCATCCAGGGATGTACGTGGCCATCGGCGGCGTCATCCTGCTGCCGTTCATCTGCGCCGGGGTGTTCCTGTCGGTGTGCTTCGAGCAGTTCGGCAAGCAGAGCGGCCGGCTCTACGCGGCGGACCTGTTCGGCGCGGCGGCTGCCAGTTTCGGGGTGGTGGGTCTGCTCCAATGGTTGGGCGGCATCAACGCCTGCTTCGCTGCCGGCGCCATGGGCGCATTGGCCGGCGTGTGGGCGGCTGGGGCGAGCCGCTGGCTCCGCGCACTGCCGCCGCTGTTAGTCGCGGCCGGTGTCGCTTGCTTCGTCGCCGCCAACCACGCCGACAGAGTCCTGGGCGTGCCGGCGGTGCACACGACCGACCAGAACGTCGGCAAGCCACTCTACATCGAGCTGGCCGACCCCAAGGCGCCCTCGCACATCGAGTACACCGAGTGGAACGCCTTCGCGCGGACGGATGTGGTGGCCGAGCACGACCCGTCCATACGGTACGTCTACACCGACGGGCACGTGCCGACGAACATGGACAGGTGGGACGGCAAGGTGGGCTCCATTCAGTACCTTCGCGGGTTCCTGGGTTACGTCGCTCTCGAATCGACCCCGAAGGACCGCGCGCTGTTCATCGGTCCCGGCGGCGGGCTTGACGTGCTGATGGCACTGGTTGCCGGCTACCGCGAGATCGACGGCGTCGAGATCAACCCCTCTATCCTCAACGTGATGCGGCGGTACCGCAAGTTCAACGGCGGCGTGTACGAGCGCCCGAACGTCCACGTCTCCGTCGGTGACGGCCGGAGCTATGTGAAGCGTTCGCGCAACCAGTACGACCTGATCTACCTGGCGCTGACCCAGACCGCCACCTCCGGCAACGTCGGTCTCTCCCTGGTCGAGAGCTACATCCACACCACCGACGCCATTCGGGACTACCTCGCGCACCTGACGCCCGGTGGGTGCGTGGCGTTCATCACGCAGGAATACCCACTCAGCCTGCGGCTGTTCGCCAGCGCGATCGCGGTTCTCACGGAGGGGGGCACGGAGACCGAAGCGCAAGCGTGTAGCCACCTCGCCGTGATGCAAGTGCCCCCCGAGCAGTTCCCGTCTACCCCGTATCGGTACCTGCTACTCTTGGCGAAGGAGCCCCTGCAGACGCGCCGGTGCAAAGCGTTGATGGAGGGCATCGAGCTGCGCCGGCTGCTCCCGCTGTACGTCCCAGCCGAGCACCCCGGCCTGCCCTTTTCCTGGGTCGGCTCCGGGGAGAAGCACGTTCAGGACCTGGTCGACGAGTTCCAGCTTCCCGACGGCTCACCCGCCAACATCAGCCCCTGTTCTGACGACAGCCCGTTCTTCCTGGATATGACGTTCGGCGTGCCACGCCCGCTCTACCTGCTCTGCCTCGCGGCGCTGCTGCTCTCGGCGGGGCTGACGGGGGTGCTGGCATTGACGCGCCGGGGACGTGGCGGCATCGCCCACCTGCCGGGCTTCACCGGCTACTTTTCCCTGCTCGGAGTCGGGTTCATGCTGGCCGAGATTGCGCTGGCGCAGAAGCTGATTCTATTCCTCGGCTACCCGACGCTGACCCTCTCGGTCATCCTCTTTTCGCTCCTCTTGGGCGGCGCCGCCGGCAGTCGGTTCAGCCAGCGCGGGGCGACGGCCGACATGCAGCGTTGGATCGCCACAGCCACCTGCGCGGCCGGCACCCTGCTCGCCGCGTACGCGTTCGGCTTCCCCGTGATCCAGCCAGCATTCCTTGGCGGCAGCCTGACAGTGCGGATCGCCGTGTCTGCGGCGCTACTCGTCCCGCTGGGCTTCTGCCTCGGCATCCCGTTTCCCTCCGGCATCCGGCTCCTGGAGCAGGTGAACCGGGACGACATCCCGTGGATGTGGGGCGTGAACGGCGTCACCTCCGTGCTTGGGTCCGTCCTCGCCGCCATCGGCGCGAAGCTGTTCGGCTTCCGCCTCGTCCTCTTGGCCGGCGCAGCCTGCTACCTGCTGGCCGCACTACTGGGGCGTGTGCTCGGCGATGGCGGCAGCACAACACCGATTGCGCGAGAGGCAACCGAATGACTCCTGGGCGCGCTGGGCCGAGTCAGACTTGGGTCCCGTCGCGCCGCCGACCTCCACTGCAAGCGCGCACGTCAGACCGCACGGTCCTGCCAGCCCTGCCGTTGCCGACCGCTCAGTGCACCGTCGGCAAGTGGAAGACGACGCCCAACCCGAAGAGGTCGTCGGCGCCGACGCGGCTCTCCGCGGCGAGGAAGCCGTACAGCTCCTTGTTGAGCGGGTAGTAGGCGCGGACCAGGAGCTGGGAGCTGTAGGGCTGGTTGAAGTCGCCGACGTCCGACCACTCGACGAAGAGATCGAGGTCGTGGCGCTCGAACAGCCGGGGAAGTAGGCGCCGACGGTGCGGACGTCCCGCTTGAAGGTGTCGCGGCCGACCTCGCCGTACAGGTCGACCTCGCCGCGGACGATGGGCAGGGACAGAGCGTCTGATAGAGCCCGTGGTTGCGCAGGTAAGAGCCCAGCGCCGTCGTGCCGTTGTTCGACTTGACGACGATCGGGTTGCCGTCGAAGCGGGGCGCGAACTGGTGGCGGGGAGCGTCGCCGGGGACTCACGGTCCCGGGGCGGGGCCGGGGGGGGGCAGCCCGGGCCGGAGGATCGCGGTCGCGTTGGCGACCTGGCCGGCGGCAACGGTCACGTTGAGGGTGGCGTCGAGGTAGCCCGTCCGCCGGAGGGTGAGCACGTGCGCGCCGACGGGGACGGTGAGGGTGAAGGGCGTGCGCTGACCGGTGGCCGCACCGTCCAGCAGGATGTCGGCACCGCGAGGGGTGGAGTCAACCGCGATGGACCCGGTGGGACCCGGGCCGTGGTCGCGGTTGAGGATCGCTGCCAGCAGACCCACGGCGAGCACGCCCTTCAGGACGTTGGCGAACCGCCGCTGGCTCCTTGGGGTTCGCGCCTCCAACGGCCGGGGCGTGAAGGCGTGCACCACGAGGTCCCCGGGCACCAACGTGACGGCACCGGCCAAGTAGCGCACCTTCCCCTCGAGCTGCTTCGGCGTGACGCTGGTAAGCTCGATCCCGCCGAGGCGCTTGCCGTCGCGGAACGCATACACCCACATGCCCCGTTGCACCGAGGCGTCAGGTTCGCGAAGGATCACCACCATCCTGCTCGCCACGGACATGAGCCGCACCCGCCCCACGAGGCGCGACCCCTTCGTGAAGTGCGCCGCCATCTGGTTGGCGGCCTCTTTGGCGGCAGCGGCAAGCTGTTGGTCCTCGGTGCCGCCGCGCCCGGCGCCGCCATTGCGGTAGTAGCCGACTTCCGTCCCCGTCACCACGTCGACCAACCCGCCCTCGACGTGCAGTTCGACTCCTCCTCCGTCTCGACTGACGGCGAGAACGCCGGTCACCAACACCGTGTCCGCTCTCGCCCGGTTGGCAGCCGAGCGCATGCGGTCCTTGCGCGACCAGTCGGCCGGCGCCGACTCGAGCGCTCGCTGCAGCTCAGCGGCGTCGACGAGGGCAAACGCCGCCTGCGCCGCAAACGCTTCCGTCAGCGCCGCCGTCAGTTGCTCGGCGGCGCCGGCTGCGACGCCCGCCGCGGCTGCCGTCGGCGCGAGGGCCAGACGAAGCTTCGGAAGCTCCTGAGCCCGGCACAGACCGACGGCCAGCCAAAGCGTCAGGATAGCGGTGCGCGTGATCGTGTTGCTCATATTCGGTCTCCTCTGAGGATGGTTCCGGGAAGGGATTCGGGTCCTACACGGGCCGCTGGCGCCCTACGGCAGTCGCAGCGGCGCGACGGCACGGGTAACTTCTCCGGCGCCCGAGCGGGCGACCAGCTCCAGCAGGTACAGCCCTCGCGGCAACCGCCGGCCGTCGGCAGCGGTCGCGCCCCAGACGAGGCGGTTCCGACCGGCACTGCCGGCCTGCTGGACGGGCAGCGACGACACGACTCGACCGCCAGCGCTCAACACCCGGGCAGACACGTCCGCCGGTTGACTCAGGTTGTAGATCAGCTCGAAGGCCCCGCCGCGCGTCGGCACGGCTGTAAGCCCGGCGATCCGCAGCGCGGCACCGGCGCCCGCCTCAGCGCGGATCTCGAACCGCCGCGGCGCCCGACCGTCCGGCGTGAAGCCGTACGCCGAACTCGTGCGCATGTTCACGGTCTTGCCGGAGACGCTGTCCACGAGGCGCAGTGCCGTGTCGCTCGGGACCACGCTCAGGTCGGGCCAGGTGAGCGTCAGGCGGCCCTCCGACACGTTGGTGTCGACGTCGAACGTCCAGGTCGTCGCCGCCGCTCGCACCGAAGGCTTCACCCCAGCCGCCAGCGGGAGCTGCTCCGCGCCGCGCGTCGGCTCGACGAAGTAGAGGTCCACGTAGCGCCCCTCCGCCGGTCGCGGCGGGTTCATTAGCCGTGACCGCGCCGCGCCCACGCCGAAGTAGTTGCAGGCGTCAGCGCAACCCGGGCCGCGAACCTCAAGCTGGGCCAGCCAGTCGGTAGCGCGTCCGCCGGTCTTCGCGCGCGCGCCCCGTGGGCGCGCGCGCGCTCCCAACTCTGCGCTCCTGGCGGGCACCGGGTACCTCAGCGTACAATCCTGGTCCGTCCAGAACCAGTAGCCCAAACCGGGCTCCAGCGTGGTGGCCGCGTCGGCGTAGAGGCCGGGCACCGAGACTAACTGGTACCCCTGCGTGGGGCCCAAATACTTCCAGGCGAAGTTCCCGGTGATCACCGCGTCCGCGGCGTTGGCCAGGCTGCGCGTCACCCCGCCGTGGACGACCTGCAGCGAGGCGAAGTTGACCGCCCGGGTGTGCGGCACGCCGATCAGGTTCCAGTGCGCCCACGGGTCGACGCTGACGAGTAGGGGCAGGTCGAACGACGCGGCGCGCTGGGTGAACACGCCGGCGTAGACGGTCGCCGACTTGTGCCAGTAGCCGACTCCGTTCTCCACCGTGTCGAAGCTCAGACCCGCGCCGGCGCCGCCGGAGATCAGGTACTCATAGCGGAGATAGGTCGGGTCCGAGGCCTTGCCGGGGACCCACCGCGCCAGGAACGAGTTCCGGTTGAGGTCCAGCAGACCGGCGAACGCGTTGAAGTTCGTGGCGACGCTGGGAAACGAAATCAGCCGGAGCTGGCCGCCGGCGTTCCCGATGTTGACTGGCACCCCGGGCGGCACGCCGGGCCCCCCGGGATCGACGAGGACGCCGTTGGCAATCAAGTCAGCGTCGCCGCGCTGTCCGTCCACGAAATGCAGGGTGATCGTGTTGCCGTCGATCTCGGCGCCGGTGGTGCCGTCATACAGGAACTCGTACCAGTGCGGCGTCGGGGCGTCGGGCGTGGGACCGTACTTGTAGTAGGTAGCGACCGTCTCGTTCCCGTGCAGCGTCAGCGTCAGCGCCACCCCCACCTTGAACGTCACCGTCTCGGTGTCCACGATATCCACGCCACCCAACTTCCCGGTGATCGTCGCCGTGCCCGGCGCGGCCGCCGAGGTCAGGGTCGCGGTGTAGGTGCCGTTCCCGTTGTCCGTCACGTTGCCCAGCGTCCCCGCCGTCGTCGCTAACGTCACCGTTGCGCCGCCGGCCGTCAGGTTGTTCCCGAAGGCGTCTTTCAGTTGCACTGTGACGACGGACGTGCTCGTGCCGTCCGCCGTGATAGTAGTCGGGGCCGCCGTGATCGTCGAGGTGGCCGGCGACGCCGACCCCACCGCGAAGCTCACCGTCGCGTTGTCCACGAGATCGGCTTCATCCAGCTTCCCGGTGATCGTCGCCGTGCCCGGCGCGGTCGCCGAGGTGAGGGTCGCGGTGTAGGTGCCGTCCCCGTTGTCCGTCACGTTCCCCAGCGTCCCCGCCGTCGTTGCCAGCGTCACCGTCGCGCCACCGGTCGTCAGGTTGTTCCCGAAGGCGTCCTTCAGTTGCACGGTGATCGTGGACGTGCTCGTGCCGTTCGCCGTGATGCTGGTCGGCGCCGCCGTGATCGTTGAGGTAGCCGGCGACGCCGGCCCCGTCGTGAACGTCACCGTCGCCGTCTGTGTGATCGTCACGCTGTCGGTCGTGTCGGTGGCGGTGAAGACATCTGCCCCCGTTGTCGCAGACTTCACCGTGAACGTCACCACGCCCGACGCGTCGCTGGGGCCCGACGCCGCGCTGATCGTCGGCGTGCCGGGACCGCTCGTGTGCGCCAGCGCTACCATCTTCCCGGACACCGGATTGCCGTTCGCGTCCTTCAGCGTCACCGTGATCGTCGACTGCGACACACCGTCCGCCACCACCGACGTCGGCGACGCC
>PEVN01000381.1 GCA_002779825.1 Armatimonadetes bacterium CG06_land_8_20_14_3_00_66_21 | reverse complement strand
GCGCCTGCACGATGACCCGGTCCGGCCGCAGCTTCTGCTGCTCCAACCAGCGCAGCGTCGGCACCGGGTCGTACTGCATCGGCGTGAGCCAGACGGAGACGTGGGAGAGGGGCCAGGGGCCGGGGGCGGGTTTGGGCGTCGGACCGGTGGCGCCGGGCTGGGCGACTGCCGAGGTAACAAGGAGAGCGACTGCGCACGCCCTCGGACCCACGTGGACTCTGACGCGCCCCGTCGCCGGCCGGCATTCCATCGAATTGCTCTCCTTGTCGTGAAGCGTTTGTTGCAGTTCGCTCACCTACTACTCAAACGACAGCGAGTACTGAGTGCTCACCGCGCCAGGCAGGCTGGCCGTTGCCCCAGAGCGATGCTCTCGACAAAGTCACGAAGCCAGTCAACTTGATCCGGCCGGATCCACAGGAAGCGGCGCTCCGCAGCCCACATCGCCTCCTTCGCGGGGGGAGGCGAGTCTGACAGCTTCGCACGGCGCGACGCCAGAGCCGATCGTCGGTCCTGCGCGCGGGCCGTGACCGGGACCAATGGGCTTTCGCGTACGGGCGCCAGTGTCGCCGGATCGTACTCCGCCAGCGTCGGCAGCAGTGCAATGTGCTTAGCGGCCACGATGGAGCGGAGGGCTTACGCGCGGGCGCGACAAGCAACGTGGGGTGGATTAGGACTCGGACTGATTGCCTACGCGGAGGGCTTACGCGCGGGCGCGACAAGCAACAGCATCCCCGTCACGCGGGAGGGGATGCTGAGTCACCAGCAGACCTCGCTCTACGAGCCGCAGCACTGCTGTGCCAGCGCCCGCGGCTGCAACTGGACGCCACGTAGCTGCGCCGCTGCGTCCCCCGCAAGCCGCTGCATTGCTTGCGACTCGCCGACGCGGTGGACGACGCGCTCAATCACGTCCTCCAATGCCGCGCCAGCGAACAGGCTCGCGGCAGCTACTTGCGCGGACTGTCGAAGGAACTCCCGACGATCCTGTCCTACCTCTGTGGCTCTGTTGTTTGGCATGTGTCTACCTCCTCATTGGCCTTGCGTATCACGTGGCATAGGCCACGATCCGCGTTGCTCGCCCGCTTCTGCACTCAAAACACGCACGCCGCCTGCTTGGGTGGGGCCGACGTGCGCCTCAAAGTCATACCTGCCGCCAGACGCACGTTGTCGCTTTCGACCGAATAACCGCGACATGGCTGCTGGGGCGGACTTCCCCGGCCAGAGCGCCGACGAAGCGCGTAGCAGCAACAACCAGGCTGGACTGGTGAATGAACTGGCGGCGATCTGGTCCTCGACCTCCGCTCCGGTCAGCACTTGTGGATACGATCACACCTCCCGCAGTTGGTGAACTCGAATGGGAGTCCTCCGGCGAATAGAACTGCCCAGGGGTGGCAGCCCTCCAAGCGCCAGTGCGTCCCGCGGAATCGCTTCCGTTGGGCAGCGCATGGCGCGGCCCGCGGCGTTGGAGAACTGGGGCGCGCGTTAGCACTTGCGTGCTACCACGTGACTAAGCCGAACTGGAGACTGCTGCGGGTCTCGGTCTGGCGCGTCACCCCGGTCTTAGGGTCACGCAGCGTAGCTGGTTCCATCCTGTAGCGGCCCGCAGGATCTATCGTCAGCTTGACAGCAGGACGGAACTCGACGTCCACCCCCGGACGCATGTCCCCCGAGGACGCTTGCTTCAGGACTTGCTGGACATGCTCGGGTAGCCGCGGCCATGGGATCCGCTCAAGCAGACTGGGGGGCGTCGCTCCCCCCCAGTCTGTGTAAGACAGGTAGCGGTCAGGCGTCCATTGCAGGCGGCTGACCACCATCTCCATTGCCCGACTGGCAATCAGCAGACTCTCCTCTTCTGTGTAGTGCCTGGGCCCCATGAACAACTCGTCTGCGACCTGGCGTACCTCAAGGGCACACAGGTCCCCAAGGAACAGGTTAAGTTCCGCCAAGCCAGTGTACTCCGCTTGGGTCACAACCAAAGTGAATCGGCCAAGGCGCCGGTCCACGGTGCAGGGCTTCCGGGTGTGGATCTGAACTGCCGCAGCCACTTGGCTCAAGGTGATAACTCGGCCTGCAGGAAGGAGGATGGGAGCGGTTGGCTGTTCAGCCGTGTACCCGCCTGTTAGCCCGGTAGCCGTAACCGCCAAGCATAGCACATGGCAGAAAGATGAGGAGCAGCTCTGCGAGGCAACGCGTGTCACTTCTGCAGCACCTGCCCCGGGACATCCTTCTCCGGCAGCAGCACTACGTCCTGCCGCCCCCCGTCCCGCAGTAGCAGAGCGACAAGAGCGGGTGTCAAGCTCACTCTGCACTCGCTGCGATACTCAGCGATCACGTTCTCCCTGGTGGTGCCCCTCCACACCTCCCGACTGAGCGAGACAAGCTGGTCTGCGGCAAGGCCAGGTAGCTCGTCGAGAGGCAGAGCTGCTCCCGCCGCAAGACGAGTTAGTTGACCGGGCTCCAACACCGCCAGCACCTGGGACAGAGCGAGCAGGTTTGCGGCCCTGGACTTCAGACCCGTCTCCGACCAACTCCACTCACGGGGAAGGGCTGGGTGCATGGTGAGGGTGCCTTGGTGAATGCGCCAGGAATATCCAATCGGAGCCAGCAACGCGTCGAGAATATCCCGCAATGGAGTGTCCTTGAACTCCACAGCGGGCGCCGCGGTGGCAGGAACAACAAGGCCCACACGCAGTCCGGTTGCGTTGCGGAGACCGGTCACAATCGCGGTCCAGTCGGGCCTACGGCAGTCGAGGTCGATCCGCCGTTCCGTGATCTCTTCGGGCGCGGCTGATCCGGCTGAACAGATAGCCAGTGCCAAAACGATCCCCCGGCGCCAACATTGCCTTCGGTCCACTGATCGCATCACAGTATGAGCACTCCATATCACCGCGGCGGGGTCGTAGACGCAGCCCCTGTGCCCGTGGCGTAATCGCCGCGTACTCCGGGCAGGCGCGAGGAAACCGCGCCGGACTCAGCAATCCACCGCGAGCGGGACGGTGTCGAACACCCCAGTGTAGGGGCAGTAGACCTCGTGACACGTTCCGTCCGGGCAAACGTCCTCAACCGGGCAGTCCTCGGCCATGGCCTTCACCGTGACCACCAGCTTCTTGTTGGCGGGGACCTCATAGGACTTCGTGAAGTCGTAGTTGAAGTCGCCGTTTTGATAGTAGACAGGGCTGCAGTCCCCGTGAGCAGCGCAGCCACCCCCGATAGCCTGGAACTTCGTACCCGTCACGCTGGTGGGTCCCACACAGTGAACAAGCATCGTCTTGGGCGTGGCGCAGTTGCAGTTGGGAAGACTGATCTGGCACAATGTGACCCCAACGAGGGTAGCGGCGTGCACCTCACGGCCACACCGAGGCATAGCCAAGACGAGCGCTGCGACGATCCAGATCTGTTTCCGAGCGAAGTACCTCATGTTGACACCTCTCTTGTATGCTAAGCCGAACTGGGGAGCGAGGCCATGTAACGCTTCTACTCTGCCGTACCTGACGCCAGCGTGCCCCGGGGTCCTTGAGCGAACCCCTCTGGTTCGCGAGCACGGCGACTCGTACCATGTGTGGGTCTTCTGCACCTCCCTCTCAGTGCTGTATCCGCCTGAGTGCCGCCTCTGTCGAGAACGCCCCGTGCACTTGGTCTCCCTCTGTATGACAGGAGCCACAGGTCTGCTCGCGGCTCAACGCGGGGATGCCGCGCGTAAGTGCATGGACAATTCCGTCTCCGTGACACGTACTGCACTGCACACCATCGTCTTCGGCGGCCAAGTCCGCGTCGAACTGCGTGTTGCGCCGAAACTGCTCGCTGTGGCACGTCAGGCACTCCGGCACCAACCGCTGCTTCTCACGAAGTGTCGCCACAGCCCGAGCATGGACGCTCTTCTGCCACACGTCGTAGGCCTTGGCGTGGCACGGTTTGCACCGCGGCGCAGGTGCGTAGGAGGCTTCGCTCAATGGCTTCTCGGCGGTGGCTCCCGCCAACGTTGTTTGTCGCGATTGGTAGTACCGGCCGACGAGGTCGCCGATGGTCGGGTCGGGAGCGTACGCCGAGCCAACGGTCTCCAACCGACACGACAGCTTCCACGACTTGCCACCGGCGCGTTCCGCCTCCAAGAGCGTCACAGCCTGCCCGCGGTCCTTGGTCGGGCAGAGCAGCACGCCGTCCGCGACGGTAGGCAAGTCGGGCGTGCAGTTGGCAGGTGCAACGAAGATTGCTTGGATCAAGCCGGCCGGGCCAAGCTGACCGGCCAGGCGCCGGTTCTCGGCCTCGCTGAGGCGGCTGGCTACCGCAACCACGTCGGCACGCTTCCGAAGCGCCGTCAACGACGAGACCAGAGCGCGCTCCCAAGCCTCTTCGCCCGTCTGCCCCGGCGGTTCCAGCCGCAGGCACGCGACGCGCGCGCTGCCAAGCTCTATGATCCACGACGTTTGGTCGGGATGCGCCGGGTCGAAGGGCGGGACAACGGCAAGCTTCGCATTGCCGGCATCTTTGCGCACCGAGTCGGTGTCAGCGCTTCCGGTCAGGCAAGCCGCGTAACGCATCTTCACCAGAGACTCCACGATGACCGGCTGCTTCGACGGGTCGTTGCACAGGTTGCCACCCTCAACGGTGACGGACGCCACACCATCCGCCGTCAGCCGCCCCAACAGCGTTGCTCGCCGGGCCAGACCGCCCAGCCCACTGCCGTGTCACCCGCAGGGCTCCAGGTAGCCGAGGGTGTCGGTGGTGAAAAGCACCCGCACGGCGGTGTTCTCTTGGTGAACAGCGGCTGGCCGCTGAGCGCGCGCGTCCCCGCCTTTCGCTGTTGGCAAGAGCAGGATGGCCGCCGTAACGGCGTACAGCAGAAGTGGCTGGGTATGTCCAGAGTCACAGAAATACTGGCACCGGAGAGCCCCAGATGTCGTCGTCAGTTCGGTGCGGCCGCTGACACGACCGTCCGTCTGCCTGTCCGGCCTGATGTGCTGTCGCATCGCTTATCCTCCCGCCATCCCAGACGATGCGTTGGCCTCTACGAGAGGCGCGTTCGGTGCCGCTGTGCGCACGTACACGGCGCCTCGTATCCAGAACAGCGACGGCGAGGCGCAGCGTGAGAGGAGTCCAAGCAACTCTCCTCCCCGTCCTCCGAGGTCGCCGACATATGTTGTCCCAACGGCAGACGGATCGATGGACCGCTGTCGCATCGCGGCGACAAGGTGCCCATGCCCCAGCAGGTTCCCCTTCAGCTTCCCAAGATCCCTGGGCTGTAGATGTACCAGCCCAAGAGACACGCCCGGTTCGTACGCAACTTGGTACTGCCCCTCTTCCAGAGCCGACAGAAGACCCTCGTCGCCTTGCTGATCGCGGAACAACGCCTGGACGAAGACTCGTTCGCTCCAGCGCAACTCAGCGGCTGTGGCCTGCCAAGGCTGGAGTAGCTTGGCACGCGGGAATGGGATCTGAGGATGCGTCCGCGAGAAGCGCTCTACCACGGGCTGGTACTTGTCAGCTATCCGTGCCCAAGTCGCCTTTCGTCGTTCGTGGAGCCGCGCTCTCTCTGGTTCACCAAGGTGCGTGGGCGGGCTAAAGCAGGCCAGATAGGAGAGGAACCTGATGGAGTCGACCCGACGCTCGCCGAGCCCAGTCACTTCTCTCAGGCCCCTCACCATGCACTCCTCACTGACCGGACCCGGCGCCCAGACGCAGATGGGACGCTCCGCTTCTCGTCGGTCAACCGCAATCTCAAACCCGTTGCCCTGGAGAGCCTGCACCACCGCGCCGACGGTTGTCTGCCCGCGGACGAGCAGTAGCACTGCTCTCGACGTTACGCTCTGCGCTTGGACCGAGACTACCTCGCGTGGGGGTACTGCGCCCGCCCCGAGCGCACAGCCAAGGAGAAGCCACGCACCACATCGGAACTGCCTCGTCAGCATGCCAGTGCCCTCTCCCTCGCTCAATCGCCCTCACCCATGAATCCCGGGAGGGGGACAAGTCGACTCCTGTTTGCCTCCGTGGTCTCGATCACGTAGCTGTCGGGTGTCCCCTGGAGGCCATGCCAACTTGTGTGGGCGATGTCTCCGGTGCCCCATCGGATCTCGAGGTGAGGATCGGCCCGGAAGTCGAAAGCCCACTCGTCTCTCTCGGCGGCATCTAGGTTCAACAGACGGGTCTGGCCAGACATCGCAACAAATGCAGACAACGCCTGCGCTTGCACCGGCTCCGGGAGGGAACTGACCCTGAGCAGCTCCCCTTGCGACAGCCGGTCGGCATACGGCGGCGGAAACCATCGCTCAATGGTCAGGATGTCCGTCGCCAGTTCGGTGCGCCACTCCTCGGCTGGTTGCACGGCCCGCCTGAGCCTTTCGGCGTATGCGGGGAAGCAGAGGTCGTGACCCTTGATGCCGATGTAACCCTCTCTCACGACGCATTCGGTGTCCGTCGCGTCGTTGAGTCGCTTCAGGAGCGCGCCTGCGTCGAGATGCCGGTCGTCCACGTCGATCTTCCTGGCGGATGCCGAGGGACCCATCGCCGCGATCACCAGGACTCCAGTGGCACGAGCCACTGCGTCCAGCACTTGGTCCGTGGAGAAGCGGCCCGGTCCGAGGGCCACGGCAGTGTGCAGGGCCGCGGGAAGGGTCTGCGTGGGAGCGGCCTGCACTGCACCGGCGCGAGCCGAGGAGGGTGACAAGGCGTACAGGTGCTGGCCAATTGCGCAGCCGAACAAGCCCCAGAGTGCCGCTCGTACTGCCTCGGACCGCGCCAAGCGTAGACGGCCATGGGGGGTCATCGCGTACCTCCATATGCGTGGGACAAGGCACCAACGGACGGGCGCTCTCGCCACAGTAGCAGCGATTGGAGCAGGGCTCTGCGGGCCGTCTCGGCCGCCCCTGCGCGGGCCCAACCACACGCGTCGTCGTGCACGACTCTATTGAATAGTCGCCGTACACGACGCATTGGTCCACTCGAGTGAGTTCGGGTCGTTGTGGTGGCAGGCAACGGTCGTCTCCATCTGTCCTCTCTTGCACGTCGCGTTCGAGAAAGAGGCGAAGACTGCCGTGAGTTCCGCGTGGCACTGCACGGTCCACTTGCGTCCGGGCTGGCACTCCAGGAACTCGGGAGTGCACTCGGGCTCTGTAGACATCATGAGTTCCGCGGTCATGCACCCGCATTCCTCAAGCGCGGTATTCACACCGGTGGGCAACACTACGTTCCCGCTCAACAGGCACGACGCATGGATATCGCAATTGCCAGGGCACTCGAGCGTGACCCCCTTCGTGAAGGTCGCCACGACGTGCGTCAGCGACGGGTCATAGGCGATCGTCACCACGTTGCACTGGTCGCATGGCTCTGGCTGCTCCGCCATGGCACCGGTCCATGAACCTGCCAGACAGGCCACCCAGTAGACGGTGCCCCAAGTCCTTCTCCACGATGTGTGTGCTTCCATTGGCTGCCTCCTCGGTGCATGTGTGACTGCCTGCTATCACGCCTGGGCCCTACCCGCCTCGTCAGATGCGGACAGGGAGTCCTGGCGCTCCGTGTTGGGCCATGTATTCGTCTCGACGCAGCGCGGATGGCCCGGTCCGCCCGGCTCGGGTGGGTGGGTCGCTACCCCGAGGTACACGCATACCGTCGTTCTCTCTCGGTGCCGTGAGGTGGCCGCAGGCGGTCTCAGGCGCGCAGGGGTCTGCTGTACTGGCGCCCTCCCGGAACTCTCGCATTCCCTGCCCGAGCGACCTCGCCAACTGCGGCACTTTCGTCGCGCCGAAGAACAGCAGGACGAGGAGCAGGATGACTACGAGTTCCGTGGGGCCGAGCATATCGGGGTCTCAGACTGGAGATTGGGCGGTTCCAGATTGCGCTCCGCGAAGCGGATCACCGAGCCTTCTT
>PEVN01000011.1 GCA_002779825.1 Armatimonadetes bacterium CG06_land_8_20_14_3_00_66_21 | reverse complement strand
TGGTCAGCTTCGCCCGCATTCCGCCCGAGCCGTCCAGGAAGTTCTCGCCGTGGGCATTGTGGCTATCCGGCATTCCGGCGGTGTCCAAGCCGGTTGCGTTGGCGACCTGTCTCTCCGCGCGGTACTCACTGTGGACCCCCGCGTGACACGTCATGCACGTCTGCCCCGCCTGCTTGCTCTGCTGGTTGATGTCGCCTTCGCCGATGGCGGTGACGGTCGCACCGGCCTTCGTGGTCCACTTGCCCCCGTCGAACAGCAGATTGGCGCTTGGCGCCTTGGAGGGGTCGTTGAACCGAATGCTGGTTAGCGCCGTTGAGCCGCCGCCACCGGTACTGACGATTGCCCCGCCCCCGCCGCCGCACCCGGAGATCAGGACTGCCGTCCCTCCGAACGCGAGCACTGCAGCTATCTGGGCGAATGACCTGTGGACTCTACTCATAGTGCTGTTCAACTCCTTGGCTGGATGACACCGGTCTGGCTGGCCGGCGGCCAACAGGAAGCGCACTCGGGCGGTCCTGACAGAACACCGGCACAGCCTGTCGCGGGCGGGAAGGCGGCAATTCCTGCGAGAGTTTCGCGGCACGAGCATCAGCCGTGCGACTATATTTTCCCGTCTGCGAATAGACTATAACCCTACCGCGTACTGGGGCATATGCGTGGAGAACCTGATTTATCGCACCCGCCCATAGTACTAACCCTGACATATGCGCAATCACTGTCAGGGAAAACCCCGAATGTGGCGCATTTGTCCCCTGCAGAGCGTCCTGCAACCGGCATTTTGCGGTCAGAAACCTGGTCGCGAACGGTTCTGAGCGGGCTGGGAGGTGGGCAGGGCGGACGCCCGAGTGGGACTTTCGTGAGGCATCCTCTCGGAGGCGCTGGTCGGTCGGCGACGGCGGGTCGCGCGACCGGGCGCCTGCGGTCAGCCGCGACCCTCAGTCTGGCTGGCAGGACGCCCTCCCCTGCCTCGCGCACCGACGCCTCGTTGACAGGCCCCTGGCGCTGCGCTATACTACCATCTCCGCTACCTCTGGTAGCCTTTTCCTTTGCCAAAGGCTGTGAAGAGGAGCAGTAAGTCGAGGTGCTTGGACTTCAAGGAGCACCACCGGTAGCCTCAGAGAGTCGGGATTGCTGCGAACCGATGCTGCCAGCGACTGAACCTCGCCTCCGAGCCTCCAGGTCGAACCGTGCTGTGCGTACCCAGTAGGCCTGCGACGATTAACGCTCGTTACCGCGTCCTCAAGTGAGCCGGTCTCGATCCGCTTCGGCGCGTCCAGCCGGCTAATATGGGTGGTACCGCGAGCATGTCAGCCTCTCGTCCCATGGGGACGGGAGGCTTTTTTCAGTTCTGGAACAGCCGAACGGCCCGCGTGGCACTCTCTGCTACAGGAAGAGCGCAAGGAACCCTCACATGGCCACCACTGCCACCAGCAAACCCGACAACCGACACACTCTTTCCGTCCTCGTAGAAAACAAGCCGGGCGTGTTGGCGCGCGTGGCGGGGCTCTTCGCCCGCCGGGGCTTCAACATCGAGAGTCTCGCCGTCAGCGAGACGGAAGATCCGGACACCTCGCGCATGACGATCGTCGTCTCCGGCCCGCCGCGCACTTTGGAGCAGATCTCCAAGCAGCTCTACAAGCTGATCGACGTCATCAAGGTATTCGACTACACCGACGCAGCCGTCGTCGAGCGACAACTGGCGCTCATAAAGGTCCGCTGCACGAAGGAGACTCGTTCGGAGATCATCCAGATCACCGACATCTTCCGCGCCCAGATCGTGGACATGAGCCCCGAAAGCATCACCGTGGAGGTCACCGGCAACACGCGCAAGATCGCCGCTGTCCGCAACCTCCTGGAGCAGTTCGGGATCTTGGAGATGGTGGGCACCGGCTCGGTGGTGCTGGTGCGCGGACTGCAGCTCACGTAGCCATGGAACAGATGAAGGAGATCATCGACGAGCGAACCGTCGAGCTGATCATGACCGTCGTCCTGATTGGTGGACCGTGCCTCGGTTTGGCGGTCGGCGCGGTGGTCGGCCTTGTCCAGAAGCAGTTGCGCAAGCGCACACTGCAGGGATTCGGCCTCGGCTGCTTCGGCATCCTCAACTGGATCCTGTGGCGCTACTACTCCTGGATGGTCCGATACGACCCCCAGACCGGCTACGTCGGACTGCACAAAGTCAGCGTGCTGCTGATCAACGTCGCCGTCTTCGTAGCCGTGGGCGCCGTCATCGGCGTCCTGTGGGCAGCAGTATCCAATCGAGCTGCCGCCCGCGATCAGTGACTGGCGGTCAGTGACCCGTGACCGGTGAGCCATCTTCAGTTTCTCAGTCACATTCATTGAGTTGACCCCAGGCAAAAGGAGGTGTTCGCGTTGAGCGAGCGAGCAGACGTAGACCGGGTAATCATCTTCGATACGACTCTGCGTGACGGCGAGCAATCGCCGGGCGCAAGTCTGAACATCGAAGAGAAGGAGCAGGTGGCGAAGAAGCTTGCGCGCCTCAACGTGGACGTCATCGAGGCCGGCTTCCCGATCTCGTCCCAGGAGGACTTCGATTCGGTCAAGCTCATCGCCGAGACGATCGAAGGGCCGATCATCGCCGGGCTGGCGCGGGCCGTGCCTAAGGACATCGAGCGGGCCGGCGAATCACTGAAGAGTGCGCCCAGGCGCCGCATCCACACCTTCATCGCGACCTCCGAGATTCACATGAAGTACAAGCTCAAGCGATCGCGCGAGCAGGTGCTGCAGTCTGCGGTTGACGCAGTGAAGCTGGCCAAAACCTTCACGGACGACGTGGAGTTCTCGCCGGAGGACGCGACTCGCACGGAGCCGGACTTCCTGTGCGAGGTTGTGGAGGCCGTCATCGCCGCCGGGGCGACCACCGTGAACATCCCGGATACCGTGGGCTACACCATGCCGTCGGAGTTCACGCGGACGATCCGGATGCTGAAGGAGAAGGTCCCCAAAATCGAGCAGGCGACCATCAGCGTGCACTGCCACAACGACCTCGGGCTGGCGGTGGCCAACTCGCTGGCCGCCATCCAGGCGGGAGCGCGACAAGTCGAGTGCACCATCAATGGCATCGGGGAGCGGGCCGGCAACGCCGCGCTCGAAGAGATCGTGATGGCGATCAACACCCGGAAGGATCTCATGGGCGTCTGGCATGACATCCAGACCCGGCACATCTACGAGACCAGCCGACTGGTCAGCAACCTCACGGACTTCGCCGTGCAGCCCAACAAGGCCATCGTCGGGCGGAACGCCTTCGCTCACGAGGCCGGCATTCACCAGCACGGCATCATCCAGGAGAAGAGCACCTACGAGATCATGAACGCCGAGGACATCGGCCGCACCGCCGGCGAGTTGGTGCTCGGCCGCCACTCGGGCCACCACGCCTTCGAGAAGCGCGTCCGGGAACTGGGCTACACCCTCAGCGCCGAGGACATGCAGAAGGCGCTCGAGCGCTTCAAGGCCGTAGCGAACAAGAAGAAGGAGATCTCCGACCGGGACATCGAGTCCATCATCGCGGATGAAGTCTACGTCGTGCCCGAGACGTACCACCTTGACTACATGCACGTTGTCGCCGGCGGTACCACCACGCCGACGGCCACCATCGGCATCCGGCGGGTACAGAACGGCAGCGGCGACACGCTCAAGCAGGCGCACCTTGGGGTCGGCTCCGTCGATGCCGTCTACCGAGCCATCGACTCCATCTGTCAAGTGCCTCACACGCTGCTCGATTACAACGTGAAATCCGTCACCGGCGGCACGGACGCTCTGGGGGAGGTGACCGTCCGCATACAGAGCGATCAGGACAAGGTCTTCATTGGACGCGGTGCCAGCACCGATATCATCGAGGCCAGCGCCAAGGCGTACATTCAGGCCATCAACAAGCTGGTCTATCACACGTCAGCCGGCTCCTGATCTCTGCCCCAGATCCGTTCACCCGAACGTAGACTGCCAGGACTGTCCGCGCCAGGCGCCCGGGTGACGTGCTGTGCGCGGACAGTCGCTTTTTCAGAGGACGGATAACCATGAAAGTGCATGTTTACGACACTACCCTTCGAGATGGGACCCAGGGCGAACATGTCGCCCTGTCCCTGGAAGACAAACTGAAGATCGCCCGGCGGCTGGACGACGCCGGCTTCGACTACATCGAAGGCGGTTGGCCGGGCTCCAACCCGAAGGACATCCGGTTCTTCGAGCGCGTGCAGAACGAGCAGTTCGCCCACGCCCGGGTGGCTGCGTTCGGCAGCACCCGCCGGGCGAACGTGAAGGCGGCCGACGATACCAACCTGCGCCTGTTGGTGGAGTCCGAAGCACCCGTCGTGACCATCTTTGGGAAGACCTGGGACTTTCACGTGACCCGCGCTTTGCGCATCGCCCTGGAAGAGAACCTGGAGATGATCCGCGACTCCGTCGAGTACCTCAAATCCCACGGCCGCGAGGTCATCTATGATGCCGAGCACTTCTTCGACGGGCACAAGGCGAACCCGGAGTACGCCCTGAAGACCGTCGCGGCGGCCGCGGCCGGGGGCGCCGACCTGCTCTGCCTGTGCGACACGAACGGCGGCTCGCTGCCCGAGGAAATCGCCGCTGCCACCCGACTGGTCCGCAAGGCAGTCAAGGGTGTACCGGTGGGGATCCACGCCCACAACGATGGCGGCGTCGGCGTGGCAAACACGCTGGCGGCCGTCCGGGCCGGTGCGCGACACGTGCAAGGCACAGTAAACGGCTATGGCGAGCGCTGCGGCAATGCCGACCTCTGCCAGGTGATCGCGAACCTCGAACTGAAGATGGGGCACGAGTGCATTGGGGAGGAGCACCTCCACCGCTTGCGCGGGCTGTCGTTCTTCGTCAGCGAGGTGGCCAACCTCAACCCCGACGACAAGCAGCCGTTCGTCGGTCTGAGCGCTTTTGCCCACAAGGGCGGCATCCACGTCGATGCCGTCATGAAAGATCCAGACACGTATGAGCACGTGAAGCCGGAAGCCGTCGGCAACCGGCGCCGCGTGTTGGTCTCCGAGCTGTCCGGCAGCAGCAACATCCGCTACAAAGCCTCGCGGATCGGCATCGAACTGAAGAAGGGCTCACCGGAAGTTGCCGGTCTCCTCGGCGAGGTGAAGCGCCTCGCAGACCAGGGCTACGAGTTCGAGGGTGCGGAAGCTTCCTTCGAGCTGCTGCTCCGGCGGCAGTTGGGGGAGGTCACGCCCCTGTTCGACCTCAACAAGCTCCAAGTCATCGTGGAGATGGAGAAGGCGCACCCGGAGGCGATGTCGGACGCCGTGCTCAAGCTGACCGTCGGTGCCAACCAGGTGTACGTCGGCGCGGAGGGCGACGGTCCCGTGCACGCCATGGACAACGCTCTGCGCAAGGCCCTGAACGAGCACTATCTACAGCTCAAGGACATCCACCTGACCGACTTCAAAGTGCGCGTCGTCAACACGCAGGACGGCACCGCCGCCAAGGTGCGCGTGCTGCTGGAGTCGTCGTGCAACGGCCGGTCGTGGACAACGGTCGGCGTCTCGACCAACATCATCGAAGCCAGTTGGACGGCTCTGACTGACGGCATCGCCTTCGGTCTGCTGCACTATGAGGAGTTCATGCGGAACGGAGGCTGACGCCTCGGCGGGAGGGAACGTTGCTGCGGCGTTCGCGCCGCAGCAACGTTCCGGGCATGACCCAGGTGCCCGTGGCGCCTCGCTCCGTTGGTGCCGCCGCTCCGTCCGGCTATACTATGGACATTCACGCTGCGCGCCCCAGGGGGGCGTTGCAGCAGCGCAGAAAGCGGTGACGCACTATGGGACGTGTGTATGAGAGCCTCGACGTGAAGGGCCGTCCGTGCTGGACGCTGTTCGACACCGGGTCGCGCAACACCTACGTCGTCCGCGAGGTCGCGAAGCTGCTCGCGACCACCAAGGTCGACCAGCCGCGGCGAACGGGCCTGGGGGGCGCGGTGCGGGAGCTGACCGAGTCTGCCATACTCGTGGCGTCCGTCAACGGCCGCTCCCTCGACACCCATGCGTTCGTGATCGACGAGCTGGCCTCCGACGAGCAAGGCAAGCCCATCGAGATCCTCTTCGGCGCCCTCGCCATGCGGCAGTGGGGCATTCGGCCCCTGCCGGACGAAGAGCGACTCGACCTGAGTCGCTACAGCAGCGAATGGGTGGAGTACTGAGCGCGAGGACCAGTTCAGCTCCCGGCGCCGTGGTCGAGCACGTTGAGCCGGGCAGCCTCGCCGCCGACGCCGGGGTGCTGCCCGG
The DNA here is from genome assembly GCA_002779825.1 of Armatimonadetes bacterium CG06_land_8_20_14_3_00_66_21. Lineage (GTDB taxonomy): Bacteria > Armatimonadota > Abditibacteriia > CG2-30-66-41 > CG2-30-66-41 > CG2-30-66-41. The sequence goes on along the minus strand of PEVN01000011.1, from coordinate 9,420 downwards.
CTCTCGGCTGCTTCGGGTCAACGGTTCGCCGCCGCTGGACGTACTCGACTACCGCTTTGCGGAGTACGATGCCGACGTTGAGTTGGCATTCCTCTCTCCGGCCGGCGACGAACTGACGATCGACTTCGAGAAGGACGAAGGCGAGCCGCTCGGTCTCACTTTCGAGTCCCCCGTCTTCGATGGCGTGCGCCGGTGCAACAATGCCTGCACCTTCTGCTTCTGCGACCAACTTCCGAAGGGGCTGCGCCCCTCGCTTTACGTGCGCGATGACGACTACCGCCTGTCGTTCCTGCATGGGACCTATCTCACGCTAACGAACCTGACCGAACCGGACTTCGAGCGGATCGCGCGGCTGCGACTCAGCCCGCTGTATGTTTCCGTTCAGGCCGTTACGCCGGAGGTGCGCCGGCGGCTGTTCCGCGGACAGCGCTCCGCCGAAGTGCTCCCGCAGCTCGACCGCCTCCTCGCCGAGGGCATCGAAGTGCACACCCAGGTCGTCCTCGTGCCCGGAGTGAACGACGGCGAGGAGTTGGAGCGGACCGTAGCCGAGCTGTCCTCGCGCCATCCGGGCGTGGCAAGCATCGCCGTAGTGCCCGTCGGGCTGACCAAGCACCGGCCGGTCTCGAGCGACATCCGCCCGGTGGACGCCGAGCTTGCCGGCGACTTGCTCGACCGCGTGGAGTGCTGGCAGCGAACCTTGTCCACTGAACACGGCGTCCGGCTGGTCCATGGTTCGGACGAGCTGTACCTCCTCGCCGGCCGCGAGTTCCCCCCGACGGACACCTACGACGACTACCCGCAACTCGAGAACGGGGTGGGTCTCTCGCGTCTGTTCCTTGAAGACCTGTGCGAACTGCACTGCCCGGACGACCTCGCCGCCGCCTTAGCGCGCAAGAGGCTCACCCTCGCTACGGGAACCGCAAGTCAGCGGTTGCTCACGGCGTTCGCCGAGCGGCTTGGCGACTGCACCGGAGCGACCGTGCGCGTGGTGGCCGTTCGGAACCGGCTGTTGGGCGAGAGGGTATCGGTTGCAGGTCTGCTGGCGGGGCGCGACCTGATTGAGCAGCTTCAGCCGTGCGCCAGCGACCTGGTGCTGATCCCCGCAGCTTGCGTGAACGACCACGGATTGCTGCTCGATGACACGACTCCCAAGCAGATCGCCAGCACGCTTGGTGTTCCAGTCATCCCAGCCGGGCCGCTCCCCAGTCAGGCACTCGAGGCCTTGGGGCGTCTCAGTCTGTTTCGGAGCATGCACACCGCCGACAGCAGAGCGAGAAGCACTCGCGACCACGGTGGGAGGGGCCGGGCGACCCCGGCCGCTGGCGACTCGACTGCGGTGTCTCGGTTCCCAGCCATGGGCGTTCGTCTCCTGAGCGGGTGAGGGCGAGTGTACTCCGGCGGACGGGAGAAGGGCAATGGGACCAAAGGCTGAATTGCTGCATGCTACGGGTTCCACATATACTCGCGAAGGTTAGGAATACACCGAAGTGGAAGTTCGCAGAACTTCACCCGTGGGCGTGTGGTGAGCACCCAACACACTGCTGTGCACGCAGAGGCGTCGAACTTGTGCAATAGCTTCGGTGTATTCCTAACCTTCGCGAGTATAACTCCGACTCGCTCCCCGGGGACCGCCCGTGGTGCCTGTTCGACAACGAGGCTGTACAAGTCTCAGGGGAAGAACCTGTACAGGCTGGTCGAAGCGCCTCCGCCACTTTGGCACTCAGCATTGACAACACTCCGGGAGTGGTCTATATATCACAGTGCTCCGAAGCTGGCCGTGCGCTGCAGCGGTCGAGCGGTTGATGCACAGGGCGCCCGCGGCGGGCACTGCTCGTTCTCCCTGTCGGGGCACCCTCCGGGGGTGTTCAGCGGCCCCGCAATCTGGTCGGAGGTCCGGACCGAACTCGTGTCTTCACTGCTGTCTGTCTCACTGCTATCCTTTCTTCTTCAGACCCCGGCAAACGCCGGTTCGGTAGCCCTCACTATCGACGATGGACCCTACCCGGACTGGGTCGAAAAAGCGTGCGCGGTGGCGCGGAAGTACGACGCGAAGCTGACCTTCTTCGTGTGCGGTCAGCATCTCCAGGCGCATCCGGCGGTCGCCCCGCGCCTCGTTCGGCTCGGTCATGAGGTGGAGAACCACACCTACAACCATCCCGTGCTCCCGGCGCTGTCCGCCGACATGATCGACTGGCAGATCCGCAGGACGGGCGAGCTGATTTTCGAGCAGACCGGTCACCGACCGGTGTTCCTGCGCCCCCCCTATGGAGCGTTCGGCCGCCGGACAGGCCGAGTCGTAGCAGCCGCCGGGCACCGACTGGCCCTCTGGACCATCGACCCGAAGGACTGGAGCGGCAGAGGGGCCGCCGACATCGCAAGCCATGTGCTCTCGCGGGTGCAGGACGGCAGTGTGGTGCTGCTGCACGAGAAGGGCGTTACTCTGGAGGCGCTGCCGGCGATCCTTGCGGGCTGTCGGAAGCGAGGGTTGCGGTGCGTGACGCTGCGGGAGCTGTGGCACGTGCCGGGATACGACCCGGACGCCGAGCAGCTTGCACCCCTGCGCGCCCTGACGGACGATGAGACACACGTGGACTGGGATCAGCAGTCAGGCTCCGCGGTGCTGCGGCGGAAGGACCTCGCCATCCGTCTCCGCGTCGGCGACCGGAACGCCGTCGTCAATGGCGCCCCGGCGAAGCTGCCCGTCGCTCCGGTCCTCTACCGGGGGCAGCTCTACGTGCCGGACGAGTTCATCGCCGCAGCCTTGGCGGAGACTCTCGAGAGCACCGAACAAGGACAACGCGTCGCCAATGCCGATGGATCGGGTCAGGGAGAGGGCGGCGCTGCGCCGCCCTTGAGTGTCGTCACTGCCCCCCCCGCTGCCATTGCGGCTGAGAGTGGCGCCTCGCCAGCGGCCGTCACGCTGACGCCCGACGAGCCCGCCTTCACCCCCCCAGCCGCAACCGCAGACGTGCGACCGAGCAGCCCCCAGGAGACCCCGCTTCAGCAGCACCTGCGCCTGGGGCAGGCATTCAAGGGCCGCCGAGAGTATGCGGCGGCAGCCGACGAGTTCCTCGCCGGCACCCGCTGCCAGCCTGAATCCGTGGAGGCGCATTGGGCGTTGGCTTGGACATTGGCCAAGCTGAACCTCGCGGATTGGGCAGCGAAGGAGTTCGCGCGCGTGGCCCAACTGGATCGGGACGGAGATAAGGGCAGCCAAGCGGCCCGCCTGACCGCCCGGTACCACTCGTCGGGCCGGCTGTGATCCCTGGGGCGAGCAACCCGCTTGACCCCCTTTGCCAGTCGCCCCGGCACTGGTATCATCTGACTTGATCCGGTACGTCTCCGCACCGGACCAAGATGTCCATGCAATCAGGAGGTCGGACCGCATGTCCATGAAGGTTAGCATCGAGTTCTGCAACAGTTGAGGGTACGGACCACAAGCTTCCGGTCTGGAAGCTGAGCTGAAGAAGGAATTCGGCGCCGAGGTTGAGTTGACGCCCAGCAGCGGCGGCGTGTTTGAGGTCACGGTTGACGGCAAGCTCGTCTTCTCGAAGAAGGAACTTGGGCGCTTCCCGGAACCGGGTGAAGTCGTCGGTAAGCTGTCAGCGTAGCAGACTGGCATCGCGAGAGACGCCGTTGCGCCGAGTTCCTCAGACCTTCGGTGTACGGCGTCTCTCTTCGGGTATCTGAAGCGTGGCCGGGCGGGAGGCGCCCGTTATGGTCAGAATTGAGGTGGCGGGCATGTTGTTCAGGCGCAAGGATCATCGGAGGCTCAAGTCGGCCGTGCCGGTGTCCGAACACGTCAAAGCCTTCGTCCCGATTGTCGTGGTTGTATTGATGGTCGTGGGCGCCGTCTGGATCATCGTCCGATTCTTCGAGTGAGTCATTGCTGCCGGACCGGTGTGTCCTGTTCGCGCACTGTTGGGGCCCGAAGCCACTCGCGGGGGGGGGCGCCGGGTACAATCGGTACTGATGCGTGCCCCGACAAGCCTCTCCGCAGCTTCACTAATCGTCCTCTTGGTGGTGTGTGGTTGCCGCAACAAGCAACCTGAGGACGACGCGCGACAAGGGTCGGTGGGAACCGGTAGAACGGCGGAAGTCGCCGTGGTGGAAGGTGAGTTCACGGCCCGAGCGCTGCCGTCGGAAGCGGGAGCGACGCGGAGTTGCTCCGGCCGTGTAGGGGCATGCCTCGACGACGCGGGCATTCCGTGGGCAGCCCTTACCGACTCGGCGGTCGAGGAGGGCAAGCTAACTGGGTCCCGGACTGCGGTCTTCCCCTACAACGCCCGGCTCTCGGACCGCGAGGTGGCCGAGATCCGCCGGTTCGTTGCGAGCGGAGGCAAGCTGCTCTGGTTCTACTCGTTGGACCGCCGCTTGGCGCCGCTCTTGGGGCTGACGATCGGCGAGCTCAGGAAGCCGACCCACGCCGGCCAGTTCAGTCGCCTCGGGTTCCCAGCCGGCGGCCCCGCCGGACTCCCCGCTTCGGTGCTTCAGAACTCATGGCACGCACTGGAGGTGGTGCCGGCGAAGGGGACAGAGGTCATCGGGTACTGGCGTGACGCCGAGGGCCGCGACACGAAGGTACCTGCCGTGACCGTGAATGCCAATGGCGTCTGGTTCGCCCACGTCCTGTTGGGCGGCGACCTCTCTGCGAAGTCCCAGATGCTGTTGGCCTTGTTGGGGCACTCCACGCCGTCGCTGTGGGAGACAGCGGTCGAGTCGGCCGTCTCGCGGGCCTGCCGGGTTTCCACGATCAACACGCTCGACGAACTGCGAACTCGGCTGGCGGAGACAAAGGCCGAGGCGCCCAACTACCCGGAGGCCCTTGGCGAGTTGCGGGCCGCTGACGCGATTCGCGACCAAGCGGCCAAGCTCGGGCAGGAGCGACGATATCAGGAGGCGCTCAGCAAGGCCCGGGAGGTCCGCCACCATGCCTTGGCCGCATATGAACTCGGACAGCCCAGCCCGGCAAGCGAGTTCCGCGGCGTGTGGCTCCACACTGCCTATGGCGTCTCGAACTGGGGCTGGGAGCGGTCCATTCGGGTCCTCGCGGAGAACGGCTTCAACGCGGTCCTGCCGAACATGTGCTGGGCGGGGAAGGCAGACTACTACAGCGACATTCTCCCCGTCACCAGAAAGGCACGGGAGCGCGGCGACCAGCTTGCGGAATGCGCGAAGTGGGCGCGCAAGTACGGGGTCGAGGTGCACGTCTGGAAGGTGTGCTACAACCTCAGCACCGCCCCGAACTCGTTCGTGGGGGAGCTCCGCCGCCAGAACCGCCTTCAGCGGGGCCGGAACGGCCGCGAGCTTTCACAGAAGTGGCTGTGCCCCTCGAACACCGCGAACATTGAGCTGGAGCGCGACAGCCTGTTGGAGGTTGTGCGCAAGTACGGAGTGGCTGGGGTCCATCTGGACTACATTCGCTACCCCAGTGCGGCAGGCTGCTACTGCGACACCTGCCGGGAAGCATTCGAGAAGGAGATCGGCCGCCGACTGAGCACCTGGCCCGACTCGCTCGATGCCGAGCCAGTCCAGAGCCAGTGGCAGCAGTTCCGGCGCGATCAGATCACCCGGCTCGTGCGGGCCGTCAAGCAGGGACTCCTTCAGACGAAGTCCACCGCCAAGCTGTCAGCAGCGGTCTACGGCTACTGGAAGGGCGCCCGCGAGGGGATCGCTCAGGATGCCAAGGCATGGGTCGAGGAGGGGCTGCTGGACTTCGTCTGCCCCATGAACTACACCGACAGCCTCGCCTTCCAGACCGAACTCACCACTCAGCAGGCGGAAACGATCTATGGACGCGTTCCGCTCTATGCGGGAATCGGCGTCCGTTCTGCACAGTCTAAGTTCACCACTCCCGATCAGCTTATTGAGCAGATCGAGGCGGTGCGGCGGGCCGGTGCAGACGGGTTCGCCCTGTTTCAGTACCGCGCCTCGCTGGCCGAGGACTTCTTCGCTGCGCTCCGGAAGGGCGCCACCGCCAAGCCGGCCGTCAGCCCGCACAACGCCCCGGCGTTCCGGTTTCGTCTGCAAGGCAGCTCCCCGGCCTTCGACAGCCCGACTTCCCGAGTAGGAGAGCCGCTCACGGCGACTTTGCGGCCTCCCGCGGGACTCGGGACGGCAGGCAGCGGGCTGGTGCTCGACTCCGTTCGGCTCCTGCGCCTCCACGGGACCTCGGTGACCGAGTGCAGGCGAAAGCCGCCCCCCACCTCCCCGATTGTCGTGTCCGTCAGCCCTGCGGAGGGATGGTACCGGTTCGGCATTTCCGGCACCGCGCGGACTGGCGCCGGCCGCAACACGCCATTCCTCTGGAAGAGCCCGGCGGTCCACGTCGCGCCTCCCGCCGTGGTCGACGCCGAGGAGTGGAAGGATCAGCCGCCACCCAAGGGGCGCGGGCTTCGTATAGGCATCTGGCAGAACGGGTTCGGCAGCACCGGTGTGTTCGTCGCCCTTCGCCGGGAGCGCGACCTACTCCCGTTCTATATCCGGGACGCCGACCCAAAGACCCTCTCCCAGTGCAGAGCGATTGTGATCCCGCAGCCGAAGCGGCCTGAGGACTTCACAGCCGAGGCCGCCGAGCGGCTACGCAAGTGGGTGGCGCGAGGCGGCGGGCTGTTGCTGACGCACGATGCTTGCGGGTACCGCCAGTGCCCCTCGCTGTTTGGGGGACTATGGCAGGTCGCGGGCTCGTCGCGCGAGCGAACTGTGGAAGTCGCCCAGCCGCACCCGTTGACGCAAGGAATTGACGCGGCGATCCCGTTTGAGCACAGCTACTACGACCACCTGAAGCTCGACCTGCGCGCTCCCGCCGTCGCCGTTGTCGTCTGCGAACCGACGGGCCCCGCGGTGGTCGCGGCAGCGAAGGTGGGCAGAGGCAAAGTGGTGGGGTCCGGGCTGGCGCTTGGGCGCGCGCGCGACGACGAGGACGCCGAACCCGGCCCGGCCGAGGCCGCGCTCACTCGAAACGCCGTGCGGTGGCTGGCTGCAAGGTAGGCCGATGGGGCGGGCCCTCGCGAGCCGGCCCCGATGGTTGCTCGGGCACCCGGCTTCGGCTAAGCTATCTTCTACATATGCACTACTGGAGGTAGGAACGACGAACATGAGACCATGGACATTGACGCTCGCAATCGCCCTGGGCGCACTGCTCGCAGGCTGCGCGCAGAAGACAGCCGAAGAGATCGCCGGGGACTCTCCCGCCGACGAAGTGGTCACGAAAAGCACTGACGCCGACAAGGTGCCCAGCGAGGAAGCAACGGAAGCCAAGACGGAAACCCACGCAACCGAAGCAAGCGCCGCGCCGGTGCCGGCGGAGACAGACAAGGCAACCGGGCCTGCCGGGAGCTGGAAGAAGGAGAAGGGATTGTACGCAGCATTCGACACTACCAAAGGGAAGATCGTGTGCCGCTTGTTCCAGACCCAGGCGCCCCTCACGGTGAAGAACTTCATCGGGCTGGCGAAGGGCACCAAGCAATGGACCGACCCGAAGACGCAGCAGCAGGTCATGCGCCCGTACTTCGACGGGCTCAAGTTCCATCGCGTCATCCCGAACTTCATGATCCAGGGCGGCGATCCTCTGGGGACTGGGACCGGCGGCCCCGGGTACCAGTTTGAGGATGAGTTCGACGCGAGTTTCCGGTTCGATAAGAAGGGCAAGCTCGCCATGGCCAACGCCGGCCCGAATACGAACGGCAGCCAGTTCTTCATCACCGTGGCACCGACGTCCCACTTGAACGGCAAGCACACGATCTTCGGCGAGGTCGTCGAAGGTCAGGACGTGGCCGACGCCATCTCTCAGGCGCCGACGGGTCCCGGCGACCGACCGACGCCGCCCATCGTCATGAAGTCCGTCAAGATCGTCCGAGCCGAAGGTGAATCAGCCAACCCTAAGTGAGAGCCGCGTCGCCACACGCGACGAAAGGCCGGACCGCAGCGTCTCCCGGCGGCGCTGCGGTCGTCGTTTGCCTCCCGCGTTGTCTTGGCTTGTCGTCTGGACGCTGGGGGCGACTTCCGGCCGCCCCACGGCGCAGACGGTGCATTACCTGACGCCGACTGGGTGGCAGGAGGCCGCCTCCGGCGACCAGACCGGGAAGCTGGCAGTCCACCTGGAGCCGGACGCGCTGGGCGAGGGGCGCACCACGATCGTGGTCGCCAAGCCGGCGTGGATGACGCTGGCAGACGAGGCGCCCCCGCAGGTTACGGGGGTGCGCGTCGACAACCGCACGCTGCAGCCCCATCCGGGGCTCATGCTGGGCGCGTTCTGGACGCTTCCCGCCGAGATCCGGGTGGCCTTCAGTGACGACAAGAACCCGCTGGACCCGAGCAGCCTGCGGGTTCAGTTCGACGGTCAGGAGGAGCAGTTGGAGTGGCAGTTCCTCCCGGCGGCGGGACCGGGCCCCCAGAAGGCAGGCGAACTGCGGCTCCGCCCCCGCCCGCTTGAGCCGGGCACCCACGAACTGAGCGTGACAGTTGCGGACCGAAGTCCATTTGCCCGAACGCTGACAGAGCGGTACCGGTTGGCGGTGAACGGGCAGCGCGTGAGCGAGAACGGGCAGCGGCTCACCCTCGTGGCCGGAGGGGTGGAATACGTGGTCCGACCCGACTTCAGGCACTTCCTGACACTGGGCGACACCGAGCAGTGCGCCTACCCCACGGTGCAGTTCCGGACGCCTTTCTATAGCGTCCGCAAGTTCACCAACATTCAGGTCGTGGTCGACGAACCGACCCACAAAGTGGTCCGGGTGGAGGCGGTCCCCGCCGAACTCAGCTCGGACCGCCTGAGCCGCCACGTTGCCCTGCAATTCGACTTTGAGTTGGCTGGGGCCAGCAAGCTGCTCAAGGTCACAACCCGTCTCTTCAACCGCTCCACCTCCGCTGGCGACATGTATTGCTTCTGGAATGCACCGCCCGGCGCGGGCTACTCCGTTCCCGGGAAGGACCCGGAAACAGTCGAAAGCCGGGAATGGAGCCGGCAGTACCTCGACCTGGGGGTGCTGGATTGGGTGTTCCTGAACCCCATGAAGCCTTCGCTGCCGGGATTCGGCATTGCCTCCCCTCAGCCGCTGGGAGAGTCCAGATTCGGTGGTCTGCTTGTGTATGCCGAGCCGAAGAAGGCCCGGCTGCCCAAGGACGCAGCCCAGGAACTGACGTTTGCCATCGTGCCGGCGAATAGCGTCGAAGAGGTGGCCGAGGCTCGGCGCCAGTTTGAGCGCGCAACCAAACCGCACAAGGACGGCGGCGCCGCCACGACACTCCCTACCTGAGTGCGACCCGCCGAAGCCACGGAAATCGCGCCGGCGGCCGGTTGAACCAGTAGCCTGGATTTGGTAGAATGGCGCGGCGTGGCACACGGTACCGAGGAGTGTCCAGACCAAAGGAGGCACCGGAGACAGCGCAGCAAACAAGGACCGACGCAACGTTCGGCGA
>PEVN01000250.1:56068-56493 GCA_002779825.1 Armatimonadetes bacterium CG06_land_8_20_14_3_00_66_21 | reverse complement strand
GCAGGCGGTAGTCGTACCCCCAGCGCTGCCAGTTGTGCACGGTGAGGAACGAGTCGGTCAGCCCGTAGCGGATCATCGTCTGCATCCGGTCGGCAATGTCGCGGTACTTTCCGCCCCAGATGTCGAAGCACATCCGGCCGGCGAGACGTTTGACTCCGCCGGCCGGATGCTTGTCGAACAGCGGCCGGTACGCGACCGCACAGGCAAACGCGCTCTTCCCGGGCACCAGCGTCAGCGTGCAGTCTTGATCGGTGTTGAGGGCGTACGTGCGGCTGTCCGGGTTGATATCGAAGAAGTTGGGCGGGTTGTCCACTGCCTGTAGAACCGACAGCCCTCCCTCGAAGTCGCACCCCACATGGCTCGTCGCCAGGTTGTGCCCGCCGAAGCCGGCGCGGAAGGCTTTGGGATCGACGACGCAGTAGCCG
>PEVN01000250.1:41780-56000 GCA_002779825.1 Armatimonadetes bacterium CG06_land_8_20_14_3_00_66_21 | reverse complement strand
AGAAGGCCACCGTCCGGCCGGCAGATCCTCGATATCGACCACGAACCCGCGAAAGCTCGCCACGCCCTCGGGCACGGCGAGGGTGACCAACCCGTCGAGCAACCCGTGCAGGCCCGGCTCAATCACGGCGGCGCCCTTTGCCGCCGCGGGGGACGCGCCGAGCAGGAAGGTCGTCTTGCCGTCCGGCTTCTTCCGCCCGGTCACCACGTCCCTCGCCAACGCCTGCGACGCGCGAACCGCCTCGGCGCCCGGCACCTCCAGCTTGCCGATGGTCAGCCCTTCGCCCGCCACCACAGTCGGCTCCGCCCAGTACGACGAGTCGCACGTTGTGTTCCGGTTTGGCCCCGGGTGGCTTTCCAGCCGCACCAGCACCGTCTTCCCCGCGTACGCGCTCAGGTTCGCCGATCCGTCCAGCCACCGCTTCGCAGCCGTGAACTGCTCGTACAGCACCTTCGCGTCCTTGCCCTGCCTGTCCTCGCCCGTCCATACGCGAAACAGCACGCCATCGCTCGGTGGTTCCTTCTCGGCGCTGTCGCGGATGGCGACGGCAAACACCAGCTTGATTGGCCTCTGGTCCGGCAGCTTCAGGAGGTAGTCACAGAAGATCGCTCCCCCGCCCGGCTTCCACGGAGGATGCATGTTGATCGAGGCCCGCGTATCGCCGCGCGTCAGTGACCCGACGCCCATGTTGGCGCTGCTCTGCGGGCTGCTACCGCTCCACCCTGGCGCCTCGAAGACGGGCGGTCCGTCGTAGTAGTTCCAGGCAACGCGCTGCGTGCCCAACATCCAGAGCGGCAGCGCGCTGTCCTTCGGCACGGTATTGACGACGAACTCCCCGCCTGCCGAGGCGGCTTCCTGCTTGGTTGGCACCCTCACCGAGAAGATCCGCACCGCACGCACTGTCCGTTCCTTGCCGCCGTCGCGGAAAACGGCGTGCGCGTGCACGGGATACAGTGCCGAGTACACCGGCGGATTGGCTGCGAGGGCGAACTCGAGCTGCTGCGTCGCGCCGGCGGCGAGAGCGAAGGGCTTCTTGCCGGCGCCGACAACATGCCAGCCGTCCACGAAGTCGCGCACCTCGAGCTGCCCGGTCACTTGCGCCTGCCCGGTGTTCTCAACCTCGACCTGCACGGTCGTGGGCTCGGCGGGTGCCGTCACCTCCGGAATCTCCGGAATGAAAAGCCGCAGCGGCCCTTCGGTGACTTCGTGACCGTTCCAGGCGAAGGCACCAGGCAACGCGACACTGAACAGAAAGAGGAGGGCAATGGGCGTGGGCATGGGGTGGGGTCCTTTGGGTTCGCGACTTCGCCCCGCGGGGCGTCCGTGGTGGTCAGGGCAGCCGACTCCGTCGTGAGACCAGGAGCCCCCGACTTGCAGTGGGTGCTCGCGTTGGGCTTGGGAATCGGTCCCGCCAGCGTCGTGTGCAGCGGTCTCACCGCTCACTGTCCGCCCGTTTCCGTGGCTGCCGGGGACACGAGTGCCCTTCTTCGCTTCCTGCTTCGCTCCGTCCTTCGTCAGCCGAAACCCGATTCGTGGCGCGGGTGGGGGCGACATGAGTTGGCGGAGGGCGTCGAAGACGACGCCGAACTGACCGTCGTACCGGTTTTCCAACTCGTCGAGCCGGCGGGCCAGTTCCAGGTTGGAAAGGGCCATTTCCCGCAAGCGGACAAACGCCCGCACCACCTGAACGCTGGCCTGCACGACAGCGGGGGTGTTCAGTACGTTTGCGGCCATGATGGCGCCGTGCTCGGTGAAGACGAGTGGGAGCTTCCGCCTCCCCTGCTCGTTGAGGCGCCGGGTGGCCACACCGTAGACCCGAGCCAGGTCGGAGTCGAGCATCACCCGCTGCCCTCTGGTCGTGAAGATGAGTCGTTCTATGGCGTGGAGAGCCACCGACACCGACGCCTGAAGTGTCTCCATTGTGCCGTCCCCAACATCGACAGATTGAGCGGCTTCGGCTGTCCTCAAGCCCGCACCTCCAGCAACTGCGTTCCGTTCCGTGCGGTCTGCCGCTGCAGCCCGTGCGCCTCTGCCGGCAGTCACCGTCCGCGACGGACGCAATCCTACCCAACGCTCCGCTCGCCTGCCACGCCCTCAACCGCCCCCCCGGGCACTTGACGCACGCGCATTCACGGCGCTTCCGCCGTCACCCGGAACTCGTCGATCTTCACCTTCGCCCCCGCCGTCCGGCACGGGTCCACGCGGAACTGCTGGATCATGCCGCGCCAGCGGGGCTCGTTCGCTAACGGGATCACGTAGGTGTGCATGTCGCCGTCCGCGAGCAGTGTCGCGCGGACGCTGGCGGCTTCGGTTGCCGGCTGCGTCGGGCCGGTCCAGAAGACTTGGAGGTAGTCGTTTGCTTCCGCCGAGGGGAGAACCTGGAGGCGGACAACCAGGTACTTGTAGTCGGGGGCGCGGAGGTTCAGGGGTGGGCTGGCGAAGGCGGGGTCGTGGCTGGTGGGGGTGGCTTGCAGGGCGCCGTCGGCAACGGTCAGGTCGGTCAGGTTCATGTAGACCGACCAGCCTTCGAGGCCTCCCGTGGCGTCGAAGGTCCAGACGGGTTTGGTCGGGGCCTCGGCGGAGAGCGTGTCCAGCGGGAAGTCGTATGGGCCGAGACCGAGGTCGCGCGGCGTTAGCTCCTGCGGCAGGTTGCCCTGGCAGAACACACGGTGGATTGCCTGCAACATGCCGAAGTCCCACTCGCTGCACGGCTCGAGGTAGCTGCCTTCGGTCCACTCATTCCACGGGCCGAGCAGCAGCGTTTTCTCGTTGCGGGCGTCGAGCCAACCCTTGGCGTCGCGCAGCAGTCGCTCGAACTGGTCGGGAGTGCGGCCGTAGATCACGTGGGTGTTGGTGCCGTGGCGCGGGCGGGCGTCCCACCCGGTGTCCGCGACCGGGAGGAACTTCAGCCCTGCCTCGTCGACGAGCTTCTCGCGGCTGTCCCACGCTTGCCGACTGCGGTCGACGACCAATGAGAACGGGTAGTACTTCGGGTCTTTGGCCAGGAAGGGGGCGTCGGCCCACCAATGATAGGTCGTGTGGTGCGTGTAGCCCTCGTCGGCGTACCTGCGGGCGTCAGTCGGAGTCGAACCGGCAGTCATGGCGACGAAGGTGATACCGGGCAGCCCGGCTGCCTTCGCCATCCCCTGCGACAGGGCCAACAGCTTCGCCGCTTGGTCCGCGCCGCCCATGTCACGCTCCACGTTGCCGGGGCTCCACAGAAACACGGCGGGCTTGCCGCCCAGGCGGAGGTACTCGTCGGTCTTGAAATAGTGGTCGAGCCAGTACTGCGTCACCTTCCGCCAGTCGCTCTCGGAGTGCGTGCCGGGCGCGTTGTGGTTCGCCCACATCACCGCCCACTTGAAGAACTGGTGATAGCGCGACTTGTAGAAGGCGTCGGTGTAGTGCAGGTAGCGCTGCCGCCCGGCTTCCCAGTACCAGTCGACGAGGAAGAACTGCACGCCGTGCTCGACGGCCCACTTGATCTGCCAGTCGACGATCTCGGGGTTGCTCTCATCGTAGTAGCCGAGGAGCGGCTTGCAGTGAGGCGCGAACTGCTCCATCTGCCGCCACTGTCGGTCAGTCGCCCACGCGGGGTAGTAGTAGGAGCCGATGAGGTAGTTGGTCTTCGCGGGGCGCGGCGGCGGGACGTAGTCAGACGGGGGAACGTCGGGCGCGGGCGTCACGCGCATTGGTAGGCTGGTCGTCGTGAAGTTCGCCCCCGGCCCGGCGATCTGAGCCGTCACCGCCAGCGCCTGCGGGCGATCGGCAGTCACGGTGTAGCAGGCGGTGATCGGTAGCTGGTACTCCAGCCGCACGCCCGGGGCAAGCGGATCGTCGCCAACCAACCGAACGCCGGCCGGCAACGCGAGCTTGGCGCGGACACCCTCCGCCGCCACGGTGCCGCGGTTCAGCAGGCGCAACATGAGCTTGCACGCTTTGCCGACGCGATTGGCGCCGTCCACAGGACCGAAGTACAGCACGTCGAGGTCCGGTTGCGCGGCAGGGGCGTTGGCCAGTCGGACGGAATCGACCTCAACTTCGCCGGTGTCTTGCGCCGTCCACTGCACGCACAAGGCCAGCAGGTTGCCCTGCCAGCGAGGGTCGCTGGCGGTGTCGAGGCTGTAGGTGTGGAAGCGGCCCTCCCCGTTGAAGAAGACGTCGGTGGGGTTCAACCCGTTCGCCTCGCTGACCGCCCACCGCAACGAGCCGCGCCCAGGCGCCGTCGCCCGAAGGCGAACCTGCACCCATCCCAAGTCCCCAGTCGGCACCTTCAGCGCGGGCGACAGCAGGCTGCCCTCCTCCGTGCGCCAGCCTTGACGGTCGCCCTCGGTGAATTGCCACTCAGTCGCTGTGGAAGGCGCCTCGGCTTCGCCCGGCTCGACGACGCGCAGCCAGTCGACCTCGAACGTGCCTGCGTACACGTCGAACCGCAAGTGGACGATCTTGCCCTCGCCCTGCCAGTAGGGCTGCACGCGGATCTCCTCCCAGTCGCCGGTGCCTTGTACCCGGAAGTCGACAGTCTTCTTGCCGCTGAAGCCGCCGAAGTCCCCCTCGGTGGTACTGGAGAAGAAGATCGCGCCGGTGCCGGCGCGGTCTGCCTTCAGCCGAATGCGTACCTCCTGCCACGGACGTGCCGGCAGGTCGAACACGGCGCTACTGAGAAAGGGGTCCCGGCTACCGGCAACGAGGTGCAGCACACCCTCGGCAACGCGTGCCTGCCCAATCGACGCATTGGGCTGCCAGCCTTGCAGGTCGCCGGGCTGATCGAACTCCCAGCCGACCGCCGCACGCGAGGCGTCTTCGCCCAACGCCGTTGCGCAGAACACGAGGGAGAGCAGAAGAGCGAATCTCATGGGGCTGTTCCTTGCAGGCTCGGTGGGGTCCCCGGCGAGGCAGACGCCCTCGGAGTTCCCCGCGACCGCCCGTTCCGTTCCTCTACTCAAACAACACTTTGCACTCCGCCATCATGAACCAGCCGGCGTCTGGCGCCACGGAGTCCGCGAGGGTGGCGAAACGGATCTCGTTCTCGCCCTGCCGAAGCACTCCGGCGGGAAGCGGGAACTCGGTGGTCGACCAGCCCCGCTCCTTGAACGGGTTCGGGCCGCGGAAGACCTCTCTTCCGTTGAGGGTGACGAAGAGCTCCACCGCGCCCGGCTTGTCGTCATCCTGGGCGGTGAGGACGAGGCGCGCTTGGCGAGTAGGGGCGCTGTCGAGGTGGAGCTGAGCCCACATCGCCGGGGTCTTCGTGTTCTTGCCGTAGATCCACACGGCACGGCGCGGCGGGCAGTCGTTGCTGTACTCCTGCGGACCGAGGCAGCCGCGGAAGCCATCGAGCAGGACCAGCCAGCCTCCGGCGGTCTTTGTCTGGGCACCCAACTGCTCCTCCGCGGCAAGCGTCCCGGCCGGATCGTCGAGGAGTCGGTCGACCAGTGGGTCCGCGTACCACGGGTTGGTCTGCGTCCGGATCCGGGCGACCTTGTAGAGCCAGTCGCTCACGGGTCCGTCGTCGCGGCGGCCGAGGCTGCCGATCCGCATGGTCCGGCCGAGCTGCAGGAACTCGGCAAGGCGGCGGGCGAAGGTGTCCTTGCCGACCGCGAGATTGGCCTGAACGGGATTGCGCTCATTCAGGTCGGCATAGAGCACGCAGAACTTCTCGGCCCGCACGCGGTAGAGCGAGGGCCGATCTCCCGCTGCCGCCGCTTCGGCTTTGGCGAACAGCTCGAGCGCCGTGTCCGCGTACTCGGCAGAGACGAGACCGGGGTTTGCCCCCTCGCACATCTGGTGCACGTGGCGCTCTTCCACCTGCCGATGCAGGAAGTCGAAGTACGCACGGACGGGTGCGGCTGCTTTGCCGTAGTAGGCAGCCATGAACTCGTCGATCAGCGCCTCGGCGTCGGCCTTCGGCGCCCACTGCAGCTTGCTCTGCACAAACACGAACAGGTCGCGGAAGTTGGTCGGCACGCCGCAGTAGTAGAGCCCGCGGATGCCGTGGGCAGCGTAGAGGTCCAGCTTCCGCTTCATGGCGTAGAAGCTGCCGAAGGGCTCGTACCAGATCTTGTAGCCCCGGGAGTAGTCAAAGATGTACAGATTGTCCGGGCACTTGGCGATCCAGCCCGTCAGATCGGCAAAGCCCTGCTGATTCTGCTCGCAGGTGAAGTCGTGGCTCTGGCAGTTGGTCCGGCGCGGGTAGGGGCAGTACTGGACCCGCACGTTGGCCTCGGGCAGTACCTTTGTCGGAGGCGGCGAGGTGGCATTGGTGTAGGCCAGCGTCAGGATTCGCTTGTCCGGGTACTTGACCGCAACCTCCCGGGCGACAACGTTGACGTAGTCCAGCAGGCGGTCTGTCATGTCCACACCGGGGACCGCGTCGAGGGCCTTGCACGCCTTGCATTCGCACCAAGCGAAGCCGTCGCCCTGGGAGACGCCGAAGAACGTGCGGTCTTTCTGCTTCTCGATGAGCGCCAGCAGCCGCTCTGCGGAGAGTGCCCGCACCTCGGGGTTGCTGAGACAGAGGTGGACATCAAACCGGGTCTCGTTGGGTCGATGGTGCAGCCGCTGCCCGTCCTTCTGCAGCGCGAAGTACTCCGGGTGTGTCTCGCCGTACTTCTCATACGGCGCCAGGTACTCGGCGGAGTGGACGACATTGCCCGCTTCACCGATCTCCCTCGGGTTGCCCAGGTCAGCGCTCGGCGTGTGGCCGAGCTTGAGGTCGCCGGTCACGACTCTCAGTTCGTACGCCGGCTTGGCCGCAAGCTCGAATGGCTCAAGGGTGAGGTCCCGCACCGTCGGGACCACTTCGCATCCGGGCGCGTAGAACCTGACGCCCAGGTGCTGCAGAAGAGCGTACGCTCCGTACACAGTGCCGAGGTCGCGCCAGCCGCACACGGCGACTCGACCCGCCGCAGCTCTGACCACGTAGCCGTCGGGTCGCACCTTCTTCAGTTCGTCTGGCGCGATCAGCCCGGCGTCTGTGGCCAGCGTCCCGACGGCGATGACGCCCTCGAGAACGACCTCGCCTGCCACTTCGGTGCGGGTCAACTCCTTGCCGGTGATTCTCTTGAGGTAGGCTGCGATTTCGTCGGCAGCCAGTCTCTCCCGGGCCGTCGGGTCTGCCACCGTTGCCACTGCCGTCGCCCGCACGCCCGGAGCCAGCGTGATGGTCCCGACGACGGGCGTGGGATCCGGCGGGGCGACCTGCAACTCCACGACGGAAGCCGACTCTCGTCCCGGCGTGAGCGGGATGGAGCCGAACGCCCACAGACCCTGTTGCGTTCCGTACTGCGCCACGCGCGCATCGAACGGGTAGAGCCCAAGCGGCGAGGCGGACGACACCGTCAAGTTCATGGCCGGTGTCTTGAAAACAAGGGCCTCGCCCGACCCCGCCATGGCGCCGCGCTTGCCGACGGAGGGCACCGGGAGGCTGTCGGTCACCATCCCGGCTGCGTTCACCACCTCGACGGTCGCGCGTTCCGTTAGGCTCGGAGGAAGCTGGAACGCCGCATACTCCACCGGGCCCACCGCTGCCCCTTCGGCCAGCGACACGCGTGCCGTCACCCGAACACCGGCCTCGGAGACCATCGCGGAGTAAGTGAGCGTTCCTTCCGGGAAGGCGGCCTGCAGCGTGATCGTTCGCCCCTCTTCGGATCTCGAGACGGTGCCTGTTTTCCAGCCTTCGCCGGAGGACACCAGCGTGCCCTTGTACCCGGGCCTGAAGCCGTTGACGTAGGAGCCAAGGCAGACGGTCTCGCCTCGGTAAAGGATGACGAAGCCGCGTTCTGTGGCCGCTACTGTGAAGTCGCCTGCGGAAACCCGACTGGCGTCGTGGTCCGGGGCTGCCGACAGTGCGCCGACGCTGAGGGCAAGCAGGAGAAAGCCGGTCCGGCGAGAGAGCATGTCGGTGCGCTCCTTTCGTCGCGCCCCAACTACGCCGCTGCCAACGTCGCTTTGCTCCGCGTTTTCTGCAGTTCCACCTGCACAGGCTGCCGCTCGATGCACTGCCGAGCGATGGCGATGTCTTCCTTCGCCTCCTGGACCGACATCATGCCGATGGCGACGGTGTCGATTGGCTTGATGTGGCTGTAGACGAAGTTGAGCCCGGTGGGGGGCATGACGCGGCCGGAGCCGAGGGGCTTGATGGAGATGACTGGCTTGGGTGTGTTGCGGATGACGTTGGCGGTCCAGTCGGTCTCGACTGCGCACAGGAAGCCGACGGCGTTGAAGATCTGGATGTAGCTCTCGCAGTCGTAGCCGTTGCGATCCGAGAGGGTGACCGCCTCGGGTCGATGGGTGCTCCAGCCGGGGATCATGCCGCACTCGCGGATGTAGGCAAGCGCTTCGGGCGCCTCGATGATCTTGTTCTCGGCGGCGACGATGCGCGCGTCGGTCCAGCTCGTGTGGGGGAAGCAGAATTCGCAGCCGAGGTCGGCAGCTTCGCGGACGCCCTTCTTCAAGTCTTCCAGCGTCTGGCCGGCAGGTGTGGCGATGTAGTGGATCTTCACGCCGGTGTTGCGCTCCACCTCGTCCATGATGTCCGCGTAGTCCTTGCGCTGGAGGGCGACGGTGCAGTTGAGTCCCTGCTCCGCGCAATAGGCCATCACTTCGTAGATGCGCTCATCCGTGAAGTGCTCGCGGAGCCACTGGTCGCGGGCGCCGGAGAAGTGCGAAAAGCCGTGGAAGGTGTTGCTGCCGATCATGAGGCGGGACATCTCGATGCCGCCGATAGTGGTCATGGGGAAGGTCATGAGGGTGAGTGCTCCTTGGCTCGGGTGACTGGTGCTGAGGCGGACTGAGAGGCGTCACGCCCCCACGAGAGGATCGTCCACTTTGGCGGGCGCGTCAAGAGTGCGAGCCAGGTCCTGGCGACCGTGCCGCCGTTACCGTGACCTCGGCAACTGCACGCTGGTCAGCCAGGAGGGCAACGACCCGCCCGCGGCCGGCGCGCCGGGCATGGAAACGCCCGTGCGGGGAGATTGTTCCGACGTTCCCCTCGACGATCCAGAGCGGCAACAACTCGGGCGGCATGGTCTGTCGGAAGATCACCCGGAAGTCGACGAACTCACCCTCGAGGACGGTGATCGCCTGCGGGGCGAGGGTGAGCGTGCCGGGGGGGCTCGGGAGGCTCTGGCCGGCCTCGGATTCGAGCACGACCGCGATAGCAGTCTCCTCGTCCGGAGCCACGCGGACCACGAAATCACGACGGTGCGCGCCGGTTTGCGGGGGCGGCAGCACCTCCAGATGCACGTCACCCGCCACCATGCCCAGGAAGGCGAACGCGCCCAGTGAATCAGTCGTCGCCGTGCGGACGCTGCCGTCGGCCAAGACTGCGCGGACCTCGGCCGCTTCCAGAGGTGTGTCCGGCGCCGCCGCGCTGACGACGGTGCCGGTGATGTCCCCGGTGCGCGTGACACCGGCGCCGCCGCTGGGAATGCTGCCACCGGTGAGTGAAGCGCTGCCGCCGCAGCCAGGCACCCCAGGCACCAGGACGGCGGCGCCCAGCAGCAATACTGCCGCGAGCGCGCGCCGTGCGCCGCGTGCGCGGCCGGTGGACGGTGACTGACTGACTGGCGCGATCAAGGACAAGCTGTCTCCTACGTGAATGCGTTTGCCCCTGTCCGGCTCGTCCGGCAGGCCAATCAGTTCGGGCGCGGCTGGGGCCGTGCGGCCTCCTCCTCCAGACTGATTCACCTGCCGGCCAAGCCGGACGGCAGGTGCGCGGGGTCTTCCGGCTCTGACTTCGCGGCCCGCAGGAATTCCTGAAGCGGCGGCCAATCCGCGCGTGCCATAAGCTGCTCCGCCTCGTCGGCGCGTCCCAGCCGCAAGAGCATTCGTGCGTACTCCTTGTAGACGGCGGCGCGTCGGTCATCCTCCAAGGTGGTGTCCGCTTCGGCTGAGTCGGCAAACTGCTTCCGGAGCGCGTCCAAGCGGGCGAGGGCAGCGTTCCACTGTTTCGCCGCGGTCGCCTCGTCTCCTGCGGCCGCCGCAGCACGAGCCCAAGTGTGATGGGCACCCCTCTCCAGCTCCGGCAGGCCCAACACGGCGGCGGTTCGGACTGCCGACTGCGCGGCCTCCAGAGCTGCCCCGTGGTCACCGGTCGCCAGCCGGCATTGCGCCGTCACGAGCAACGCCTCTGCCTCCGTCTGCTCTGCTCCAAGCTGCGCCGCCGACTCGCGCGCTTGCGACGCGAGGGCAGCCGCCGTGCCGAGACCTCCACCAAGCAGCTCCGCCTCGGCGATTCGCACCTCGCACAATACCTTGGCTCCCGCCATCTGGACCGACGCAGCCTGGTCGGCCGCTTGCCGCAGATGGTAGAGCGCTTCGTCGACCGTCTCTGTTCGCAGGTACACCGTGCCCAAGGCGCGGTGTGCCAGGATCAGGCACCGGGTTGCGTTGCTCGAAAGCGCCGCGGTGACTGCTTCGCGCGCGCACTCCTTGGCTTCGGGGTACCGGCCCGCTTCGGTCAGAGCTTCCGCGAGGCAACTGCGGGCAGCGATCTCCCGTTGTGCGTCACCGACAAGGCGCGCGACTTGCTCCGCCCGACGGAGCCACTCGATTGCCTCCAGCCACTCGCCCAACGCGGTGAGGCACACGCCGATGTTCAACTGGGACTCGATGTACTGGTCGGCATTGCCGCTGGCCTCGGCGTCGGCGAAGGCCTGCTTGGCCAGCGGCAGGGCGCTCTTGTAGTCGCCGCAGCCCAGGAATACGTTGACTCGATTCGCGATGAGGTACGCAGTCGCAGTCTGCACGGCTTGGGGTTCTGCGCCCGCCTGGATCACGGCTTCGGCCTCGTCCAGCGACCCTAACGCCTCGCGGTAGCTGCCGCGCCACTCCTCTAATGCGCCCAGCGACAAGACGCCCTTCCACCGGTTGCTCCAGTCCGCCGATTGCGCCACCGCCACGAACTGCGCCCGGGCGCCGGCCACGTCGCCTCCCGCGGTCAGCGCAGCACCCAGCGTCTGCCGGCAAGCCAACGCGCGATCCGGCTTCCCCGCCCGCTCAAACGCCGTGAGCGCCTCGCGCAACGGCAGAGCGGCCGCTGCGTGCTCGCCAAGCGTCAGTTGGGCGCTGCCGATTGAGAGCAGCGCTTCTGCCTCGGCGGTGGTGTCGGACAGCTCTCGGGCTAGCGGGATGATCCGCTGGCACACCGCGAGGTGGTTCGCCAAGTCAGGCCCGCACTGGTACGCGTGTGCCAACTCCTGCAAGGAGGACAACGACGTGCGCAGCCGCTGCTCGTCAATGGTCGAGGGAATTGCAGGCGCAACCGGCCCAACTGAGAGTGCTGCAATATCTCGCGCCGCGCCCGTTGCTCGCTGGCCCGCAAGCTCCGCAGCGGCCGGGGCGGCAGCCGCCTCTGGTTGCTGGTCAAGCGCCTGGTAGAAGTGGCCCAGCGGAAGCCCGGTGGCCGCGGCGAGCCGCTGCACCTTGTCGGGCTGGGCCAGGGTCGCGCCCGACACGTACTGGTAGATCAGTGCCCGGGAGCACCCGATAGTACGGGCTAACGCCTCCAGCGACAGGCCTGCTGCCTCGGCAGCCTGCTGGATTCGCTGCCCCTGCTCTTTGCGGCCGTCTCTCGTGGATAGATCCATGGGTTGCTCCAGTGCTGCAACCGATTGTATCCAAACTCGGGCATGCTGTCCAGCTAAAGAAGACTAAGTGCTCTGCCTTGACTAAACAACGTCGTCCGTGGTATAGTTAGAACAGATTTCAGATGCTCTCGGCGACGGAGAGAGCCGGGCGCCCGCCGCGGCTTAGTACCCAAGAAAGGAAGTGTCTAGATGACCAAACTGCTCAAGATCGGAGTGTCGCTCCTGGTGGGGAGTGTGATGCTCGCCGGGTGTGGGGGCGGCGGGGGCAGCACGGCCCCACCTGCCACGACCCGTTCGGTTGCGTCCGGCTACGTCTACTCGAAGGACGGCGGGCGAGCCGCTGCGCCCGTGAACGCTACTCGGCGCTTGGTTGTGGTTCGGAAGCGAATGCAGCAGGCAGGCTACCAACCCGTAGCGAATGCCACTGTTTCCCTCGGCGGCCGCCCGGCCGTCCACACGAATGCACAGGGGTACTTTGAGATCGCGGGCGCTCCCGAGGGCCAGTCAAACGTGACGATCGTGCCGCCCCCGGACCTGAACTGCGCCCCGGGGAGCTTCGGGATCATTGCGCGACCGACCGGGCCCACCGGACCGATGCCGCCGCCGCCGATCCGGCCGAGTGACGAACTGTACGTTCTGCCTCCCTACGCCGCCGTAGAGGAGGGCGACGTGGTGCAGTTCTACGCCATGGCAATTGGGACCGACGGACCCGCGGACATCACCGATCAGGTCACGTGGAAGCTCCGCGCCGATGGAGCAGACAGCGCCATTGGTACCTTGAGTGCCGGCGGGCTGTTCACCGCGAGTCGCCCCGGTTCTGCCATGGTGGTGGCCGTGCTCCCAGGTTCGGCAGCCACGGAGAGCCGGCAGATGGAGACGCTGCCGGCCGTGGCCGAGATGGGCGCCATGGCTCCGGGCGACATGCCGGTGCGCGGCTTTGCCTTTGTCGACGTGCTCCCGAAGATGACTGCCATTCAGGGCCGCGTCATGGGCAGTAACGACCTCCCGCTGATCGGTGCCTTCGTCTTCGCCAGCGGTCTGCCCGACTTCTCGGTGACGGACTACAACGGCGGGTTCTTCATGCCCCTTGTGCCGCCCGCCAAGCAACTCGACCTGACCGTGATCTACCAAGGTCAAGTCGTCGGAAACGCCCAGGCGACCGTCGCTGCGGGGGAGACCAAAGAGGTCACCATCCCCGCCAACGTCCCGGGCGAACCGCAGCCGGTGTTCGCAGCCGGTCTCCTCGAGAAGCGGGACGGTACCACTTGGCAATACGGGACCCACGTGCTCAGCGTTGACTACCCCCCGCCGATGCCGATGCTCGAGGGACGGGCCGGCAGCGGAGGAAGCGGCGTTGCGGGTGGAGGCACCGTTGTTGGTGGCGGAGGCTTCGCCCCAGTGCCAATGCCCGGACCTGGCCCTGACGGGAGACCGACAGGGATCTTGTTCGCCCTGCAGAGCGACACCGTCAAGCTCAACGACTACGTCGGCCAGTTCGTGCAGGTCAGCGGCACCCGCGTTCCGGGGTACCCATTGAACGATGGCGAGCCGCCGCTGCTCAACGTCAAGGAGGTCTACCCGCTGGCGATCATGGCCGCCGATGCAGCCGGCGTCGCCAACGCGGGACGCCCGCAGACCGGTCCCGCAGGTCCGAATAGGCCAGCGTCGGGCAACGCGAACAACTGAGGCGATCGCGAGCTGTTCCACTGAGAGCCAAGGCCCTGGTCTTCGGACCGGGGCCTTTTCTTGTGCTGCCGGACAGCCCGTTCCCGGGGCTACTCGCCGTTTGGCAAGAACACCACCTTGCCGCCTCGCGCCTCGTCCGCGATCCGCAATGCCTCCTGGGCGTCGTCCAGAGCAAACCGGTGCGTCACTGCCGGCTCGAAGCTCATCCCACTTGTGGCGAGGAAGCGCACGAACTCCCAGCTCCAGCCTAACGGGAAAACGACCGAGCCAATGAGCGTGGCGGCCTTGCCGTGAATGTGGCTGGGGTTGAGGATGACCTCGTCGCTGCCGACGCCGACGATGGCGATCTTGCCGCCACGGCGGATCGCGGGCAACATGCAGCGGCGGGCGGGGGCGCTGCCGGAGGTCTCGATGAGGTGGTCTACCCCGTTGATCCAGTCGATGCCGGGCACTCGGCTGAATGCTTGGAGTGCTGCCACCGGGTCGGCTGCCCGGCCATCAACCACCTCGTCGGCCCCACAGGCCAGTGCCAATTCGAGGCGTTCCGGCACCCCGTCCATCCCGACGACGCGAAGGCCTAACGCCTTCGCGACCAGCACGCAACTCAACCCCACCGGCCCCAGCCCAAACACGGCCAGAGACTCGTGTGCCGTCACCTCCAGCCGGCGGAGTGCCGCGTACGCGGTGGTTCCCACGCACGCCATGAACGCGCCGTCGGTGAAGCTGACCGCGTCGGGCAGCACAATGCAGTTGCGCTCCGCCGCCACGGTGAACTCGGCAAAGGACCCGGGCACGGAGACACCGACGCAACGGTCGTCGGGGCAGGCCACCGTCTCGCCGCGCGCGCACATGGGGCAGACTCCGCACCCCAGGTGGTGGTGGACGCTCACCCGGTCACCGGGCTTGAGGCGCTTTACGTTCGGCCCGACCCCCTCGACCACCCCGC
>PEVN01000250.1:0-41761 GCA_002779825.1 Armatimonadetes bacterium CG06_land_8_20_14_3_00_66_21 | reverse complement strand
AGATGCCCGTGGCCTTGACGCGGATCTGAACCTCGCCGTCGCCCGGTTCCGGGACGGGAACCTCGCGGACTTCGCAGCGACGATTGCCGAGGAAGACGATGCCTTTCATGAGCGACTCCCTTGAAAATGCGTTCTACATCCGAGCCGCGACCGTGAGGGAGCGCGTGAGCCGTCGGCGTCGCGGGGACAGTCAGCGTGTCACGCGCTCCCTCACGGTCGCGGCTCGGAATGGCCCGGCGTTTCCATTGGCCGTGGTGCCCAACCAACGGGCGGGCATGGCTGACTCGTGTGAGAACGGCCTGCCGGCCGGAAGTTAGGCGGCAGCCGTTCGGCCACCGCCAGCGTTCCGCACGGGCAAACCGGCTTCCGCCTGACTTCCAACGCGCCGGTTCGTGGTGGCGTGGTCCTCGGCGGGCCATTGCGGGGGACGCTCGCCTGGGTAATACTTCGCTTCCAGCTCGTGCAGTTCCTGTCGCCTGGCACGGGTCCCTCGGCGCGCAGCCCCTGAACAAGTTCGGGCGTCCAGGCGCGGCGAAGACCAATCCGCGGAGAACACAGACCGTTGACACGACCCAACATCCTCTTCATCCACACCGACCAGCAACGCTGGGACACGCTGGCGGCCAATGGCAACAGCGTCATTCACACGCCGAACCTGGACCGACTCGCCGCGGAGGGCACGAACTTCGACCACGCCTTCGCACAGAACCCCGTGTGCATGCCGAGCCGCGTGAGCGTGCTGACCGGGCAGTACTGCTCGGCGCTCAGGATCACCCACATGGCGGTGACCGTGCCGGAAGACACGGTGACGCTCCCGGCCATGCTGCGGAACTACGGCTACCACAACGCGCTCATCGGCAAGCTCCACTTCCTGCCGCACTCCAACCGCGACCACCGGGAAGTCCATCCGGCGTACGGTTTCCACCACCTGGAGCTGTCGGACGAGCCCGGGTGCTATGAGGACGCCTACCGCGCGTGGGTCCGGCGCAAAGCGCCCGACCAGTTGGACTTCGTGAGCCTCGGCCTGCCGCCGGTCACCGAGCACTGGCAGCGGCTGCTCGGCGTCAGGGACGGGATTCGCCACCCCGAGCGGGAGGCGCGGAAGGCACGTCCGTTCCCGGGGCGGAGCGACGTGACCCAGGCGGCGTTCGTCGGCGAGCAGACCATCGAATACTTGCGGCGGCACAAGGATGACACGTTCTTCTGCTTCGCCGGCTTCTACTCGCCCCACTCGCCGTGGGTCGCGCCACAGGAGTTCCTGGACCTCTACGACCCGGCCGACGTGCCTATTCCTACCTTCCCGCCGGATATGGACGCCAAGCGCACCGCCGACCACTTCAGCGACGAGGAACTCCGTTCGGTGACGCAGGGCTACTACGCAATGATCAGCGAGGTGGATCATTGGGTCGGGCGCCTCCTCGACACCCTCGAGGAGCTGGGTCTCGCCGACAACACCATCGTGGTGTTCACCAGCGACCACGGCGAGTGGCTCGGCGAGCATCTGCGGTACGGGAAGGGCCATTGGGCGCCCGATGTGGTGAGCCGCGTGCCACTCCTCTTCCGAGTGCCGGAAGCCCTGGGCGGCGCCGCGGGGAGGAGGGTGAGCGATCTCGTCGAGTGCGTCGACCTCGTGCCCACGCTCCTGCGCCTGGCCGGCGTCCCGATCCCGCCGCAGGTCCAAGGCGACCAACTGCCTGTACCCGCTGACTGCACCACTTGCGAAGGCGACTCGCTGGCGCTGTGCGAGCATCACGGCTGGCGCTCGCTTCGCCTGCCCGGGTTCCGCTACGTCGCCGAAGCCAGTGGAGTTGAGCGTCTCTATGACCTCGATACCGACCCCTGGGAGTACCGCGACGTCGCCGCCGACCCGACCTACGCCGGCGCGCTGGCGGACGCGCGGA
This sequence comes from Armatimonadetes bacterium CG06_land_8_20_14_3_00_66_21, assembly GCA_002779825.1. Taxonomy (GTDB): domain Bacteria; phylum Armatimonadota; class Abditibacteriia; order CG2-30-66-41; family CG2-30-66-41; genus CG2-30-66-41. Next base: position 39,860 of record PEVN01000250.1, on the reverse strand, counting down.
AGGCTCTACTCGGCCGGATGCTCAGGATTGAACAGCCGCTGACGCGGGAGTGGCCGTACTGAGCAGCCTGCCTGCTCCCCCGAACGAGTTCGGGCGTCCCGTTGTGCGGTGCTTGCGCTCGCAGCCTGCTGGACCGTGGGGCACGTGGGCGGTTTCTACAGCGCCACGGGCAGTCCCGTGCGCCCCGACTCGAACACGGCGTCGGTGATCTCCAACACGCGCACGCCATCTTCGCCGGTGACCGCGGGGTCGCGGTCTTCGCGGATGGCGGCGAGGAAGTCGGCAAACTCCTCCGCCCACGCTCGGACGTACTTGAAGCCCGTGACGCTCGCCTTGTCGCCCAGCGCCACCTTGGGGCCGACGGATTCGTCGGGGACGCGGATCAGCGTCTCCTGGCGATACGCCGGGATCGCGGTGCTCTGGACGAACACGTCGGGGCTCTCCCACTCCGACCGCACGCGACCGGCCGAGCCGAGGACGTCGATCCAGCCATATCGCCCGCCCAGCCGTTGCGAGGTGGCGATCTGTGCGACGACGCCGCCCTCAAACCGCACGGTGAACAGGCATTCACGGTCCACGCCAGCGTCCGTCAACGTGACCTCAGCGTAGACCCGCTCCGCCTTCCGCCGCACCACGTCGAGCACCTGGTAGAGGACGTGCGTGCCGATGTAGAACAGCGGCCCGCCGCCGTGTTCCGGCTGACCGAGCCAGCCGCCCATGCCGCCGATGAGCTGCCCGGCGAACACATGCGCCAGCTCACCGACGGCGCCCTCGTCCAGAAGCTGCCTCAGCTTCCGGCGCGTCGAGAGGAACGGCAGCGTGTAGCCGACCATCACCTTGACGTTCTTTGCCCTGGCGGCGTCCACGAGCCGTTGCCCATCGGCCGCAGTCAGAGCCATCGGCTTCTCGATGAACAGGTGCTTGCCGGCCTCGACCACGGCCAGGCCGCACGGCTGGAGCTGATCGTGGATTGTCGCCACGATGACGGCGTCGAGGTCAGTATTCGACAGCATCTCCGCGGCGCTGCCGAAGGTCTCCCGGTACCCGCACTGCTGGGCGGCAGTTGCTGCGCGCTCCAGATCGAGATCGGCGCAGGCCGCGAAGTCCGCCTGCTTCGTGAGACTGAGTGCCTCGGACAGGTAGCGCCCTTGTCCGCCGCACCCGATCAGACCGAACCGCAGCTTCTCGTCCATGTGTTGAGACCTCCCTGCTTGTCGCGGGCGAACCGGTCGCCTCCGCTGCTCACTGCTTGCTGGCGAGAATCGCCGCGTTCTCCTGCAGCCACACGCCGAACTCGGCGGCGTGGTCAAGGTAGATGAGCGGAATGTCCGGTTCGCCGTAATCGGCGTCGCGCCAGCCGCCCTCTTTGCGCTGGGTCTCCACGAGGAAGTCACAGTAGCGGATGCAGCAGTCGCGGGCGCGCTTGTCGTCGGTGAGCAGGTAGTAGAGCGCCGCAGCGAGGCTGCTCTTGCCGCTGCCGACGAAGGAGTAGTTGTCTTCGGCGCAACGGAGCTTGACTTCGAAGAATCGGCCGGCATAGTCCAGGTACTGCTGCTGTCCGGTGGCCATGCACATGCGACACATGTGCTGCATGGGCAGGCTGATCTCCCAGTAGCTCTGCTTCGTCTTCGCCGTGTCGATGAACTCGCCGTCGGTGCAGAGCGTGCCGTCTCTGGTGGTCTGGCAGTAGAAACGCGATTCGTCCGGCTGCTGCTCGAGCAGGTTCACGCACCAGTCCGCCACTCTCTGGGCGATGTCCATGCGGCCCATGAGCAGTGCCGACACACCGGTCCACGCCGTCGCCAGCGAACGGACCCGCTCGTCCTTCGCGAGGAGAGGGTACCCACCGCACGGTGCCTGCACCGTCTCAAGGAACGACATCACCGGATACGTCAGGTCGAACCGGCCCAACCGATGCGCGCCCTGGAGAAACCAGGAGTGCTTGTAGCAGTCGCCGTTGTACGCCTTGAGCTGCCCGTCCGGTTCCAGCCGCTCCGCCTTCACCCAGTTGAGCAGGCGGTGGGCGTTGCCGTAGTAACCTGACATGGCCCACGAGTAGGCTTGCTTGTGGAAGGCGTCGTTGGCGTAGCCCTCCCAGATGTAGCCGCCGTCCGGCTGTTGGTGGCGGAGCTGGAACTCGACGGCTTTGACGGCCGCGCGATGGTAGTGTTCGAGCTTCTGGTTCAGGTCCATGGGTGCTTCACCTCAGTACACCAGCAGGTTCTGGTAGCATTCCTCGAACGCTGCCGCGTTTCCCGACCGCGGGTTGCCGCCGCCGCGGTAGAGCATCATCCCCGGGAATTCACCGTGCAGTGCACGGAGCCTTTCGAGTTCGGTCCGGATGTCGGCCGGCGTGCCGAAGTCCACGTTGCGGGAATCGGTCTTGATCAGGTAGAGCTTGTCCTTGCCGGCGCGGCGCATGAACGGCTTCGGGTCCATCGAGGAGGACTCGATGTACAGCCCGTCGGGCCCGGCCGCAAGAATGTCGTCGAGCACTGGCAGGTAGTTCCCGTCGCACATGTACAGCACCTTGCGGCCGCGGGCGTGGATTGCAGCGAAGATCCGCTCGTACCAGGGGAACACGTACCGGCGTGACCACTCAGGGGACATGAGCGGCCCGCGGGTCGCCGCGATGTCGTCGTGAATGCAGACCAGCTCGACGCCATCGGTCTGCGCCCAGCCTGTCGCTACGGCTAACGACGCTTCGCCGAACCGGTCGAGAATCCGCCCAAAGCGCGCTGGCTCCAACGCCGCCGCCGTGAGGAACGGCTCCCAGCCGAACTCGATGGTCGCCCGGGTAACCAACGTCGCGTAGTGCATCGGAACGGCGAAGTGGGTGTGCGACTGCTCCGCCATCAGCCGGGACATCTCGGTCAGCAGCGGGTCGGCAACCGCCTCCACCGGGAACTGGTCGAGGTTGACATTGAGCACGTCCTCGTACTCTCGGTACTTGCGGCCGGCGTTCACCGCCCAGACGCCGCCATCCCGGGTGAAGCGGCGTGTGCCATCGGCCGAGACGCCTACCTTGCCGGGCTCCGGCACGAACTCCATGTCGCCGAGGTGGTAGAGGTCCTTGCGGTACTCGATCATTGCCCAATCGCTACAGGGCATGCGGTCGGGGCGCTGTAGGGTCAGGACGCGCCTCATGCGGGCGAGGCGGGCGGCGGCAGGCTTGGGAGGTATTGTTGGCATCGGGGATGATGGCCTTTTGGCTCGGCTCTATTCGCCGCGGGCGGCGCGCGCCCTGCGAGGAGGGACGGGAAGCCGCCGAAGCTACGGCAGCACTGAGGGCGCGCGGGGCCTGCGGCCCGCTTTCCGGAGCGAGCGCAATCGGTCATGATAGGAATCACCCATGTTCGCACTTCGCTTGGACGCCCCGGCAAGTGAGAGAGGGAGCCAATCCGAGCCGCGACCGTGAGGGAGCGCGTGACAGGCTGACTTGGTCCGCAACGACGACGGCTCACGCGCTCCCTCACGGTCGCGGCTCGGATTGGTAGCGCATTCTCGTAGGAGGCACCGCTTCATGCCCAGACTCGCATTCCCCGCACTCGCCCTGCTGTTGGCCGCAACCACGGCTCCAAGCCAAGCGCAAGCGGAGGTGAAGCAGCCTTCGGCGCAGCAACTCCGCGACCTGCCCGACGCCCCCAAAGTCGGCGACCGAATGCCGGACTTCTCGCTTGCGGACCAGAACGGAAAGCTTGTCTCGTTCCACGAAGCGCGCGGCGGGCGGAAGGCCTATCTGCTGGTCGTCCGCAGCGCCTCGTGGTGACCGTACTGCCGCACGCAACTGGTCGAGTTGCAGCAGTCCCGTCCTGAATTCGAGCGCAACGGCATTCAAGTCTTCGCCCTGTCGTATGACTCGCCGGAGACCATGGCGAAGTTCTCGGCGAAGTACGACCTCACGTACCCGCTGTTGGGCGATCCAGGCAGCCAGGTGATCCGCAAACTGGGCATTGTCAACACCGAGATCCCTGAGGGGCACCAGATCTACGGCGTCGCCTACCCCGGTTCCTTCCTGCTCGACGAGTCCGGGGTGGTGATCGAGCGGAAGTTCTACGTGGACTACAAGGTGCGCGACGTTCCGTTGGCGGTGCTCACGTCCGAGTTCCATCTGGCACCGGCTGACCGGTCGGGGGCAGTCATCCGGGAGGGCAAGCACGTAAAGGCGACGGCCTGGCTGGACTCGCCCACTTTTCGCACCGGGCAGGTCGTCGGCCTGAATGTCGAGGTCGAGATCGAGACCGGCTGGCACACCTACGGCGAGCCGATCCCGGCAGGGATGTACCCGACCAAGCTCACAGTGGAGCCGGTGGACGGTGTGCAGATCACCCTTCTGCCGCTACCCAAGGCGACGCCGCTCCACGTCGCAGGATTCGACGAGCAGCTCTCCGGCTACGCTGGCACATTGCCTGTCCGCGCCGAGTTGACGTTTCTGGGAGCGAAGCAGAACCTCACCGTTAAGGCGACGTTGAGCTACCAGGCATGTAACGAAACCAACTGCCTGCCGCCCGACAAGCTGGAGTTCGAGTTGCCGATCAAGCTCTTGCCGCATGCGGCGGCAGCGAACTGAGGAGAGGGACACGACATGAGGAGCACATTCCTGTGCATGGCAGCCTGCGTGGTCTTTGGGCTGCTCGCAGGCGCAGCACCTGCACTGGCCGCAAGCCGCGAGGTCGTTGCCGGCGGAGGCGGCAGCGGCGCGATCCTCGGTGCGCTTCTGTGCGGGTACCTCGCCAGCACCAAAGGTCGCAACCCGTGGGGCTGGGCGTTGTTCGGCTTCTTCTGCTGCCCAATCGCGCTTCTGTGCGTCCTCCTGGCCGGTCCGGGCGACTACCGATGACGGGAGTGGAACAAGCCGCCCCCGCCCTTGCGGCGCCCCGACGCACCTTCGGGCCACTGGCGTGTGCACTCCTGGGGCTCGCGTTCCTGGCTCCCGCGCTGGTCGCTCGGGGCCTCACCTCGGACGCCCGCGGCTACGGGACACACTGCCAGTTGTGGCTACCGCCGTGCACGCTGAAGACGCTGACCGGCATCCCCTGCCCGTTCTGCGGCATGACCACCTCATTTGCGTTCATTGCCCACGGGCGGATTCGCGAGGGCGCCGCAACGCAGCCGGTGGGCGCGCTGCTCTTTGCGACAACCATCCTCGTGGGACTGGCGCTGTTGGGCATGGCTGCGGCGCGCAGGGAACTCCCGGACCCGAGACCCAGTAGGTGGTGGCAGGTTGTGGAGCGCGTGGTACTGTGCCTTCTCCTCGCGGGGTGGCCGTACCAGGTGTGGCGGACGTTCCACTGAAGTCCCGGGGGCGGCGAGGCGCTTGAGGGGTGCGCTGACTCGTGCGTTCACTGCCGGTTTGCGAAGCGTCATCCTCTCAACTGCGATCAACGCTTCAGACCCGCGCACCGGCCGGGATCAGCAGACCCGCCAACCACCTCTGAGTGGGACTCACTCATGCTCGCGTTTCGCTTGAGTACCCCGTCGCGGCTCGGCTTGACGACGCATTCTTGAAGGAGACACAAACACCCCATGGGCAACGACGACTCCACCAGCAAGGGACGGGCAACGAAGGCCCTTCAAGGCCGCGCGAAAGCCGGCAAGATCTGCGGACTCGCAGCCAAGGGCAAGGTCAAGAAGATGGCGAAGAAGGCCAAGGGAGCGGCGTATCTCTGCGAGCGGTGCGGGTACGTGTCGGCCGACCAGGGAGACCTGTGCCGGCCGCTGGAACTGTAGCGCCTGGCGCACGGCTCCCCCATCGGCTTGCGGGGTCGCGCCCAACCGAGTAGAATGCCAGCGGCACGCTAGTCCAAAGGAAGGTGAGCAACAGGGGAAGACGTAGCCGGTGGGCGATCGTGGCGTTCGGGGCGGTGGGGTGCGTGACGACCGGGGTGTGGGCTGAGCCTGCGCCTGACGCGGGGCGCAAGACCAAGGGTCCCGCTCAGCAGGTGGACTGCCAGATGCGGATCTTGGAGATCAGCAAGGACGGGCTGAAGAAGCTGGGCGTCATCTGGGCGACCTTGGAGTCCGGTTCGTACAGGGCTGCCGCAGGAGAGTCGCCGGCCTATCCCATGCGCCTCGGGTCGCTACTGGATGAGGCGCGGCTGGATCTCTCCGCCGACCCGAAGGACAGGGCAGCCCGCTTGCTCAAGTGCCTCGACTCGCTGGTAAAGAGCGGCGACGCCCGGGTGCTGTCAGAACCGACCCTGCGGGCTCTGGTGGGCACGCGAGCGGAGTTGGTGGTCGGCGGTCTGGTCCCCATTTCGAAGGCCGGGAACCAGACCGAGGAGCAAGACGGTGGGCTACCGGGACAGAAGCCCAAACCGCAGGTCGAGCACCGCCCGTTCGGCATCCACGCGACGCTGATTCCGGAATCCGTCATGGAGGGCGGTCACATCGCCCTCCGGATCCGCGTGGAAGTCAGCTCGGTGGACCACAGCCAGACGGTCGAGGTGGAGGGGCAGAGGGTTCCCGCGTTCCACGTACGCCAGATCACCAGCTTTATCGCTGTCCGCGGTGGTGAGACCCTCGCGCTCGGTGGGCTGGTGTCCCCGGAGCAGGTCAAGCGCTTCAAGGATTCGCCGTACGTGAAGGAGACCCCACTGCTCGCGGCCCTGTTCAAACGCGAGGCGTTTGAGAAGGGCGAGACGGAGTTGGCGGTCCTCCTGACGGCGACGGTCGTGGACGAGATGGCGACACCCGAGATCCTCGAACAGGATAGACCCGGTGCGTAAGTGGGGCGGGCAAGAGCAGCCCGAGAAGGTTCCTGGCACAACCTGTGGAGAGTCAGGGAAGGGCGTGGGCAACTGCCGTGATTGCGCGCAACAGGGCTATCCGGGCGGGATAGTTGTTGACAGGATTTCCACGAGTTGTGGAAAACGTGCCGGAGCGGAGGACCCTACGACCCCGCTGCCGCACCCTTCGGGTAGCCGCCCAGGTAGAAGTTGTCGAGGTTGAGCGTGGTACCCCAGGGGTTCCCTCCGAACCCGCACCATAGGTACGATCCGCGAGGAGTGGCGAAGGACACCGACTGCACGTCTCCCGGAACCCGGCCGCCATACGCCGTCTTGATCGCGCCGAGCAGGTCAAACTCCGCGTGGTGCCACTGCCCGTCCGCGGTGAAGTCCGGGATCCGGCCAATCACTCTGGCTACCGTTTCGGACTGCTCCTCGCCGGTGAGGACGAGGGCGTAGTAGCGCTTGTCGATCTTCAGGTAGAGGTTTACCTTCGCTTCGGGCGGGAACCGGTAGTCGAAGGAGAGATACGGGGCTTCGTTGAGATTCAGCTCGGTATTGGCGGCCCAGAAAGCGAATGAGCCGCCCGAGGTGGAGTTGGTCGCCTTGAGGCTGTAGCGGCCCTTGGCGCTGGTGGACGAGTCGCGCTCCAAGAGGGCGGCATCGGCAGGCAGGCCCGTTGTGTCGAAGGTACCCAGATCGCGCTCGAAGGTGCAGGAGAGGCCACTGCGGACGCTGAGTGTACGCGGTCTGGCCTTCGGCCGATCCAACGGCTCCGGGAAGCGCGACCCCTCGGTCTTCTCCTGGAACCAGATCCGGGCCCGAGCGACCATGAGCCCGTTGTTGAAGCTCCACAGCGCGACGCGGCCGGCAGTTAGCGGGTCGGGGTCCACGTACTCCGCGACGGGGCTGTCGTCGACGGAGTACGTCAGGCGGTTGCCGATCTTCTCAGCCCGGATGTAGAACCAGTGGCGATGGAACGCCGGGTTGCTGCTGATGGGGTTGACGAAGTGGTGCCGTGTGCTGGCGCCCACCTCCTGGGCCTGGCGGAAGAGGACCGAACGAGTGTTGTGCCAACCCGCGTAGATGAAGCTGTACCCGCTGCTGAGGTCGCGGCCATTGCCGAACAGCGTGCAGTTGAGGTTGCTGGGATCCGTGTAGCCCGGGTTGGGGCTGGTGTCCATGGGCAGGCCGGCGTACATCTCCAGCACCAAGTCGCCCCGGAACGCCTGCTTGCTCCAGATGGTCGGCACGCAGTAGTCGGCGTACTTGTGGGCACCGAAGAACGACCAGTCCTTCTTGCAGTTCCAGCGAGTCGTGGTGCCCCATAGGCCGCGCTGAACGTACCAGTCCACCGGGGCGCGCGTGAACACGTAGTCCAGCATGTTCCGGGACGACACCTCAAGTGAGGCAAAGTCCACGCCCGCTGAACCTGAGGCGAGGCCCAACAAGTGCCCGGAAGGCGGCGTGTCATCGAGGTAGTGCAGCAGGGGCGCGGTGCCCTCGACCGTGACCGTGACGACGGTGCCGCGCAGCCCGATCCACAGCGAGTCGCCGTCGGCAGGCAGGACCGCGCTGCCGAGTTGCTTGCCAAGCTTCGAGAGTGTGCAGCTACCCGCGCCGTCCAAGAGAACGTGGTAGCCCTGATCGGCGCGCCCCTTCTCTCCTGCCAGGATGATCTCCAGTTGTCGGGTCCGCGCCTGGGTCAAGGGAAGCTTGAGTACAGCATCGTCGAAGAACGTACCGCGATGCCACCGCACTCCGCCCGAACCCGGATCGGGGCGCCGCCAGGCGCCCTGCGGGGACGACCAGTCCACCATCAGGTTGTCGGTCACCATGCTTTCGGCGACCGCGGGCTGCTCGACGGTCTCCGCCTCGCCGACGAACTCCACCCCCAGGTCTTCAAACAGCACGGGACTCTTCTGCGCATGCAGCAGCGCCACTTTGCCCGGCCGGCAACTGAAGTCGATTGCCTCGACCACGCGCCGGCCGTCCCATTCGCCGGCCAGGTAGCCGTTGTCGGTGGTGAGTTTGAGAGAGTGGCTGCCGGAGAGCGCTCCCTCGACGACATGCTGACTCCTGACCTGTCTCTTCCCTGCTTCGACCACAACGAGGGAGATCGCCGTTCGGGCTCCTCCTCCTGCCGCTTCGCTTGCTTGCAGCAAGAGGTAGTCCTCCGGGCTCTGCACGTTCACCGCAAGCCCAACCGCGCCGGTGCCCTCCGCAGTGAACGTAGCCGTGGCAGCGTAGTCCCGCCAGTCGCGCTCACCGGCGACGACCATTGCCGGAGCGTCGTCTCGACAAGGCGCGCTCAAGAACCGGCCGCGGTCGCAGCGCCAGGCCCCGCCAACGGTGGTCCACTTGAGGCCGCCCGGCCGGTCGAAATCATCGTACACATCCCGGCACGACTGGGCGACCACGTCATCGAAGTACGCCAGGTCCAGCCCCTCCGTGAACAGTCCCATAGGTCCGCCGCCAAAGGAGTCGTTGCGGGCGCGGAGGACTTCTCTGTCGTCGATGTACCCGCCGACGTAGGCGTCCGTGGCCTTGATTGCCAGGCGGTACCACTGCTCGGACTGGTACCCGCCTGCCGCCGCCGCCAGGACCCACTCGCGCCCGTCCGTGACGGCTACGAGCTGCTTAAGGCCGCCGCCCACCTGCCTGCTGCTGCTCCAGCGAAACAGCAGGTAGTTGCTCTCGCTCCGGCAGTAGGCGGCAATCCCGAGCCAGCCGTCGCCTTCCGCCCGGGCAGAAGCGCTGGCCGCGTAGTCGTCCCAGAACCAGTCGCCCGCCGTCAACAGCGAACGGTCCTTTGCCCTGTTCACCACGCAAAATGGGTTGGAGCTCATCGTGGGCTTACTGCCCAATCTGCTCACGCTATTCATGACCCAGCGCCCGGAACGCTGCTGCCAGGCACTGCTATCGGAGGCTGCACGCATGAAGTCGTCGGCGAAGTGCACTTCGGCTACCGGCTGGTAGCGCACTTCCGGCTGTGACTCGTCGCCAAGGGTGCCGAGGTACCCCAGGCTGCCTTCCGCGAATTGGTCGGCCACGACCGAGAGGACGATTTCCGGGCCCTGCACGACTGCAATGGTGCCGGGGCGCCGCTTCACGACGACCTCCATCTCCTGGGTGAAGCTCCGGGGCCGGTACCCACGGGCCCTGCCCAACTGCGTGACCTCGCCGTTGGTGACTGCCTCAAGCTCAAGTCCGGTTCGCCCCACAGTGAGGCGATAGTGGTCCCCGTTGGGCTGGTGGTCAATCGCCAAGACGAAGTCGCTCCGGTGTTTCAGCGGGACGTAGGCGAAGCGGCAGTCGTAGGCGGGGGCGCAGCTCTGCTCGACCCAGGTGTAGTGCGGCGTCTCCTCGGCGACCGGAAGGCGGACCGCCCCGAAAAGCCCGAGGAGCAGGGCGAGCACCACGGGGCTGCGGCCTGCTCGCAGCACGAGCGCGCTCGCGCCGCTGAGTGGTGTGGGGAGGCTCGCCGGAGAGTCCTGTTGGGTTCGGGTCATTTCGCTCACAGCAAGAACTGATACCCGCGAACGGACGCGGAGGTTTCGCGTCTCCCTGTCGTCTTGGAGGACGCGAGGTGCAGCGCGTAGGGGCGGTGCCCGCGCGCCCGCCCCGCTCAGGGCAGACGCATTGATACACCGTGGGCAGACACACAAGTCTGCCCCGACGTCGTCCCCGCGTTCCCCTCGGTCAAGGTGTTTGGGCGAAGCGCGAACACGAGTGGTTCCTAAGACAGTCTAACCGCTCGCATTGTTCACGTGCAGCGCTCCGTGCCAGGCCCTGTTGCGCCACCCAAGATCTCGGTCACATACCTCGCGGCCCGTGCCGGCGTAGCAGGTAGAGAAAGAAGGGACACCCAAGCGCACTGGTGATGATGCCGAGGGGGAGTTCTGAGGGCGCGACGACTACCCGGGCAGCGGCATCGGCGCCGACCAGGAGCAGTGCGCCGACGACGAGCGACAGCGGGATCAGGCGGCGATGGTCGCTGCCCACCCACAGCCGGCACAGGTGGGGGACGATCAGCCCCACAAAGCCGATGAGGCCGCTGACAGCGACTGCTCCCGCTGCCGACAGGGAGGCCAGCGCCAGCAGCAGCTTCTTCAGGGAACCCACGTTGACCCCGAGGTTGCTGGCCTGTTCATCGCCCATGAGCAGGACGTTGAGGGTGCGCGAGAGCGCAATGCCCACTCCGGCACAGAGAACCACCTGAGGGAGCAAGGCCGCCACATGGATCCAGCGGCGGCCGGTGAGTCCGCCCATCAGCCAGAACAGCACGCCGTGCACATCGCGGTCGTGCAGAATGATCATCAGCGACGTGAGCGAGGCAACCAGCGAGCCCAACGCGATCCCTGTCAGCAGCAGCGTGCCAGTGTGCACGCGCCCGCTGTGGACAGACAGCGCGTAGACCACGGCCGCGATGGCCAGCGCCCCGACGAATGCCAGCACCGAAGTGGCTCCCATGCCTCCCGCTGTGAACTCGATGCCCATGGTCATCGCGGCCACGGCGCCCAGCGAAGCCCCGGCGGAGATGCCCAGAAGGTACGGATCCGCCATGGGATTCTGGAACAGCGCCTGCATGATGGTGCCCGACAGCGCCAAGGCGGCCCCCACCAGGCAGGCGAGGACCACCCGGACCAAGCGGATCTGCAGCACGATGGTGTGGTCGGGGTCTGTCGGCAGTCCTTGACCGGTGCACAGGCTGCGCGCGCATTCCCAGCAGATCCCCCAGACGCGGCCCAGGGCCAGGTGGGAAGCGCCCAGACCGAGGGAAAGACTGCAAACCAGCACCAAGGCCAGCAGCGACGCCGCCATCCATGCGCGGAACGGCCACGCCCGGCCGCGGGAGTCGCTCATGCTGCGTCGCCCCCCTGGGCTGCCGTCGCCGCGCGGCGCTGGTTCGCCAGAATGACCTGCGGCCGCCCGGTCAAGGGGTTCGGCTGGACCGGCACGCGGAGGCCATACGCTCGGTGGATCACGTCGGCGGTGAGCACGTCGGCCGGTGGTCCATCGGCGGTCACGTTGCCCTCGGTGATCAGGAGCAGCCGCTCGCAGAACTCGCTGGCCAGGTTGAGGTCGTGGGAGACCCAGAGCACCGTCAGCTTCTCGGTCTCGTGGAGCTCCAGCAGAAGCCGAGCGAAGCCGAGTTGGTGGTGGAGGTCGAGATGATTCGTCGGTTCGTCCAGCAGGAGGATGGAAGCCTGCTGTGCCAGCGCGCGGGCAACCATCACTCGTTGGCGTTCGCCGCCGCTGAGGTTCGTGATCAGTCGGTCTCTTAGCCGGGCGCAGCCGGTCAGCTCGAGGCTCCGCTCGACAATCTCGCGGTCCTGGCGGGTCTCAGACCGGAACGGGCCGAGGTGGGCATAGCGCCCCATCGACGCGACATCCCAGACGGAGAAGGCGAAGGGCAGCTCCGCGTTCTGGGCGACAACGGCGACGGTCTTCGCCCGCTCAGCGGCTGAGTATTGCCCCACCGGCTTGCCCTGCACCAACGCCCGCCCCGACATGAGGGGTAGCCACCCGCTCAGCGTCTTGACCAGCGTGCTCTTGCCCGACCCATTGGGGCCGATGACGCCGACCAACTCGCCGCAAGCGACGGCGAGCGACAATCCGTCCAAGACGACCGAGCCTTCATACCCGGCCGTTGCCCGGTCCAGCTCCAAAGCGGGGGGGGGCTCCGTGTTCATTGCGGCGACTTCCGAAACAGGTCCGGGTGAAGGGCGCTCGCCAGCTCCTTGAGACCGTCGATGAGTCGCGGCCCCGGCACACCAAGGTGGTCTTCATCCAAGACGATCAGGCGGCCGTCCTTGACTGCCGACACGTTGCGCCAGCGCTTGTCCGCTTTCAGCTCTGCCAGCTTCTTCTCGCGGATTACGTCGAACCCACTCATAGGCCCGGCCGCCAGGAGCAGGACCTGCGGGTCCTTCGCGATGGCCGCTTCGAGCGAGTACTGCGGCCAGTCGGACTCCGCGTCGGCGGCGATGTTCACAGCGCCGCTGGCCTCGATCAGCTCGTTGGCATAGCTGCCCGGGCCGGCGGTGAACAACGGTTCCGCCCAGACCACGTAGAGCAGGCGTGGGCGTTGGGCGGGCTTCAACGGTCTGGTCTTCGCAAGCACGGCGTCCCAGCGGCCCGCGAGCTGCTTCCGGACCTTCTCCGCTCGGTGGGAACACGCGGCAATCTTGCCGACAGAAGAGAACGACGCCAACATGCGCCGGATGTCTTCGTGGTCGACGCAGAACACCTTCATCCCCGTTGCCGACAGCTCCTCGATGATCGGGTCGGGGGTGCCGCGGGACGCGATCACCGCGTCGGGGTTCAGCGAGACCACCTGCTCCTGACTGGGGTCTTTGAAGCCGCCGATCTTCTCCTTGCCCTTGGCTTCCGGCGGGTAGTCGCAGTAGTTGGTGACGCCCACCACCTTGTCGCCCGCGCCGATGGCGAACAACAGCTCGGTGACGCTCGGCGCGAGGGAGACAATCCGCCGCGCAGGCTTGTCGAAGGTCCAGCGCTTGCCCTTGTCGTCTGTCAGCGTAAGTGGGAACGCGACGGAGGAGTTGCTGACGGGCGTGGACCCGGTGGCTGACTTTCCGTGCCGGGTGGAGCTGGTTGCCGGGGACCTGCCCCTGCAGCCGACCAGGTTTGCAGTGACCAGTACGGGCAAGGCCGATAAGACAAGAAAAGCCGCCCATCGCGGGCGGCCGGATTGCGCAAGAGAATCCAAGACCGACTTCGCCTCCCTCGAGGTGTCGTTGTCGCGCGCCGCACGCAGAGCGTGCTCGGTGCACAACGGCAAGTGGGCCGGTCTCCTGACTTCCGCGTCATCCGCGTGCGCAGTGGGTGCACGAAGCGCTGCGCCTTCCCACTCAGGTGAGCAGTGGCTGGAGGCGGTCCTCCCGGCAGCGAGCGTCGGCGGTTACAGTGGCGGGGCCGTGACGGCTTCTCACCGTCTTCCCGAACCGTCCGGAGCATTCCCGAACGGCTTCCCGCTTGCGTATCGAACTAGGTTGTCGTAGCGTGGCAGTATATCACCGGCGGGGAGGCGGGGCAAGGAACGGTTGGCCGTTCTCGCGCGCGGAGGCTGCCCCAGCAGGCGTCGGAGGCGCCGCCGCGACGACCTCGGATTCCGGCTATAATCGCCCGGAGCAACCCCTGAGGAGCGTCGTCAGGGCAAGGAGTTGGCACCCATGAGTCTACTCGGATTGGACGTCGGCACGACCGGCGCGAAAGCAATCGTGTTCAGGGAGGACGGCGGGATTCTCGGGCAGGGCTACCGGGAGTATCCACTGCTGCATCCGCGCCCTGATTGGATCGAGTTGGATCCGACACAGGTCTGGGAGCTGACGGCCGAAGCCATCCGCGAGGCGGTGGCAAATGCCGGCAGCGCCGACCCGGTCGAGGCGTTGGCCGTGTCGTGCCTCGGCGAAGCCACCGCGCCGGTCGCGCGCGACGGGCAGATCGTCCGCAACAGCATTCTCGGCTTCGACGCCCGCGGGCAGGAGGAAGTGGACTGGTGGGACACGGAGGTCGGTCGCGAGCGGATCTTCCGGATCACCGGGCGGCCGCTCAATATCATGTACACCGCCCACAAGCTGATGTGGCTGAAAACGCACGAGCCGCAGGCGTACGACAGAACCTGGAAGTTCCTCGGCTACGGCGACTACACGCTGTGGCGGCTGGGCGCTGAGCCGGCTATCGACTACTCCCTCGCCGGGACGATGATGCTGTTCGACGTGAACACGAAGCAGTGGTCGGAGGAGCTGCTCGACCTCGCCGGGCTCCAGACCGAAAAGCTGTCCCGACCGGTGCCCGCCGGAACCGAAGTGGGCACGATCGCGGCCGGGGTTGCGGAGTCGCTCGGGTTGCCTCAAGGCGTGAAGCTCGTGACCGGCGGCCACGACCAGCCTTGCGGCGCGCTGGGTTCCGGCTGCGTGGAGGACGGCATGGCGATGGACGCCACCGGCACGGTCGAGTGCCTCACGCCGGCCTTCAGCCGACTGGTGCTCACCGACGGCATGTTGCGCAGTAACCTCTGCTGCTACGATCACACCGTGCCCGGCATGTACGTCTCCCTGGCGTTCAACTTCACCGGCGGGTCGTTGCTGAAGTGGTTCCGCGACACGTTGGGGCAGGCGGACGTGGAGGAAGCGCGCCGCGCCGGTGAGGATGTCTACGACGTCCTGCTCCGCCAGTGCGCCGACGAACCCTCACCGGTGCTCGTGCTGCCGCACTTCACTCTCACCGGCACCCCCTGGATGGACCCGAAGGCAAAGGGCGCCTTCTTCGGGCTGCAGCTTTCCACCACCAAAGGCGAACTCATCAAAGGGCTGCTCGACGGCCTCTCCTACGAGATGCGGCTCAACCTGGAGCTGCTCCGCAAAGCCGGCGTCACGCTCCGCGAGTTGCGCGCCATCGGCGGCGGGGCGAAGTCGCCGGTTTGGCTGCAATTGAAGGCGGATATCTTCGGCATGCCCGTCGCCCGGCTGAACGTCACCGAGTGCGCCTGCCTGGGCGCCGCAGTGCTTGCGGGCGCCGCGGTCGGCCGCTACAATTCCGTAGCCGAAGCGGCGCAGTCCGTCGTCTCGGTCGAGCAGGTGTACGAGCCGCGTCCCGACAGGGAAGCGGCGTACCGCGACAAGTACGCAATCTACCGGGACCTGTATCCGACCACGGCTCCGCTGAGCCACCGGCTGTGACCCCGCGTTCGCAGGGAGGTGAGACAACCATGTTGGCTGAGACTGCTGTTCTGCCAGAGACCGGGCGCCGGATGACGATCGAGGAGTTCTGGAAGCTGCCAGAGGGGCCGCCGTATTATGAATTCGAGGACGGGGAGGTGACTGAGATGGCGAGACCGCATGGTCAGCATCAACGCGCGCTTCGCGTGCTGTTGCGAGCAGTGGACGGATATCTTGACGAGCATGGAGGGGGCGAAGTCTGGCCGGAGATCGACGTCGAGTTGTCGCCGCGCCGCGCCTACGCACCCGACCTCGTGTTTCTCACCGAGGAGCACGCGGATCGCTACTCAGACGACACTGGCCGCGTCCACGGTGCGCCGGACCTCGTGGTGGAGATCGCCTCACCCGGGACCGTGGGGCGGGACCGGCTGACCAAGCTGACCAACTATGCCCGGGAAGGCGTGTCGTGGTACTGGCTCGTGGATCCCCAGGCGCTGGTAGTCGAGGAACTGCGGCTCAGTGGCGAAGCCTACCTCCATGTTGGCGGCGCCGACATGGGCGAGACCTTCGAGCCGCAGCTTTTTCCCGGGCTGCAACTCAACCTGCGCGAGCTGCTCGCCCGTCGCAGGACCGGCGCGGAAGCTGAGATCGAGGAGTGAACTACATGCAACCCCTACAAGTCGGCGTCTTCACCAACTCCATGCGAATAGACGATCCGTTGGCTGCCCTCGCCAAGGCGAAGGAGCTCGGCCTCGGTGTCGTCCAGATTGGGCCGTTGGCGGACGAGTGGTACCAGGGCGACGCGTACCAGCGCATTGCCGCGTGCCTGCAGGAGTGCGGCGTGGTGCCGTCGGCCATCTGCGCTGCCTATCCTGGCGAGAGCTACGCGGATCAGGATGCCGTGCGCGGCACGGTCGGGCTGTTGCCGGAGGCGTTCCTGGCGGAGCGAATGGCGTTGACCAAGCTGGTTGCCGACCTCGGTGCCAACCTGGGCGTGCCGATTCTGACGACCCACATCGGCGTGATGCCCGAGGATCCCGCCGACCCCGGCCATCACCGCCTGGTGGACGCCGTCCAGGAGATCGCCGACTACCTGGCGCCGAAGGGCATGCGCTTCGCCATGGAGACCGGGCAGGAGACCGGGCCGGCGATGAAGGAGTTCCTCGCCGCCGTCGGGCGCGACAACGTGGGCGTCAACTTCGACCCGGCCAACATGATTCTCTACGGTACCGGCGATCCGATCGAGGCGCTGGAGGTGCTGCGCGACCACGTCCTCCACGTCCACTGCAAGGACGGCGAATGGCCGACCGTGGCCGGACAGCTTGGCACGGAAGTCCCGCTGGGCGCCGGCGCCGTCGGTGTCGAGCGGTACCTCGGCAAGCTGAAGGAGATCGGCTACGCCGGTCCGCTGGTCATCGAGCGCGAGGCCGGTGAGGATCGCCTCGGCGACATCACCCGCGCAAAGGAACTGCTGGAGCGCCTCCGCTGAGCAGCGCTGCTCGTCCGAGCGGCGTGCACGAGAAGGGGAAAGCTATGCCCAAGAAGCTCGGCGTCGGCGTCGTTGGCGTTGGCGTGTTTGGTGAGCAGCACGCGAAGGTCTACTCGCAGTTGGAGCACGTCCGCCTGATCGGCGTGGCGGACCTGAACGAGACGCGCTGCGCGCAGGTGGCCAAGACCTTCGGCGCCAAGGCATTCGGCGACTACAACGAGTTGGTCGCGCGCGCGGACATCGACCTGGTTGCCGTGTGCACCCCCGACGACGCGCACCTTCACCCGGTGTTGGCCGCGCTCTCGGCCGGGAAGCACGTGTTCGTGGAGAAGCCCTTCGCCACGTCCGTTGCGGACTGCACAAAGATGGCGAGCGCCGCCGAGCTGGCGGGCCGCAAGCTCACCGTCGGGCAGATTCTCCGCTTCGATCCTCGGTACCACGTGGCGCGCGAGGCAGTTGCCCGGGGCGACGTGGGCGAGATTGTCCACCTGACCGTGCGGCGCAACAATCAAATGGCGAGTGCAGACCGACTTGGCGGGCGCACTTCGGTGCTGTTCTTCCTTGGCATCCACGATCTGGACTTCATGAACTGGTGCGTCGGCAGCAAGCTCCAGCGCGTCTACTGCGAATCGACGCGCCGCGTGCTGGACAACGCCGACGACACGTACCTCGCGCTGGTCCGCTACGAGAACGGCGTCATCGCCTCCCTGGAGGCCTCGTGGGTGTTGCCCCGCGGCTACGGGAAGCTGGAAGCCGAGGCGGAGATCGTCTGCACCAACGGCACCGTGTTCGTCGACGGCAGCGCCAATGCCGTGCGGGTTGCCACCTCGGGACCGGTCAACCATCCCGATGTCACGTATGGCCCCGAGGTAGCCGGCCTCAGCTACGGCGCGCTCCGTCACCAGTTGACCCACTTCGTGGACTGCATCCGCTTCGGGGGCGAGCCGCTGGTGTCGCCCGCAGAGGCCGCGCAGGCGGTAGCCGGGATCTGCGCGATGGAGCGGTCGCTGAAGACCGGGGCGCCGGTGTACCTCGGTCGGAAGCCCAAATGAGAGCCCCCGACCATGGGGAACGCCCATGAGCGTGGCGGCGCCGATCACGGACACGGCTCTCCCGTTCACTTGGCGGGTCCACCTCGCCGCTCGGCAGCCGGCGAAGGCTGCCGCCGCTGTGTTGTTCATCGCTGCCACGGTTGCCCTTGCCTACCTCGGTTTCCGCAACTGGGTGTTCTGTGTGGCGGCGGCGCTGATGCTCGTCGGCTCGATCGGCGACTTCCTGTTCCCCGTGTCCTACCGGCTGGACGGCGAGGGCGCCCACGCGCACTGGCTGTCTGGCGCGGTCTCCCTCAAGTGGTCTCGCGTTCGCCGTTGCTATCAGGACCCGGAAGGTGTTAAGCTTAGCCCGTTCTCCCGCCCGTCCAAGCTGGAGCGCTGGCGCGGCGTGTACCTGCGGTTCAACGATAACGAGCAGCGTGTGATAGAACTGGTGCAACAACTGGCGACCGAACGCGAGACCGACCCGCTTCCCGCGGAGGCGCTGGCGTGAGCCTGGCCCTGGCGGCAGACGAACGCGACGCGCTGATTGATTCCTGCGCTCGCCGAATCGTTGGCTATGGGTTGGAGACGCCGGCGATCTTCCTGCTGGAGATGCACAAGCCGCTGAGCTTCCTCGGTAGCCAGGCGCTCCTCTTCGCCTCCCCTTGCCTGGCGCCGTTCATGGGGCTGGAGCGCACCGAGGACTTCGCCGCCTTGCTGAATGAACCGGCAAATGTGGACTTGCTGCTGGACCGAATCGAGGAACTGGCCGCGGTGACCGCAATGCCAACGGGGGAGCCGGCATGAAACACGCCGACCCCTTCATGGCCGTGCTGCTCCCGCTGCTCAGCGGCCTGATCCTGGTCAACATTCTCCGAGCACGGCGCGGGAGCGACCTGTTCATCCGCAAGATCCCCGGCATCGACGCGATTGGCGAAGCCGTGGGGCGGGCGACCGAGATGGGGCGGCCGATCCTGTTCTCCATCGGTCTGGGCGGCATCGATATCGTCACCTTGCTCGCCTTTGAGGTTGTCGCCCATGTGACTCGCCTGGCGGCGCGGTACCGCAACCGGGTCATCGTGCCGGTGGTGGACCCGGTCGCCATTCCGGTGCTGGAAGAAATCGAGCGCGAGGCGTTTGCCTCCGAGCACCGCCCCGAGGGGTTCAATGCCGACGATATCCGCTTCCTCTCCGACAGCCAGTTCGCCTACGCAGCCGGGGTGGTTGGCATCATGCACCGGGAGCAGGTGGCGACCAACTTCTTCTTCGGGATCTTCGCCGCCGAGTCGCTGATTCTCGCCGAGACCGGGCAGCACGTGGGCGCCGTTCAGGTGGCGGGCACGCCCTCAGCACTGCAGGTCCCATTCTTCATCGTGACCTGCGACTACACCGTCATCGGCGAGGAGTACTACGCGACAACCGCCTACATCAGCCGCGAGCCGGTACTCCTGGGCAGCCTGGTGGGGCAGGACTGGGGCAAGCTGGTGCTGCTGGTGCTTGCTGTCGTTGGCACACTGCTGACCACCCTGGGTGCCGCCCTCCCGACGCTGAAGCCGGTCGCGGATGTCTTCGTGAAATGGATCGGGGGCGGGTAGGACCGAACCATGGACCGGACACAGACCGCCCCCGCCTTTCTCCAGGAGTTCTTCTCCAAGCACCTGTTCGTGCCGCTCCACGGGTGGGCCTTCGTCGGCGCCCTGCTGGGCACACTGCTGGTGGCGGGGCTGCTCTTCTTCCTGCTGAGCGCCCTGCCGCCGCTGGCTCGCCGGCGACTCATGAAGACCCTCGCCTTTGTGGCCGGGCTGTTCTACGCTGTCGAGTTCTTCTGGCCCGAGAAGGGCAACCCGCTGACCGGGTACCTCATTCCCCTCGGTACCTTCCTCCGGGTGATGGGGTGCTTCGCCATCGGGCTGGGGCTCATCAGCCTGTGCACCGTCCACGGGAAGGCGGTGGGCCGGCGCAGCGAAGGCTGGATCAACAGCGCCGCGTTCTTCGCCGCGTTCTTCGCCATCGTAGTGTTCGGATTTTGGCAGCAGTACGGCAAGCAGCCGGTCCATCCGGGCGCGTACACCTTCGCGGGCGGGATGTTCCACATCCTGTTCATCGGCATGTACAACTCGCTGGAACCGACGATGTTCTCCATCCTGGCGTTCTTCATCACCTCGGCTGCCTACCGTGCCTTCCGGGTGAAGTCCGCCGAAGCTTCGCTCATGCTCGGCGCGGCCTTCATCGTGATGCTCGGCCAAGTTCCGGTGGGGATGATCCTGACTTCCTGGATTCCGCCCGACAGCGGGTTTGCGTTCTTCCGGTTGGAGAAGTTAGCCAACTGGATTCTCACCGGGGTCAGCTCTGCCGCGTTCCGCGGAATCCTGTTCGGGACGGTGATTGGCAACCTGGCCCTGTCGCTGCGGACGTGGCTGAGCCTGGAGAAAGGCGCCTACTTCGACAAGCCGCTCTGAGGCGCACCCGTCGGGGAAACGACTCCCATGCTTGAGTGGACCATCCGACTGCAAACCATCGACCGGCGGATCATCTACGGGCTGGTGATCGGCTTGATCGTCCTGGCACTGCTCTGGGACTTCCCGTTGCCCCAGGCCGTCTCGCCCGAGGCGCAATCGCTCTATGAGACGATCGAGTCGCTGCCGAAAAACAAGCTGGTCGTGATCGCGGCAGACTGGGGAGCGGCGACTCGAGGCGAGTGCGCCCCACTCACGGCCGCGGTGGTTACCCATCTGTTCCGGAACAAGCGCCCGTTCGCGATCATTGGCTTCGCGGCGCAAGGGCCGGAGTTGACCACCGCCATCGTGCAGAAACAGGCGAAAGAGTTCGGCGCCAAGTACGGCAAGGACTGGTGCAACTGGGGCTACAAGGTCAGTATCGACTCGACGCTGCTGTCGCTGGCCGAGAGCATCCGGCGCACAATCCCCCAGGACGTGGAGGGCACCAAGCTCGACGACGTGCCGCTGATGAAGCGCGTCAAAGGGATCGACGATGTCGGGTTGCTGGTGGAGTTCACGGGCTCGGGCACCCTGGAGGCCTTCCTGCGGCGGCTGCCGCGCAGCGTGAAGATCGCGCAGGGCTGCACTGCCGTGGTCGGCCCCGAGCAATACCCCTACATCGACTCCGGTCAGTTGTGCGGCTTGCTGGTGGGCATGAAGGGCGCCGCCGAGTATGAGCACCTGCTCGGCATCCGAGCGCAGGGCACCGCTGCGATGCGCCCGCAGTCGTTGGCGCACCTGCTCATCATCGTCCTGATCATCCTGGGGAATCTCGGGATGTACGCCGCCGCCAAGCAAGGGCGCGACCTCAAGCGCAAGGGGGAGGCGGCGACATGAAGCACGCAGAGTTGATCGCTACCTGGACCGGCGCCGTCTGCACGCTCGCGATCCTGTCGGTGCTTTACCGCGAGAACCGATTCTACCGGTTCTTCGAGCACGTCTTCATCGGCTTGGCGGCGGGCTACGGGTTGTTCGTCGCCTGGCGCGACATGCTTTGGGGTGAGTGGTGGAAACCGCTGGCGCACGAGGGCAAGTGGTACTTGATCATCCCCGCGTTGGTCGCGCTGCTCTACTACACCGTCTACTCAAAGAAGCACGCCTGGATGAGCCGCGTACTGATCGTGACGCTGTTCGGGCTCGGCGCGGGGATGGCGTTCCAGGGCTTTGCGGCGCAAGCGGGGCCGCAGATCTCCAGCTCGTTCAAGCCGCTCTGGGGCAATGGGTTGACGCCCATGCAGATCCTGAACAACCTAGTGTTCATGATCACGCTGGTCTGCGTGCTCACCTACTTCTTCTTCGCCTTCAAGCAAGACCGGGCGCTCGTGCGCCAACCTGCGAAGGTCGGCCGCTGGCTCCTCATGATCGCCTTCGGGGCGACCTTCGGCAGCACGGTGATGGCGCGCTTCTCGCTCTTCATCGACAGGATGCAATTCCTGCTGGGCGAGTGGCTGCACTTGCTGAAGTAGCTTGCCGGTGGAAGTGGGCAGGGGGGCCTCTGCGCCCCGAGCAGAGATTTGCCATGGAACCAGTCCGAGCCTCAGCCCTGCCCCGCCTCATTCGCGCCTCGCCCTCGATTGGGCTGGCCGTAGTGGCGGCTGTGGTGGCTTCATCTGCCAGCAGTTCGGCCGCCGGTTTCGAGCCCCTCAAGTACAACAACCCCGGTCTTGTAGTCGACCTCGGCGTCGGGCTGTGGGCGCAGCCACTGCCGATGGACTACGATGGCGATGGCGATAACGACCTGGTGGTGGTCACCAGCGACAAACCGTACAACGGCGTCTACTTCTTCGAGAACACTGAGGGCAACGCCCAGTTTCCGGTGTTCAGGCCGGGCGTGCGGCTTGGCTCGGCTGTGTCGAACGGGCAGGTTTCGTACCTGGATGACGCCACGCAAGTACTGACGCCCGGTCGGTGGTACCCGGACTTCCGCGCGACGGGGCTGGAGAAGCCGCAGCCGATTCCCTACAAGCCAGCGTTCTACGCCGGCCGGTCAAACCAGTGGAAGCTGTGCGACTACGACGGCGATGGCGTGACAGACCTGACAATCGGCGTCAGCGACTGGCGCGAGTACGGCTGGGACAATGCGTTCGACGCGCAGGGCAAGTGGACCCGCGGACCGCTCCACGGCTACATCTACTTCGTGAGGAACCTCGGGACAGACGAGCAGCCGAGGTACGGCGACGCCGTGCAAGTCAAGGCGGGCGACCAGCCGGTGGACGTGTTCGGGATGCCCACCCCCAACTTCGCCGACTGGGACGGCGATGGCGACCTCGACCTGGTCTGCGGTGAGTTCCTGGACAAACTGACCTACTTCGAGAACGTCGGCACGCGCACTGCGCCCAGGTACGCCGGTGGTCGCTTCCTGCAGCACGACGGGCAGACGCTCACCATGGATCTGGAGATGATTCTGCCTGTCGCCTTGGACTGGGACAAAGACGGCGATGTAGACCTCGTCGTCGGCCAGGAAGACGGGCGCGTGGCGCTGTTGGTGAACACCGGTAAGAGGGTCGACGGCATGCCCGACTTCCTCCCGCCGCGGTTCTTCCAGCAGCAGACCGACCTGGTGAAGTGCGGCGCCCTGTGCACGCCGTGCAGCGCCGACTGGGACGGCGATGGCGATGAGGACTTGGTTTGCGGCGACACGGCCGGGTACCTCAGCTTCCTCGAGAACCTGGACGGAGCGAACCCGCCCAAGTGGGCAGCCCCGCAGCGTCTGAAGGCCGACGGCGCGGTTGTCCGTATTCAGGCCGGGTACAACGGCTCCATCCAAGGACCGGCCGAAGCCAAGTGGGGCTACACGGTTCCCTGCGTCGCCGACTGGAACGGCGACGGCCTGCTCGACATTGTGCTCAACTCCATTTGGGGCGAAGTGCTCTGGTACGAGAACGTCGGCACGCGGACGGCGCCCGCGCTGAAGGGCGCCCTGCCCGTCGACGTCGAGTGGGAGGGCGCGCCGCCCAAACCGGCCTGGAACTGGTGGAACCCCAAAGGCAAGCAGGTGGTGACCCAATGGCGGACCAGCCCGGTGGTGCTCGATCTCAACCGCGACGGGCTGAACGACTTGGTGATGCTGGACCACGAAGGGTACCTCGCATTCTTCGAGCGCCGGCAAGTCGATGGCGCCCTGCAATTGCTTCCCGGCAAACGAGTCTTCTTGGGTGAAGACGGCAAGCCGCTGCGGCTCACGACCGGAAAAGCCGGCGCGAGCGGGCGCCGCAAGCTGGCGCTGGTCGACTGGGACCGCGACGGTCGGCTGGACCTGCTCGCCAACAGCCAGAACATCGACTTCTTCCGCAACGTGTCCACCGAGGGCGGCTACGTCTTCCGAAACATAGGCCGGGTGGACATGCGTGTCCTTGCCGGTCACAGCACCTGCCCCACGACAGTGGACTGGAACCGGGACGGCAAGCCCGACTTGCTGGTCGGCGCGGAGGACGGCCACCTCTACTATTTGGAGAACCCCTTCCCTCGGGTGGCCAAAGAGCGCCGGTCGCCAGCCGAGCACTTGGTGGCAGCGTGGGACTTCGAGGACGCAGCAGGCGGCCCCCTTGCCGACAAGGCAACGGCCGGAGCCGAGAAGGACGCACTGACCGTGCTCGGTCAGGCAACGGCGGCGGGCGGCCTCGGCCGGGTGCCGGCAACGCGGGGCGCGGCCTTCCGCGCCGTATCGTCAGCCGACCTCGAACAGCCCGAGGAACTCACGATTTGGGTGCGACTGCGGGTGGAGAAGAACCCGAAGGGCTTCCTGAGCGTGGTGGACAAGCGCCACTTCCGCGACCCACAGGAGCGGTCCTACGCGCTCTACCTCACCCCCGACGGAGGCGACCCAAACGCCTACGGTCTCGGCGGCCAGCTCTCCACCGAGGGCACCGGCGCCCTCAGCGTCGCCAAGCCCACGAGTTCCGAGCCTCTTCCGGTCGGCGAATGGCGCGAAGTCGCCATGGTCGTCGAGCGCGCGGGTGCCCACCTGCGCACGACCTGGTACGCCTCGACCGCGGCGGACCCGATCACCCCGGCACAGCTACTGGCCGTAGACAGCCCGGTGGCAAGCGCCAGAGTCGACTCGCTCTTCCGCTCCACCCAACCGCTCCTCCTCGGCAACGACGCCAACCTCAACGCCCCCTGCAGCCCGTTGGAGTTCGACGAAGTGCGGCTGTACGACCGGGCGCTGTCGTTGGAGGAGCTCGCGAAGATCGCGCCGGGTGAGCTGTCGCGGTGAAGGGCGAGCGGCCGGGGCAGCCGGGCGTCCCTGTCCAGTGGAGCCGGCTTCGCCGAAAGTCCGGCCGCCGTGCGCCCCGCGATCCGGCCCCCCAAGGCAGGTCTCTCGCGCTCTACTCGCCTTTGAGTGCTGAGAGGTCCCACAGAGCCACCCCCGACCCAGCCATGCTCGCCCCATTCACCATGTTGACCGGGGCGAGCTTGCGTCGGTCAGGCGACAGGCGGAAGTGCGGCTGCCCTTTGAGGCTGAACACTGTGCTTCCGGTCTCGGCACACGCGAAGCTGATTCCGAACCACGAAGTTACCCCTTGGCCGTAGGCGAAGAGCCTACCGTCCTGCGAGAACTCCACGTCGTGTCGGCCCCAGGTTGGAAGCGAGTACAGGTACGGCAAGCGGGTGCCGTCCACCCCGAACATGTGCCAACCGACCGGCTTCCCGACGATGCCGCCGTAGATCGCCACGCGCGTTTCGTTGGGAGACACTCGGACCCAGTGCTTCCGGTTGTCCATGGTCGGGACAATCTCCGGGACAAGCGCGTTCACGGCCACGCCCGTGTTCGGGTCGAAGAGGTATAGAAGCTTCCGCTCCGTCGTGTTCGGCTTCCCGTAGGCCCCCTTGGAGTCGTGGACGCAGCCGGGCATTAGCAACAGCCCCTGTAGCGGCGAGTAGGCTACGTCCCGCACCAGGCCCCGGACCCCCACGCTGTAGGGAGTTGCCTCGCACTTGGGCTTGCCCGTCGCGACCTCGAAGACGCTTGCCTTAGAGGTCGCCCCATTCTGGCAAGCGATGTCTCTGCTGTCTGGCGAAAACGCAATGCTCTCGGCGGCACCGGGGAGCTTCTGCCAGAGAGCACTGGTGTCTGCTTTCCAGAGGAACACGTGCCCCGTCAGATCGCGACTCGCCACCATCTGGCCATCGGGTGAGTAGGCGAGCTTGTCGACTCCGTTGGTGTGGCCGGTCAGCGTGCGTCGCACCTCGTGGGTGGCGCTGTCGATCAGCAGAATCTCCGAGATGCACGGCCGATAGGTGCCGGTGTAGCGCGCCACGGCAAGGGTGGCGCCGTCCGGCGACCACGCTACGGCCGTTGCATTCCAGTACCGGGGAGCCCCCGCGACTGGCTCCCCGCTTGTCAAGGAGCCGTCGCTCCGGGGCAGCGGCGGAGCCCAGGCCCCGGCGGGCACCGGGTTTTTCGGCACGATGATGACCGCCCCGATTGCGGGCGACACTCTGGCGCCGAGGTCCGTGGCGCTCATCTGCAGCGGGGCGCCGCCGGGGGTGAGCTTTGCACCGTGCGCTTCGGCAAACTTGGCGACAACGCTCGCGTCCCAGCCTCGGGCCGGCCGGAGACCGGGTTGCAGTCAGCCGCGGCCGAGGGTCCCAACGAGATCGCCGTTGGCCAGCACCAAGGCGGCGCCCGCGAACCCGGCGTTTACCGGAGCGTTCAGCGTCAGTTCGCCCGTCGCACTACGAGAGGCGAGGCGAACCTCGACCCCCGGCGCGGCGGCGTGCGTGTAGTGGTCTGCCGTGTCATTCGTGAGGACGTATCCGAACGCCGCCAACGGCTGGCCGGCCGGCTCCGCGGGCAGTGAGCCAACGGTCAACGAGGGCATCCCCGCCTTGTCGACCTTCAACAGCGCGAGGTCGTGCTCCTCGTCCATCGCGACCACGACAGCCGCATGCTCCACCCGGCCGACGGCCACGACGACGGTCGCTGCCGGCGCCACCAAGTGGGCACCGGTCAGCACGTACCCGTTGGGAGCCACCACGACCCCTGACCCAACCGACTGCTTCTTGCCTGCTATACCCGCGAAGGTTGGGAACACACCGAAGTGGAAGTTCGCGGAACTTCCCCGGCAGGCGTGCAGCAGACGTAGGACAGAGGGTATTCTCCCAGACGGAGCCGAAGTCGCACCGGGACTTCGGTGTGTTCCCAACCTTCGCGGGTATACCAGTTACAGACGGGTTCCCGCGGCCGGGGCCGCCTGACCGAAGAGGCGCGTGGACAGTGCCACGAGCGCAGAACAACAGAGTGCCGGCTTGGTGTTTCGGGATCCCTCAAAGTGCATGTTCTTCCCTCTCTCGCTTCCAAGCGGACTCCCTTCGTGGCGCTGGGACCGGTTGGCGCTGCTCGCCCCGCGACCGGCCGCACACGCGCGCCGCCTCGGCACCATCGGTCTGGGCACGCCCACACTGCACCCGCAGTCTATCACGCGGGAGGCACCAGGGCAAGCCGCTCGTGCCGGTAGCCGACCCGGGCGCCCGGAAGCCGCGGAGCTGTTGTCAGGGCCGCTTCGGGCAGGGCGGCAGCACGCAGAAAAATGGGCGCCCGCGGAGAAAGAAACAGTAGTTCCACGGACAGACACTCCCGGAAGCACGCAGTATGCTGGCCCCAAACTCAACGGGGCACCGTGGCGAACGGGGGACGCACCGTCAAGTAAGGCGACCGGATGAGAGCCTGTCAGCCGCAATCTGGGCATACCCCTGCAGGAAGGAATGCCCCCCCTCACGACGAATTCGCAGAAGCGTCCGCCCAATCTGTGCCCCGACATGGTGACCGCATAATGGATCCTCTGGCGCCTCTACAGGTGACGACCAACTTCGGCGCGTCCGACTGGGCCATTGTGGCGCTGTTTCTCGTTGTCTCCACAGTGGCCGGCATGTGGGCCATGCGATACATCAAGGACATGGACGACTACGTGGTCGCCGGGCGGTCGGTCCGCACCTACTTGGGCGTCGCCTCCATGATCGCCGCCGAGTTGGGCTTGGTGACGGTGATGTACTCGGCGCAGATGGGGTTCTCCAGTGCGTTCGCCGCCTTCAGCATCGCCGTGCTGTCGGCGGTCGCGGGGTTCATCGTGGGAGTGACGGGGTTCATCGTTGTTCCGTTGCGGCGAATGGGCGTCATGACCATCCCGGAGTTCTATGAGCGTCGGTTCAGCCGGGGCGTCCGCATCATGGGCGGCGTGATTCTCGCTGCTTCCGGCATTCTCAACATGGGCATGTTCCTGAAGGCAGACTCCCTGTTCGTGACCACGGTGATGGGGATGACCTCCCAGTTCCACCTCAAGCTCGCCATGACCATCATCGTCTGCTTGGTGTTGCTCTACACCAGCATCGGCGGGATGATCTCCGTGGTGTTCACCGACTACCTGCAGTACGTGGTCATGTCCATCGGGTTGGTGCTCACTTCTGTCCTGCTGATGCAGCACTTCGGCTGGACGAACGTGGTTTACGCCGTCGAGCAGATCAAGGGAGAGGCGGGGTTCAACCCGTTCATGAAGGAGAGCGGACTCGGGCCGCTGTACCTGGTGTGGATGCTATTCCTCGGGTTCATTGGCGCGTGCGTCTGGCAGACCTCGGTGATGCGCGCCACCTCCGCCGAGAGTGAGACGGTGGTCCGGCGGACGTACACCTGGGGCGCGGTGGGGTTTCTGGTGCGCTTCCTGATCCCCTACTTCTGGGGAATCTGCGCGCTGGTGTTCGTCTGGCAGACTCCCCAGTTCCGCGAGATCTTCATGCCGGCGCACGGCGAAGTCGATTCCAGCCTGCAACTCCGCGCGATGCCTCTTGCGCTGAGCAACATCATCCCCTCCGGCCTGATCGGGCTGCTCACCGCCGGGATGCTCGCCGCGGCGATGTCAACCTACAACACCTATCTGCACACCTGGAGCGCCGTGCTGACCCAGGACGTGGTCGCCCCGCTCATGGGCAACCGGCTCTCGTCGAGGAGCCGGATCGTGATCGCCAGGATCATCATGTGCTGCGTCGCGCTGTTCCTGCTGATCTGGGGGCTGTGGTACCCATTGGGCGAGCGCCTGTGGGACTACATGGCCATCACCGGCGCCATCTACTTCACCGGTGCGTTCGCCACGCTGGTGGGCGGCATCTACTGGAAGCGGGCCAGCCGAGCGGGCGCGTACGGCGCGTTCACCTGCGGGTTTGCCACACTGCTGGGATTGAGCCCGGTGCAGAAGGTGCTGGGCGTCGAATGGCCCGGACAGATCGTCGGGCTGACCATCGCCGTGTTGGCCTGCGTGGCCATGGTCGTGCTCTCACTGCTCTTCCCGGACCCACCAAAGGAGGAGGTCTGACCCGTGCATCACTTCTGGGTATCCCTCTGGACGGCAACCTGGTACGTCGGCATCAGCGTGTTCGCGGCGCTGTCGGTGCTGGTGATCATCTTCGGGGGCTACGACCTCGTTGCCATGCTGGCCGCGCTGCGCGCGCGGCATGTTGTCGCCCAAGAGGCAGAAGGCGCTGGGAGCGGTTCGGGAGCGTAGTCGTGAGCGCCAGCGAGGGGGGACCTGTCGGCCTGGCGACGCCACCCTCGGGACGCCAGGCTGCCGAATCCGTCAGTACCTCCCGCACTCCTTCGCCGCCTCATAGAACGCCCCGACATGCTCCACCGGCGTACAGGGCGCCAGGTTGTTCGCCGCGATGAGCACGAACTTGCCGCCGTCCATGATGCCGGAATGGCAGACGTCGCGGACGGCTGTGCGGATGGCTTCGGGGGGGCCGGCTTTGAGGGTCATGACGGTCGGCCCGGCGTTGATCTGTACGTCAGGGCCGAGTTCGCGGCGCAGCCAGCCGTGGTCGACCGGGAAGCCGGTGTCGAAGCTCCGGACGTTGAGGTTGTCGCGCAGGAACTTGAAGTGGCGGGTGGCATCTCCGCACAGGTGACAACTGGTAGGGCCGCCGTCGCTGAACTCGTCGACGAAGCGCTTGTGGTAAGGGAAGACGAACTCCTCATACTGCGCCGTCGACAGCAGGACCACCGCGTCGTCGGCAAAGCCGTAGCCGGGGCGGCGGAACTGGCCTTTGTCGGGCGAGTCGGGGAGGCGCTCCCAGCGCCATTGGCGGATCGCTTTCATGCGCGCAATGAGGCAGTCGGTGATGAACGTCATCAGGTCGTGGTAGTACTCTGGATCGGCGAGCATGTCCAGGCACACTTCGGCGGCCCCACGCAGCTTGTAGGCGGCGTCGAGCGGACCATCCATACCTTCGCCGGGGAGGGTGATCGGCGGCAGGACGGGTAGCCCGTCGAACTCCATGGCGGGCGTGCGCTCGTGCATGTAGTCGAAGAACTCCATGGCGCGACCCAACAGCCCGCCGCGCAGTGGGTCGGGGCACGAAAGGCTGTAGAGCTTGCCCTTGTCCTGCTTCAGAATCTCCACCGTGTCGGGCACGGCATTGCCCTCGAGGTGCAGCGGGCAGCCGAACCAGCCGGCGTCGTAGGAGTTCTGAAAGTCGATGGCGAGCTGCCATCTTTGCTTGGGCGGCCCCATCTCGCGGTCGCAGAGCAGGTGGTAACGGACCCACTTCTGGTAGGCCAACTGGCAGTCGATCTGCGCCTGTGGGTTGGTGAAGAAGTCGGCAAACGTCCAGCCGGTGTCGTTCAACGCCGGGTTCTGGATCAGGTTGCGGATGCTGCCGGCGATGTTGACCGGCACGCGGTAGGGGTTGCCCTCGTAGTACGCTTTCCAGACGCGGGCGACTTCCTCGTTGTGCTGCTCG
Organism: Armatimonadetes bacterium CG06_land_8_20_14_3_00_66_21; assembly: GCA_002779825.1. Classification (GTDB taxonomy): domain Bacteria; phylum Armatimonadota; class Abditibacteriia; order CG2-30-66-41; family CG2-30-66-41; genus CG2-30-66-41. The sequence goes on along the minus strand of PEVN01000250.1, from coordinate 9,698 downwards.
AAGTCGGGTGGGTTCGTTAGGTGGAAGGACACGGGTGCGACCTCACTTACGCGGAGTGGGGACGGACGGCGGCGCGCACGTTCCCGCAACCGGCAGTTGGCGATGGCGAACGGTGTGCCCTCGGCCCTGGTGGGCGCGCTGCGCCCAGTGTCCTGCATGTGCGGTGGGTTCCGCGCCACCACCAGAAGGAGTCTCCACTGGTCCGCTCCCTCCCCCTGCGCTCCAACGGTTGTGCCTCATGCACTTCAGAGCCGCTCCAGTCAGTATCGTGGCTCGCGACTGAAATGAACGACCGCGACGACCAGGAGATGGTCGGCGTACTCCGTGTAGACCAACCCAAAAGGGAATCCCTTGACCCTGCACGTCCGGGTTTCGTGGCCCGACGGCGAGCCCAACGCGGGGTGACATCGGAGTGTCCGCTCGCACGCCTCCGCGGCGGCGAGGAACTTGCGTGCCAGGCCCTTCCGTCGGCGTTCCTAGAAGACGGCAGACTCGACAAGCTCCTCACGTGCGTCGGTATGGTGCCTAACGGGCTTCATCGGCGCGCTTCCGTGCTTCGGCAAAGGCCGCCTCGGAAGGGACAGAGCCAGCCACGCCGTCCTCGTAGTCGCGAACGCGTTTGCCGATCTCGGCGCGCCACGCCGCCTCGACTGAGGGGCTCACGAAGTAGTCCACGCTCTCGGTGAGTTTCTCCGCGAGGAACGCCCGCGAAGGAACAGGCAGCGACAGCAGGTCTCGAGCGAGGTCCTCTATCGCCATGGTTGCAGGGTCCATGAGATCGCGTTCTCCTTCGGGTACGGCGGCAACCTGTTGACCGGATTGTAGCGGACGTCGGTCGCGGGAACAACGCGCGACCGGGCGTGCTGTGGCCGGCGACCCGCTTTCCGGCGGGGGCGCCAATGACAGGGGCCGCGAGCGGGAGCCGGTCCTCCCGCCTCCAGCCAGGCCCCGACGGCCGACGGTGGCTGGCCTCTCCTAGTCCGCCCCCAGCACCCGCAAGTCGAATGCGTCGATCTCGACGGTCACCACCGGCACTCCCGCTTGCCCGGCTGACGAGAGCTTGCGTTGCGTGGCGTACTCGTAGACAGCTTGCCCGGGCTTGACGGCTCCGAGCGTCAGGCGCACTGTCCGCGGCTGGCCGTTCTCGTTGACGATGCCGATCCGTTCGCCGAACCGCCGCACCCAAAGGGTCTCGTCTGCGGGCGGCCCGGCTGCCACTTCCACTTGGCCCTCGAACCCAGCAGCCGCCACTGCCGGCAGCGACCGGAACGCGCGACAGAAGCGACGCAGCTCGCCTTCGTGACCTTCGCTGCCGCGCTCCCAGGAGAACAGGGCGAGGGTGTGGACGTTGTTTGTGCGGAGCGCATGGACGAGGGGGCGGAAGAAGTAGCGGCCTCGCGGGTACATCATGCCGGCGCCCCAGAAGTTGGTGCCGAACTCGCCCAGCTTGCCGACGCCGAACTCCTCCCAGTAGTTGTGGTACAGCTCGACGCTGGTGCCGGCTGGCGTGCGGTACAGCTCGGCGAGACCGGGCTGGTAGTCGAAGGCACCCCAGGCTTCGGGGTTCTGGTAGTACGAGCCGCCGCCTGCGTGATGGAAGTACTCGCCGCCGCCGAGGAAGTAGCCCTGCTGAAGCAGCACGCCCTCCTCGTTGCTGAAGTGGCGTGGGTCGAAGCCATGCTCGCGGCACAGGTCCAGCGCTGACGCGCCTGCCGGCCACAGGATGTTGCGGTCGGGCGTTTCGCTGGGCATGTCGCAGTTGGCGATCAGGTTCCAGTCTTTGCGGAACGAGCGCGTCAGGTCGCGGGCGCGCAGGACCAGGTTGGTTAGCCTGCCACAGCGCCAGTCGAGCCACTTGTCCCAACAGGTGGCGTGGATCCACTCGTACGTCTTCGGGATGTACAGGATCGCCGGATCGTCCTTGGCGCCCTTCTTCCAAGCCGCCGCCCACCGGTCGGTCAGCGTGTCATCCCAGTCGGGGAGGCGGCCGCCGGTGTCTCTTTGGAACTCGGCCAGATCCCACGGGCTATAGCCCGCGGTGGCGCCGCGCTCATCTTCGTTGTAGCCGACGTAGCAGGTGCCGATCTTACCGTTGAGGCGGAACGCCAACCCCTGCACGGCGGGCGAGTCCTTGCAACGTTCGCCGAACTCGCGTAGCGTGTCGAGGAACACCTGCTGTACTTCCGGGCGCAGCGGATCGGGCAGCGTGTTGTCGTTGCCCCGGTTGGCGAAAAAGTCGCGGCGGCGGAAGCCGTCCTTGTCGATCTGGAAGGTCAGCGGGCTGATCCACGGCGCGTTGGTGAAGCGGTCGATGTCCAGCGCCAGCGAGGTGAGGCAGGGCACCACGCCGAAGCCGCGCTCTTCGGCAATGGGGAGGAACTCGCGGAACAAGTCGGCACCGCCGCGGTACGGATTCCAGATCTCCGACGGGTAGTAGGCGGTCTCCGAAGTGTCGGCGCCGTTGATCGCGTTGTACTCCAGGTAGTTGAGACCGACGAAATCGGCGTAGTCGGCGAAGGCTGTCAGTGAAGCAAGTCGCTGCGTGAGGTCGCCGGAGCGGTGACCGTACAAGTCGTACAGGTAGCCGGGGTGTGTCTGCGACAGGCCGATCCGGCGGTTGGGGCCCGGCGTCGGGACCGTCTCGGCGGGAATTCCGGCTATACCCTCAGGACGCCCCAACTTGTTGGGGACTGCCCCGGACGAGTCCGGGCGGCCTGAGGGGGGAGGGGCGACCTCGAACAGCCACAGGCGCGACACCGCGCCGCCCGACTCCGGGTCGATCTGCAGCTCGCAAGGAAGACGGCTGACCGTGAGGCGGATGTCCTCTTCCTCCGGGTAGAACACGAACCCCGCCTGGTACGGCTTCCCGTCGCACGGTAGGTCCCGCCCGGTGTACGGCCCGCAGCCGACGTTGTGCCACGGCGGCTGGATGCGGACCAGCGTGTAGCGCTCGCGGTCGTTGGGGGTCTCGAAAACCAGCAGGTGCGGCTTGCCGGGTGTCAGGCAGCGCATGGTGTAGGCGAAGTAGGAGAGCTTCCGCCGGTTGTCCGTGACCCGGTATGTCCGGCCGCCGATCTTGAGCAGTCGCGACTTGCCGCCATAGCCGTCGTCCTCGCTGAACTCGTGGTCGGCTTCAGACTTGGCCTCGGCGCACACGACGGAGTCGAGCAGGCGCAGGCGCACGGGCTCCTCGGTCAGACCGAAGCGGCTGACGCGGTCCAGAGCAGCCTGACCCCGGCATGCCTCGAGGGCGTCGCGGTGTTGCGGGTTGTCTTCGCACCAGTACGCGCCGTCGCCATGCTCCAGCGGCAGCATGCGTTCGCCATCGTAGACGAGCCAGCCGTTGTCAACCCGGTACCGGTGCGCGCCGCCGAACTGGTCGGTGAACAGCCCCGGCTTCATCCGCCGCTTCGACAGCGGCAAAGGCTCACGCCGCGGCGGGACGGTGACCGCCACCTCCTGGTGCAAGCGGTCGGCGCCTTTGGTGAGGTGCACGCCCACCAACTCCAGTCGCGCCGCGTACGTACCCGCCGAAAGGAATACTCGTGAGTCGAGGGAGGCAGACGCCGTGAGGACACTCGCGCCGGGCTTCCAGGTAGTGGTAGGCGGCTGCGGGTACCAGGCGGCGACCGGGAGTTCCGGGCCGTCTGCCTGTCGCAGGCTGAGTCGGACGGGGTGTGCGGCCGAGAACGCTCGGGGCAAGCGGAACTGCGCGCGCACCTTCACCGGTTGCCCGCGCTGAAGCGGCGAGGCGATCTCGAGCGACTCTGCCTCGGCGACCTCCAGCGGCCCGAGGTAGGGCAACCGCCACTGCGCCTGGCCTGCCCACGGGGCCAGCGGATGGCGGCCCAGCGAGGTGGCCTTCGCCCACGCCGAGTCGTCGAAGCCGGGCTCGGCCCACCCCGCCGGCGAGACGTCGCTGATCCGCCAATCCGCAGTGCTGACCAGCGGGACGTGCTTGCCGTTCACCAGCAGCACGTTGCCCTCCGCGAGCACTCCCGCGGAACCGGGCGCGTCGTTGTGTCCGGCGACAGCGAGCACGTTCCTGCCGGTGCGCAGGTAGGGCTTCAGGTCGAACGTCTGCGGCGAGTACCAGTCTTTGCCTTTGCCGACCTCCTTACCGTTGACGAGGAGTGTGAACCCGTTGTCGGCAGTGATCCAGAGTTGCGCTTCCAGCGCGTCGGCGTCGAGGTTGAACTCACGCCGGAAGTAGCGATCGAGCTTCTCGCCCGGGCTCCAGATCCACTCGGCGCGGAACGGCGGGTTGAGGAACGGATCGCTCGGCGCCGCCTTTGGCAGTGATTGCTTCCTCTGCCCGTAGGGCGTGAACGCCTCGCAAGCCACCACCTTCAGATTGCGGTAGACCGCCGCCTCCTGCGCGCTACTGCGGAAGCCGAGGGTCCCGCGCGGCCACCGCGCCGTGGCGCCGTCGTCGAACATCCAGCTCCCGCGCACCTTCCCGTCGATCAGCGTCTGTGCTGCGTGGTTCACCACCTCGCAGCGGACGTGATAGGTCTGCCCAAGCTCGATGTCGAACGGCAGCGCGTCCTCGCTGATGCTGTCCAGCTTGCCGTCTCTCCAGCCGTGGTACCGAAGTGAGTTTGGCGAGTAGGGGCAGTCCTTCGAGGTCAACTGGATGAAGCAGCAATCCCGCTCGCTGTCCGCCCGGATCACCCACTGGGCCCTCAGCTTGCGGATGACCACGTCGAGCTCGACGGCGTAGTTGGTCCACTCTTTGCCTACGTTGCAGGTGCGGATGTCGCCGCCTGCGACAACGAGGGCGCCGTTCTCGACTCGCCATTCATCTGGGGCGTTCCAGTTGTGGAGGTCGACGAAGGGGTCCTGGAAGAGCGGCGCATTCTGCCCCCAGGAAGCGCCAGCAAGCACCCAACAGAGCGCCGCGACGGCCAAGTGGCCCCGTCTCTCCCGCAAGCAGTGGGACTGGCGCCAAGCGCTGACATCTGGGTCCAAGCTCCGACGTGTTTGCATGGAACGACCTCCAGAGGGTTCCCCGCTCTTGGGGTGAGCGCGTCCGGCCGGTGCCGGAGACTGCCCGCGCCTAAGTCGCGGGTCCAGGTCGAAAGACTGCCGAAGGCAGCGGTCAGCGTGTGCGGATCAGCCTAATACTACAACCGTACTTAGCGCGAATGTGCTCGGCGAGGGTCTCCTGACCCCGCCGCTCCCCGGACCGACAGGTCTCCTCGAATCCCGTGGATTCGCAGCCCTTTGAGACCTTCCGGTCAAGCGTTTCGGGGCGGTCGGAGACCTGCCCCGAGCTAAGTACGGTTGTAGGACTAACGTACTCGTCGTGAGCGCCGATCCAGACCCAGAGGTAGTCGTTGCCCTCCTCAACGGCCAGCGCACGATGGACGAGTCCCACCCGTGCCGACCCCAGCCCCCCGGTCTTCTTGAACCGCAGTGAGAAATGCCTTGGGTTGTCCTTCAGAAGCTGGAAGCTCCTATCGGCCGACGCCCGGACCTCCGCCGGCAGAGCCCAGTACCTCTGCCAGAACTGCTCGGTGGTTCGGTGCATCAGAGGTCTCTCAGCCGCCCCTCTCGCTTGGCTTCGGCAGCCTCCTGGAGGAGGAAATCAAGCCTGCCCGCCCTCGAATCCTCCTCGATCTCCCGGTCCCACTCCTGCCAATCGCGTTCAAGAAACCAGCGCCGGAACTGGCTGTACTCACGCTTAGGCAGTAAAGCGACCGCAGTCTGGAGGTCGGCGACGTGCGTCATTTCGGGTACTCCTCCGGGGCATTATGGTAGTGGTTCCGGGCGGCTACGGCCGGGCGCCGACTTCCGGGAGGCGCGACCCGCCCGCACGGGTCGCTCGCCTTAGGGCTGGTGCGCATTCTACCGGGGTCCCAGGTGAGGGTCAAGAGCAGCCGACGGCACCGACACGGCTGTCTTGCCGCTTGCTTCAGGTGCTGCGCTGTTGGGTGAGCCCCTACATGATCGCAGGGGTCCTCCGTGCGGTCTGCGCTCAGGAGTCCGGCAGACTGGCAGCGCTGCCTTACTCAACCAACGGAGCCCGAGCAGCCCCCGACTGCTCCGCCATTGCAGCCACGCGCCGTCTTTGGCACACTGCGGCCCCATGAAACGCAGCCTGTCTCTCCTCTTCCTTCTCGCCGCGGCGCCGTTGTGGGCGGTGCCTTTCGACACGCCCCCGGTCGGGTACACGGTCGTGGCCGAGGACGATTGCGGTGACGTCGAGAACATGGCGCATGTGGTCCGCGGCAAGGAGTACGTCTTCGCGGCCAGCATGGTCGCCGGCCCGCGAGCGGGACGCGACATTATCTTCGATAACGACTTCTGCTTGCTGCAGTACAAAGGTCTGAACCCGCAAGCTGCCTACAAGGTCGATGTGGTGTACGTGACGGAAGCGGCCGGCGTCCGCCAGCAGGCGTTGGAGGCCAACGGATACCTCGTGCACGACACGCTGCCGCTCCCAGCTTCGACGCCGGGACGGTTCCTCTTCGACATTCCCCGGGCTGCGTACGCCGACGGCAAGCCGCTGGAGCTGAAGTTCCTCAAGAAGGGCGGCGCCAATGCGGTGGTATCGTACGTCCGGCTCTGGTCGACGGACCCGCGACGGCTGCCCGGCGCCACGCAGCTCTGGCAACCAAGCGGCCCGGTCGAGAAAGACTGGGCGCGCCAAGACCGCCTGCGCGGCAAGCCGCGGTTCGCGGAGTGGGAAGACCCGGCGAAGGAAATCAGCGAGCAGGTCGTGCCGTGCCTCGATGAAGTGCTCTCCCGCGGACGCAAGATCCTCGCGGACTTGGAGGCGCTGGGGGCGAGTGACCTTCGCCAAGCAGCAACAGCGCTGGCCGCCGTCGGGAAGACCCGCGACCAACTTCTCGCCGCCGGCGAGCAAGCGCCGGAAGCGTGGCTGAAGGCGTACCTCGCCGCCCGGTGGGCGGTGCGGCGGCTGGCGTTCAAGAATCCACTGCTGAAGGGTGACGGGCTGCTGTTCGTGCGCCGCCACCATCCCAACGCTATGCACCAGTGCGCCCGCCGGCAAGGCGCCTTCACCTTGCCCGGCGGCGGGATTTGCGTGCTGAGGGGGATCGTCCCCGACGGCAGCGCGGAGGTCGAGTGTCTCGCCGAGGGCAAGTTCCCCCCGGGCACGTTCAGCCGGCCGGACCTGTCGTTCGACGGCAAACGCCTCGTCTTCGGCTTCGCCCGCCAGCGGGAAGCCGGTGAGCAGAGCATGGACTACGGCGGGATCTCCCAGGAGACGGCGCCGCTCTACGCCACCCACCAGACGGGCCCGTGCCATGAGTTCCAGGTGTGGGAGATGGCCCTCGACGGCAATTCGCCACCCCGCCAACTGACCTCCGGGCCCAGCGAGAACAGCGACCCACTCTACCTGCCCGACGGCCGCATTGCCTTCATGTCGCACCGCCCCGGCGGCCTGGTGCAGTGCGGTGACTGGGCGCTGGCGTACTGCCTGTTCACGATGAAGCCCGATGGCTCCGACGTCCGGCAGCTCACCGTGAGCAAGGATGGCGAGTGGGACCCGTTCCTGCTCAACGACGGCACCCTCGGCTTCACCCGCTGGGAATACGTGATGAAGTTCTGGTCGCCCATCCAGATGCTCTGGTCCGTCCGGCCCGACGGCACCAACCCGCGGATGATCTACGGCAGCGACTTGCGCAAGCAGTACGCCTACCCGCTGAACTACGCCGCGGCGCAGCAGATCCCCGGCGGCAGCAAGTTGGTCTGCATTGGCTCCGCGCACCACAACACCGGCGCCGGCCCCGTCTGCCTGGTCGACCTCGCCCTCGGCTCCAACGACGCCGACGCGCTGGAGCGCCTCACGCCGGGGCGATTCGTGGAGACACCCGACCAGCAGCCCAACGACGGCTGGTACGACTGCCCGTTGCCGCTGAATGAGAGGTACTTCCTCGTCTCCTACAGCTTCTCGCCCGACGAAACCGAGACCACCGGCTACGGGCTCTACCTGCTGGACGCCTACGGCGGCAAGGAGCTGCTCTACCGCGACGACGAACTGTCGGCGCTCTTCCCGATGCCGCTTGGGCCGCGGCGGCGGCCGCCCGTGCTGCCGGAACTGGGGGAACCGGCGCCGGAGCGGGAGGGGGAGTTCCTCGTGCAGGACGTTCACGAAGGGCTCGACCCCTCGGCCCGCGGGAAGGCGCGCTACCTGCAGATCGTCGAGTGCCATGAGCGCCACCTGCACACCAGACCGTATGCCATCGAGGTCGGCCCGGACTCGGGGTTCGAGACGAAGACTGTCCTGGGCACGGTGCCCGTCGAGCGCGACGGCTCGGCGTACTTCCGCCTACCGGTGGGCAAGAGCGTCTTCTTCAGCGTGTTGGACGAGCGGCACCAGGCGCTTCACACCATGCGCAGCGTCACCAACGTCCAGCCGGGCGAGCGCACTGGGTGCGTCGGCTGTCATGAGTCGGCTCGGCGGGCGCCGTCCGGCACCGTTACCCTCGCGACGAAGCGCAACCCGTCGCCTATCGAGCCGCCGCCGTGGGGCGTGCAGCCCATGGACTACTCCGCGCTGATCCAACCGGTGCTGGACAAGCACTGCGTCCGCTGCCACGACGGGACCGCCGGGAGCGACAAGACCTTCGACCTGACCGCTTGCCAGCGCCGGCCGTTCATGGGCGTCGACCTGCCTGCCTCCTACTACAACCTCCGCCAGTACGTCCGGCACGCGCCCATCCACCAGTACTACCTGCCGCCGGGTTCCTTTGGCTCCGGTGTTAGCCCGGTGATGGCCGTGCTGGCGAAGGGGCACTACCAGGTGGCGCTCGCCGAAGCCGAGTGGCGCCTGCTGTGCGCGTGGATTGACTGCAACGCGCCCGGCCTCGGTGATTACGAAGCGGCCGAAGTCGCGACGGCGGAGGCGCGCGAGCGCGCCCGCAGCGCGGCGCGGCGGCAGGAGCTGGCGGGGCGCCGCAACGCGAGCCCGGAGCGGCGGAACCAGCTCGCGGAAGCGCTGCCCAAGGGCGAGCGGCTGGTGTGCTACCTGGACTGCGGACCCGAGGTCGCGGACGGGCGAGACGGCGGCCCCGTCGTTCGCGAGCTTGCCGGCACTCCGTACGTCTACGGCGCCGGCGAGGCCGTTGTGCCGCCGTGGTACGACGACATTGCGTTCGGCGACCAGGAGGTCCTCTACGAAGTGACCGGGCTCGACCCCGCCAGCACCTACAAGCTGGGCTTCTCCTGGTGGGACCACAACAACGCCGGCCGCGAGCAGTCGGTCGTCGTCGCCGCGGAAGGACAGCGGCCGGAGCAGGTGCTCCCAAAGACGAAGCTGCCCGCCTGGAAAGACCGGCAGGAGAAGCCCGCCGACCTGGTCGTGCCCCTCCCCCAACGCCTGTCCGCCGCGGGCGCCCTGCGGATCTCCTTCCGCAATGACAGCGCCGCCGGCAACGCGGTGGTCAGCGAAGTGTGGCTGCTCGAAGAGAGCCGGCCCGAGTGACTGCCGGCGAGCCCCAGACTATGAGCGTAAGGTGCAGTGCGATGGTTGGCGTGTTGTTGGGGCTTGGTGCAACGGCGTTCTCCGCAAGCGAGGTTCGCGGACAAACCGCCGCTCTCCCCGAGGTCGAGCGGTTCAGCTACGTGCTCGGCACGCAGACCATCGGGGCAGCCTACCAGTTCACCAACGAGACGCGGCTGGTGGAGACAGCGCAGGCCATTCTCGACATGGGGTCCAACGTGCTCAA
>PEVN01000249.1:5103-12950 GCA_002779825.1 Armatimonadetes bacterium CG06_land_8_20_14_3_00_66_21 | reverse complement strand
CGTCCTCACCAGCCTACTGAGCCCGGGCGCTCCCCTCCTGCCCCTCCCCCAGCCCCCGTAGCCACAAGGTGAGTAGTTACCTTAAAGTAGCGCTTGGGCCACTGCTTCTCGGTCTCTGGGGGCGCCTCGGGGTAGGAATCGAGGAGGTCGCTCTGCCCGCGGAGGTTGTGGAAGTCCGCCGGATCAAGCCCCTTGAGGAACGGGTGCCCCGACACCGCCGGAAAGACCTGACGTGCGGACTGCTCTGTCAGCTTCAGCCCGAACGGCGCGCCTGCCACCTGCTCCAGCACCAGCAGGTTCAGACCATCTTGCAGTGCCTGCTCCAGGTTGGCTTGCTTCGCCAAGGCGAGGAACTGCTGCCCCCAAGCCTTCCGGCCGACCACCAGTAACGAAACCGCGCCGAGGTCGGCGTTGCTTTGCAGGGGCTGTGCCGTCGCCCCGGCGCGCTGCAGCAGCTTCGTTGTGTCGCCAACCGGGTCGAACACGAGGACCTGCCCGTTCACCTTCACCGGCGCGGGCCGCGGGAACACTTCCAGGTCGAACGCCTCGGGACTGAAGTGATCGCCCGACTGCCGCGTGGCTTCCACCACCAGCTTGAAGGCGCTGCGCGCCGGCACGTCTGGCGCCGCAAACTCGACGGGGTACATGGTTGGCTTCCCGGCGTGCGACACAGCCGCGACGGTGCCCGACGACAAGCGCTTCCCGGCTTCGTCCTGCAACCGCCATTTGAGCGTGCACGGCAGGTCGCGGGTCAGGTCGTTGAGCAGCACGACCTGCTTGCGGATCGTCTCGCCCGAGTAGAAGGAGTGGTCCTTCGACGGCCAATCGTCCCCGGGTCCGGCAATGTAGAGATCGGTGTCGCCGAAGTACCGCGCCAAGGCGTTCTGCATGGGCAGCGGCTTGCCTTGCTCGTCGTGGAAGTCCCAGTTGACGGCGTTGAAGATGATCCCGGAGACGCCGTAGGTGCGCCACGAACGGAGGGAGTACCGCGCGAACAGGGACTTCACTTCCTGGTAGCCCGGGTGCGCCGCGACGAGGCTCTTGAGGCGCGTCTCCCGCGGCGTCCGGCCGACGTCGTAGAGGTCGAACAACTCGGGCGTCAGCGCTTGGTACGCCCGCCGACCCAGGTACTTCGCCGACAACTGGTCGAAGAGCGGCTCGCCGGCGTACACGACGCTCAACGGGAACTGCCGCGGGCGGAACCAGTAGGGGATCAGCATCAGGCAGTGCTCGCACGCCAGGAGCGGGAACGGCCGCTTCTCCGCCCAGCGCGCCGGCCACTCCTCGCGTTCCTGTAGCGGCGGCGTCGGCCCCAGGTAGCAGTTGAGCGTGAAGATATCGCCGAAGTTGCCGCACGCGTGGTGGTAGAGCGGCCGCGGGTCGAGAGTCTGCGCCAGGCGCTGGGCTTCGACGGCGTAGCGCTCCTTCGCGAGGAACGCCGGGTCGGCGGGCTTGTACGAGCCGTCGATCTTCGTCGGGCAGTTGTCCCAGTGGTAGCCCGCGAGGTTGAAGTGCATGAACCACATGCCGATGGACGGGTGGTCGCCGTACTGCCTGAAGTGCTGTGCCAGGCGGTGTCTGTAGAGCTTGGCGACCTCGGGTTCGAAGATCCGCTCCTTCAGGACCTTGGCGCCCGGCAAGACCGGCAAGGCGATCAGTCCGTGCTCGTCGGCGTAGTTGAGGAGGTCGTCGAAGAGCTGCTGGCGGTACGGCGTCCCGCCATACCAGTCGTGGCCGATTGGGCCCGAGAACTCGAAGCAGTTCATCCCGGCCGCCTTCAATTCCTCGACGCGCGCTTTCTGGTCCGCCCAGGCCAGGTCGATCTGGTGCCCGCGCAGGTGCGTGGGCTTGCCGTTCAGGTAGAAGTCGGCCCCGCGCCTGGTGAACTCACGGAAGCCAAAGCGCACCGGAGGCGCCTCGTCCACCAGCTTGCCGGCCACCTTCAGCCGGGCTTGCACGCGGTGCAGAAACGGGTCGTCGTACGTCCACTGGTGAGAACCGCTCGCGCTGCAACTCGACCAGCGTGAGAATCGAGTCCGGCTGACTGCCGAACTGCGGGCGCGGGCTGCCACCAGCGATCGCCGCCGAAGTGCTACCGTCCAAGGGCAGGTAGAAGAGCGGCTTGGGAATGTCCTGGGCGCTGGCGGCGCACAGCGAGGCGAGCAGAACTACAAGAGCACGCATGGGAGGGACCCTCCCTGGGGTTCGAGGCGGATGAGGTGGTGAGACGTTGCTGTTGCCCGTCATTCGGCGGCGGCTACGCAATCACCTGCCAACCCGGGGAGGGCCGGGGGCATTCCCGAGCAGCGGAGGTACGCCGCGCACCGGCGACTCTACTGCAACGTCAGCGGCGGGCCGTGGGTGGCGGAGACTGGGGACCCGGTAGCTTTCGCCTCTGCTCGCCGTGAGATTGCCGTTGTTACGAGCAGAGGCTACACTCGACAGCGCGGCACCTGCTCGCATGTGCGGCAGTGCCTCCAGAAGGCGACGACCTCATGACACTTCCCCTCTTTCTTCTCCCCGCCCTGCTCCCTGCCTCGCTGTCCGCCGCGGAAGCACCCCGCCCGGCTACGCCGGTTAAGGAGTTGCCCTTGCCCGGGGAAGTCTTCTCAGTCGCTGGCCGGACCGCGTTCGTCATTCCCGGCAAGGCGAGGGGCGACGACAAGGCGAAGCCCTGGGTTTGGCATGCGCCGACGCTGCCCAATCTGCCCGGCGCGGCGGAACGGTGGATGTTCGAGAAGTTCGTCGACGCGGGCATCGCGATTGCCGGCATCGACGTAGGCGAGTCCTATGGCAGTCCCGCGGGTCGTTTGCCCTACTCCGCGTTGTACGCCGAGTTGACCAGCGTGCGCGGCTACTCACCCAAGCCGGTGCTGCTCGGTCGCAGTCGCGGCGGGCTGATGCTTCTCTCCTGGGCTTGCGAGAACCCCGACAAGGTTGCAGGCTTCGCTGGCATCTACCCGGTGTGCAACCTCGCCAGCTATCCGGGCATCGCGAAAGCTGCCCCCGCGTACGAGTTGACACCGGAGGAGTTGGCCGGGCACCTGGCCGAGCACAACCCGGTGGATCGCCTCGCGGCGCTGGCAGCAGCCGGCGTGCCGCTCTTCTGCATCCACGGTGACAGCGACCAGGTCGTCTCGCTGGAGGCAAACTCGGGGTTGCTGAATACCCGCTACACCGCTCTCGGCGGTCGCATGCAACTGATCGTGCCGCCCGGCCAGGGGCACAACATGTGGCCCGGCTTCTTCCAGTGCGAGGAACTTGTCAGCTTCGTCAAGGAGCGGGTGAAGCCATGAGGACCCAACTCACACTACTCGCCGCCCTGCTGCTGGCGCCCTCGGCGCTCACGCTGTGCCTGGGTGCTGGGCCGACCATCGCTAACGGCGGCATGGACGGCGCTCCGGTGGACCACTCCGAAGGGAAGGGCTTCCTCGTCACCCCGCCTTCGTGGACCCCGGTCAACGTCGACACAGCTCGTAGTGACCGCCTTTCTGTTGAGGTCTCCGACCGAGCCGGCGCGGGGCAGTGCCTGCGCGTCAAGGCGCTCGGCTCCGACGCCGGCGTCTACCAGTCCCTCGCCCCGCTGGAGCAAGGAAAGACGTACTTGGTCTCTGCCTGGGTGAAGAGACTCTCTGGGACGCTGGCTGTTGAAGCCTACCCCTTTGCTTGGGGCCCGGCCGTCAAGCGTCGGTTGGACTCCGTCAGCACTGGCTGGACGCACCTCACCGTCGGTCTGACACCCGTCGATGGCGGCGCGCATCTCTACCTGGTCGCCGCTCCCGAGGCCGAGTTCCTGATCGACGAGGTCGAGATTCATCCGGCAACCGTGCAAGTGAGCCTGCCCAAGCCGCTCCCATACGACTTCGGCAGCCGCCAGTCCTACCGCCTCACCGTCACGCCCGTGGCCACCGAAAGCGCCCTCCCGGCTTCGGTGCTGGTTCAACCGATCTCCGACACCGAACCTGACCGCGTCCTGGCTCCGCCCCAGCCCGTCAAGCTCACCGGGACCACTGCCGTTGAGGTGACCGTGCCGGTCCGGGCCGAAGGCAGCTTCTGCGTGCAGGTGACCAATCCCCAGACCGGCGCCGTTCTCAGCGGCTCGCCGGTCGTCCCGCTTGTGGGCGACCCATGGATCGTCCGCTCTCCGTTCAAGGACTCCCTGTTCGCCAGCCTCGACTACAAGTGGCCGATGCGCGTGACGGTCCTGACTGCCAGCCGCCAGGCCATGGCGGGTCTCGAGGCCACGGCCGAGATCCTCGACGGCGCGGGGAAGACCGTCCGGCAGACCCATGGCGCCCTCTCTGGTAGCTCCCTCGCGGTGCCAGTGGACGGTCGTGGACTCGCTGCCGGCTCCTACCACCTGCGCCTGACGGTGCGGACCGCCGCCGGCCGCCTGACCCACCAGTCCGACCGCGCCCTCCGCATCTTGCCGCCTGCGCCCAACGAGGTCGTCTGCGCCCCCAACGGCGACACGCTGGTCAACGGTCGGCGGTTCTTCCCCGTCGGCCTCTACTGGGTCCTTGCCGACCCGATGGGCTGGAAGCCAGGACCCGGGCGCAAGACCGACGACCTGCACGAATTGCACGCCGCTGGCTTCAATACCCTCCACACCTACGCCTTTGAACACAACGACGCCAACGATACCGACGACAACGCGGTAGCGTACCTCGACATGGCGCAAGAGTTTGGCTTCAAGGTGATGATGGGGCTGCGGCGGGACTGGTACCAGGGGCAGGAGCTGAATGCGGCGGCTATCGAGCAACGCGTCCGACGCCTGCGCAGCCACCCCGCGCTGCTGTGCTGGACGCTGTGGGACGAGCCTGACTCCAACGTCAGCAACGTCTCGCGCGTCCAAGCCGTGTACGACCTCGTCAACCGCCTCGATCCCTACCATCCTGCCATGCCGGTGTTCATGAGCGGAGGCGGGCGGCCCTTCCGCGAGGCGGCAGATCTCAACCTGTTCGACTGCTACCCCGGAGCCGGCAATGCCGGCCTCCTGCCGGGCGTTTTCGAACGAGCCCAGGGCGCCCTCCCCGACAAGCCAATGTGGTACGTAGCCCAAGCCTACCAGCAGGGCGACAAGCTGCCCAGCGGAGAGGACATGCGCCTGTACTGGCAGCACGCGCTTGACGCCGGCGCCAAGGCCATCTTCTGGTATGGCTACGGTGGCGATGCCAGAGGCTGGGACAGCATCAGGATCACGCCAGAGCACTTCGCCACCGTCAAGCGGGTCGTCCGCGAGCTGGCCGACGAGGGTTCCGCTCGCTGAGCACTTGGTCCACCCACCCGCCGAGGGTGAAGACGAGAGCCCTACCTCAGGAGGTCGCCATGCGTCACTACCTCATCCTCGCGTTGTTCCTGAAAGGAGTCCTCTACCCGATGAGCGCCCATGCTGCGCCGCTGCTCTTGCCTGCAGTCGAAGCTGAGTACCAGGTCTACGAGATCGGCAACCCCGACAACGGCGCCGGGCCGCTGTGGTGCTACGGCTCTACCTGCCTCGCCCGACATGGGAAGGACCTCTTCGCCAGCGGCCTTGAAGTCATCCCCGATCAGAAGCCCCTCAACAATGTGCGCTGGACGCTCCTCAAGCTGGGCGACGAGGGTGCGCAACTGCTGCAGACCGACCCGACAGGCCGTCAGCGCGAGCCTTGCCCGCTGGGCATCCTCGCCGACGGCCGGCTGGTCATGACGAACAACCCGACCCTTACCAAGCCAGAAGACTACAACGGTTCCGCACAACCGCAGCTCCTCACCTTCAACACCAAGAAGCCGACGGCTCCGCCGCTAATCTCCTTGCCACAGTGGGAGGGAGAGCCGAAATTCAGCGAGCACTCGTACCGCGGCTTCACCGTGGACGGGCCGAACCGCGAGGCGTTGTATCTCCAGAACGTCGGCTACGACACGTCGTATTGGAGCTTCCTTGACCGCGACGGCAAGTGGTCCAAGTGCGGCGCGATCAAGATGCCCTGGGGTGCGGAGTTCGAGAAGCCGGAGGCGATCCGCGTCTGCTACCAGAACCTGGCGCTGCGCAACCGGGCCGCATACCTGATGGGCGTGAGCGACATCATCGAGTGGGTCAAGGAGTGGCGCGAGTACAAGCTGGTCCTGCACGAAGGGAAGGCGTGGGACTACGACTTCCGCCGGCTGTACTTCTGCTGGACGCCGGACGTCGCCAAACAGCCCTTTGGTGAATGGCTCAAGGTCGCGGACTGCGAGAAGTGCGGGCACATCAGCAACTTGGACCTGTGGTTGGACAAGCAGGGCCGCGCCCACATTCTGTGGCTGGAGCAAAGCGTGTGGGACCCGCGGGTGCGCGACAAGTTCTTCCCCGACGAGCCAATCACATACGCGCTGATGTATGGCGTCATCGACAAGGGAAAGGTCATTCAGAAGACGCGGCTGGCCTTCGGCGGGGAGAAGCAGGAGAGCAAGGAGATCCCCGGTTCGGGCCGCTTCCAAGCTACGCCGGATGGTCGGGTATTCGTGTTCTACTACGCGAGCGGCGCGGACGCGCAAGGGCAAGGAGTCGCCGAGAACCGGCTGATCGAGCTGTACCCGGACGGCACGCACAGCGACCCCGTGCGCGTGGCAATGCAGTACCCGATGAACTCGTTCTTCACCGCCACGGAGCGCGGCGGGTCTGCGCCCTCGGCCACCCTTGACCTGCTCGGCCAGGCGAACGGCGTCAATGGCATCAGCTATGCCCGCGTCAACCTGCTCAACCAAGTGCTCGCCAGCTTCGACTACAGTGTCACCAAACTGCCCGACGGCTGTGAGGTCGCCTTCGACGCTACCGGGTCGCAGGCGGCGGCCGGGAAGATCGCCAGTCACGTCTGGCAGATTGGCGACCAACGGGTGACGGGAGCGAAGATAGCGCGGAAGTTCTCCCACGGCGTACCGTTGACGGTCGCGCTTGTCGTCAAAGACGAGAAGGGCAACAGCAACCGCTGCCTTCGCACACTGCAGTTGCCGGCCGCGCCCTCGGACTATGGCCTCAGGCAGTGGGGGCTTGTGCTGCGCGTGGAAGCTGAGCAATTCGTCGCCGAGGGTGGCGGAACGATCCACCTCCGCCCGGACAAGCTGAACTCGTCCGGCCTGTCGCTGTCGCACGGCGACTCGAAGGGACACTGGTTGGAGTGGAGCGCTGAGGTGCCCGTAACGGACAGCTACTACCTCGTCGCGCGCTATGCCGTTCCGACCGATTCGGCGCGGGCGCTGACCATCGACGGGAAGGCGGCGGGTGAGTTCGTCTTCCCCGCCACCGGCGGATATGGCTCCAACTTGGCGGACAACTGGGCCATTGCGGCGCTGAGGCTGCAGGGCAGGCTGGTTCCGCTCGCTCTGACGGCCGGCCCGCACACGCTCAGGATTGAGAACCAGAACGGGATCGGGCTGAACCTCGACTACTTCGAGTTGATCGCAGCCAACGCCCCCGTACCAGCACAGCCGGTGCCAAACTGGCGCCTGATCGACGAGCAGGGCTACCGCCACCTGAGAGCCCTCACCGGCACCCTCTCACCGACACAGATCACGCCCGAGATCGGCATGTGCTACAACTACCAACTCGGCCCCCTCTACCTCGGCGACGGCGTCCAGGACCTGCCGCCCTCGACGCTGCGCCTCTTCGAAGACGGCAAGGAACTCGGCTCCGCCCACACGATCCACGCCCAGATCCGCGAGCAGGGAAAGGGCCTGTTCGCGCACTGGAAGACGGTGCTGTACTTCGCCGCCAGCGACGGCTCCGATCCGCGGACCAACGGGCGGAGGTACTCGTGGCGGATTGAGGAGTAGGGAGCGGGGCGCGAGGGATGTCGCGTGCCGGGGGCAGACACGCAGGTCTGCCCCTA
>PEVN01000249.1:4527-5086 GCA_002779825.1 Armatimonadetes bacterium CG06_land_8_20_14_3_00_66_21 | reverse complement strand
CGGCGCCTGCGTGCCCGCCCCGGATACCGCCCCGGATACCGTCCACTGAAAGGGGCCGGCGCCGCGGCAAGCGCCGCGGTTCAGGCACGCCTCACCAAAGCGGGGTTGTCTTCATCGTGCTCCCAGTTCACCGGGTTACTGGCGATGTACTCGCGAGTCTCGAACAGCTCATCGTCATCGCGAACGATCCGCTCAAAGTAGTTCCGCTGCCACAGTCTGCCTGGAAACGGCGCCCAGCCGTCCTGACGAACGCCCTGGATGTAGGCATTCGTGGTCATGGTCTTGAACCACTGGACCATGGCGCCCAACGGGGCGCCATCCTCGCGCTCGATGGCTACGATGCCGTGGACATGGTTCGGCATGAGGATGTGTGCATCCGCCGAGGTCGTCGGGAACTTCGAGGTCAGCTCTCGCCACCACGCCTCGACCATTCTCCCTGCTTCGTTGGGCCGCATGGCGTCGTCCGTGATATCCCCGAACAAGCACTGGCGGTCTTGCGTACAGATAGTCACGAAGTACGCGCCCGGCGTGGAGTAGTCGTACTCGGGCAAGCGGATGG
>PEVN01000249.1:0-4490 GCA_002779825.1 Armatimonadetes bacterium CG06_land_8_20_14_3_00_66_21 | reverse complement strand
AGGTCTGCCCCTACGGTGACGGGGATGCCGCCCTCGGACGTAGGGGCGGCGCCTGCGTGCCCGCCCCCAAGATGTCCGTTGGTTCGACGCCACCATAGGATCCCCTTGCGGCTACTGTGCAACGCCCTCCAGCCGCGGCTCAACCCAAACAGCGCAGTCGCACTTGTTGCTGCCCAGGAACTCGATCGCGAGCGATAGCAGGATTGGCCGGTTCGCTCACGGCGACAGGTCGACGGAGCCAGTGACGACGCCGCCTGTGCTCCTCGGCGCCCCTCGGTCACGGAAGGTCCTCCCTCCTGAACCGGCGAATGCTGAGAGCGTCCTGCGAGCGTCGCTGCCGCGGTCCACCGATTCCCGCTCGAAATGAGGCTTCCCATGAACTCCCGCCTCCGAAGCAGACTTCCCCTGACCACTCGGCTCGCCCTGGCGCTTGCCCTGCCGTTGATTGCCTCCGTGGCGTTTGCCGGCGTGGCAGACCTGGCGGCCGAATTCCGTCAGCCCCCTGCGCAGGCCCGCCCCTGGGTTTACTGGTTCTGGCTGAACGGCAATCTCACCCGGGAGGGTATCACGGCGGATCTGGAGGCGATGGCGCGCGTGGGGATCGGCGGGGTGTTGATCATGGAGGTGGATCAGGGGGCGCCGCTGGGCTCCGTTCCCTTCGCGAGCGAGAAGTGGCGCGCGCTCTTCAAGCATGTGGTCTCCGAGGCGGAGCGCTTGGGGCTCGAAGTCAACATGAACGACGACGCCGGCTGGAACGGCAGCGGCGGCCCTTGGATCACTCCCGACAAGGCAATGCAGAAGGTGGTGTGGAGCGAGACAGAGGTGCAGGGACCGAATCGGTTCGAGGGCATCCTGGCGCAGCCGCAGGCCATCGCGGGGTACTACCGAGACATTGCCGCCCTGGCTTTTCCCTCTTGCGGCGCCTACCGCCTCGAAGACATTCAGGGCAAGACGGCGCTGGTGCGGCGCGACCTGGGACCGCGGGCCGACTACCCGAAGGCGCCGGGGGATCAGGTGATCCAGCAAGCCCAACTGGTGGACGTGACGGCCAAGATGGACGCCGCCGGCCGCCTCGCCTGGGACGTGCCTGCCGGCACGTGGACGCTCCTGCGCCTGGGGCACACGCCCACCGGAGCGGTCAACGCGCCGGCGCCGGAGTCGGGCCGCGGGCTGGAGTGCGACAAGCTCAGCAAAAAGGGTGCCGAGGCCGCCTTCAACGGCTTCCTCGGCAAGTTGGTGGCGGACAACAAGCCGCTGGCCGGCAAGTCCCTGGTAGCCACGCACATCGACAGTTGGGAGAACGGCTCGCAGAACTGGACAGCGCGCTTCCGCGAGGAGTTCCAGCGCCTGCGCGGCTACGATCTGCTGCCCTACCTGCCGGTGATGACCGGCCGGGTGGTAGAGAGCCAGGAGGTATCGGAGCGATTCCTGTGGGACCTGCGCCAGACCATCACCGACCTGGTGTCTGAGAACTACGCCGGACACATGCGCGAACTGGCGCACCGGCAGGGTCTACGCCTGACCATCGAGGCCTACGGCGACGGCCCCAGCGACAACCTCGCCTACGCCGGTCGCTGTGACGAGCCCATGGGCGAGTTCTGGTCCTGGCCGGGTCTCGGTGCCACCGGGACACTGATCGAGATGTCCTCCGCAGCGCATGTCTACGGCAAGCCCATCGTCGGCGCTGAAGCCTTCACTGCCGACGATGGTGAGCGTTGGCGACACCATCCGGCCTCCCTCAAGGCCATGGGCGACACAGCCTTTTGCCTGGGCATCAACCGCTTCGTGTTCCACCGCTACGCTCTGCAGCCCTGGCTTGACCGGAGACCTGGCATGTCCATGGGCCCCTGGGGACTGCACTACGAGCGCACCCAGACGTGGTGGGAGCAGTCCGGCCCCTGGCACACCTACCTTGCCCGCTGCCAGTACCTTCTACGGGCCGGTCTTCCAGTCGTGGACATCCTCTGCCTCGCGCCCGAGGGTGGACCGCGCAGCTTCAACCCGCCGCCTTCGCTGTCCCGCACCGGCTACAAGGCCGACGCCTGCCCTACAGAGGCCCTGTTGGAGCGCGTCACGGTCAAGGACCACCGGTTAGTTCTGCCCGAGGGCATGAGCTACAGCGTTCTGGTCCTGCCCGGCTCGCCGACCATGACCCCAGCGCTCCTGAAGCGGCTCGACGAACTCGCCCGCGCCGGAGCGACCATCCTCGGCACGCCGCCCGTGAAAGCCCCGGGGCTGACAGGCTACCCGCAGTGCGACGCCGAAGTGCGGCAGCAGGCGGACGCGCTCTGGAAGACCGGTCGGATCACGACGGGACGGACCGCTGACCAGCTCCTGGCCTCCCGTGGCATCCCGCCCGACTTCACCTCCGACCGCGTCCTGAGCTTCATCCACCGTCGCGTCGGGGATACCGACGCATACTTCGTCGCCAGCAGCCTCAAGCACAGCGTGACCGCCGCCTGCGCCTTCCGCTGTGCCGGCAAGCGCCCGGAACTGTGGCACCCGGACACGGGTCAGATTGAGCCGGTCCTGACCTACGCCGAGGCGGCGGGCGTCACCCGGCTGCCGCTGCGGCTCGAAGCGGCCGGGTCGGTGTTCGTGGTGTTCCGTCCCCTTCCCGCGCCGGCGGATCCCGTCGTCGGGGTGACGCGCAACGGCGAACCCCTTTGGCCCGCGCCGCAGCGCCAGGTGAAGATCACCGTCCGGCGCGCCCTCTGGGGTCCGACCGCGGGCGGGATGGTGGGGCCGCACACCAAAAACGTGACGGCGGAGGTGCAGGCGATGGTCGACGAGGGCGTTGCAGGCTTCGTCGTTGCCGAGCTCGCCTCTCAGGCCGGCGATCCTGCTCACGACATCGTCAAGACGCTGCGCGTAGACTACGAAGTTGGCGGCAAGAAGCGCGCCGCAAAGGCCACCGACCCGGAGCGCATCACCTTCGAACGGCCGGCAGCCAACGAACGGATCACCATCCGGCGCGCTGTCTGGGGACCCGCCGGCGAGAAGGAGGTGCAGAGCACGACCAAAGATGTCACGCGGCAAGTGCAGGGCGTGGTGGACCGGGGCGGTCCTTCCTTCGTGGTCGCTGAACTCGTCTCCGAAGGTGATCCCGCCCCGAACATTCTAAAGACCCTTACCGTGGAGTACGAGGCGGAGGGCGAGGTCCTCACAGCCAGCGCCACTGACCCTGAGCTGATCACCCTCGAGTTGCCTGGACGGGACGACCCGTCTCTGCGCCTGGAGTGGGAGCCTGGCGGCCGACTGCTCGCGCAGGTTCAGGCGGAGGGCGCGTACACGCTGGAGAGGAAGTCGGGCAAGACCCTGCGCTTCAGCGCGTCCGCGCCCCTGACGGCTGAGGTCGAGGGAGCCTGGGATATCGACTTCCCGCCGACCGAGGGGGCGCCCGCACACGCCAACCTCCCCAAGCTGGCCTCGTGGAGCGAGAACCCGGACCCCGGCGTCCGCTACTTTTCCGGCACCGCCACCTACCGTAAGACCATTGACCTCCCGGCCCGTCTGCTCGTGAAGGGACGCCGAGTCGCGCTGGACCTGGGCCGCGTGGAGGTCATCGCCCGGGTGGTGCTCAACGGGAAGGACTTGGGGATTCTGTGGAAGGCGCCGTTCCGCGTAGACGTAACCGGCGTAGCGCGGCCGGGCGCGAACACCCTTGAGGTACCCGTCACCAACCTATGGCCCAACCGCCTGATCGGCGACGAGCAACTGCCTGAGGACAGCAAGCGCAATGGCAACGGCACGCTGCGGGAGTGGCCCCAGTGGGTGCAGGACGGCAAGCCCAGCCCGACCGGGCGCTTCACCTTCACCTCGTGGCGGCTCTGGCGCAAGCGCGACGCCGTCCTGCCCTCGGGCTTGCTTGGACCGGTGCGGGTCATGTCCGAGGAGACCGTCGCTCTGGGCTAAGGCCGGAGCACGCCGCGAATCGCGTTGAGCAGAGCCACCCGTCCTACGCTGCTCTCGAAGCCACGCCAGCAGGACGCGCAGCCGGCACGGCGAATGACGGGCGAACTACGCGTGCAGGGACACGACCATGCCGACGCTTCTTCGCCCTTGCTCGACCCTCCTGATGGCAGTTGCCCTCCTCGCGGCGACCGGTCTCGCCGTCGCCGCCCCTCCTGTCTCCCTTGCTGGCGCCACGGCTCTGGTGATCCAGCCGGAGAACAGCTTCAACGGCTACGACTTCACCCTCTCCGCCGCCCTGCTGCGACGCGGGTTCGACGTTACGCAGGGCCAGCCGGAAGACTTGGCCGACGCGGCGAATCTCCAGCCATACGACCTGGTCGCCACTAACCTCAAGCGTAGCTTCACGCCCGAGCGGGTAGCCGGGCTGAAGGCGTATCTGGCGGCCGGCGGCGCAATGTATGGCACCCAAATCCTGCAATCCTCGTTTCCCGGGCCCGCAGGACGGCGGCGGGGGGGGGTGCAACGGGGTCTGGGAACCGGCGCGAGGGCGGTCGGGAGCCGAAACGGTGCTTCGC
>PEVN01000292.1:10380-10533 GCA_002779825.1 Armatimonadetes bacterium CG06_land_8_20_14_3_00_66_21 | reverse complement strand
GGCGCTGCCTGGCTCGCCAGGAACGACGGGCGGTTTCGACGGGGGAAGAGCCCGTTGCCGTGTGCGTTCCTGCCGAACTGGGCGGTGGGGACGTTTCCGCGTCCTTGCAGGAGGGGGAACAGCGGGCGGCGGCTGAGCTGGAGTCCATTGCTC
>PEVN01000292.1:0-10333 GCA_002779825.1 Armatimonadetes bacterium CG06_land_8_20_14_3_00_66_21 | reverse complement strand
CGGCGGGCGGGCCGTCGGCAACGGTGTATCGCAGGGGGTGGCGGCTGGTTGCTTGCGCCTGTGGCGCGAAGATTGAGCTTCCTGTCTCCAGTCGGCGGGGAGGACGCCATCAGGGGAGCGCCTTTCGTGTTGTCCGTCGGCGCAGCCCGGTACGCGGCTGTCTGCTCCGGTCTCAGCACGGAGTTTGACTTCGCGTCCCCGGATCGTCCGGGGATTGGGGTGGAACTGGCGAATGGCTGCCTGGATCCGGTACTCCCGCCAGACTGGCAGGCTGGCGACATCGGTGACCGGATATACACGAACTCCGAGGACCTCTCCGGCGCTGTGATCCTCCGCTTCCTGGAGGGATTCGCCCGCGAAGCCGCCTCCAACGCACTGATTCACGAACACCATATCCCTGTGGCGTCAACCGAGCTACGTCAGCTCAGGCTCGCACTGAATCTGAGCGCGTATGACGAGTCCAAGGTTGGGGTGACGGCGGGGCCGGTCTTCGGCACAGGGCAGCCAATCGAACAGTTCATCCTTCACGTGGGGACGAGGTGATTCAAGATGCCTTCTGGCGCGTTACGTACCGTTGGCGGTGCGAGGATGGGACTACTGGTCGTGCTGGTGTGGTTCGCCGCGGCCAGTACTGGACCGGTACCCACAGTCGCTGCTCAGGGAGGGGCGGGAAACCCACGGTCCTCATCCAAAGCCCCCAATCCGGCATCCGCGGCACCCTCCGATGCTGGGAAGCCTGAGACCACTCAGTCGCCTCAGCCGGATGGTCGTAAGGACGACACCCGGCGGCAACTTCTCCTGGTGTGCGCGGTCGCGCTGTCCGTTCTCCTGAGTTTCCTGTTCTTCCTCTGGGTCGCTACCAAGTGGCGCGACCTCGAGGACAGAGTCACCGACCTGGACGGCGAGATGCGCAAGGCGAACTACCTGGCGAAAAGCGCCGCGCAGAACGTCGAGACGCTCAAGAATGAGCTGGAGGGCACGCGGGGGATGTTCAGCGCGCAGCTCCGGGAAGCCCAGGCCAAGTACGACCGGTTGAGGGAGAACCTGGGCACCACGATGAAGGACTTGGTGCGAGACCAGGGCCAGAGGACCGACGAAGTCAAGGCGTCTTGCCAGCAGGCCGTTAGCCAAGCTGTCGACAGCCTGTGGGGATTCCTCAGGGAGCAGGTCCGTGGCGACCAGGAAGGTCTGGTGAAGGCAAGGGCGGCCCTGCTGCGGGGTGTGACGCACTCGTTGACCATAGCACTCGGGGATGGCGCCCTCTCAGAGAATGAGCGGGAGGAGTGGCAACGGAGGCTGTCCGCGCTAAGGACGGATCTCCTGGCGACTTGGCCGTCGGAGGGGGAGGGCAGTTTCGCGGCGTGGGCAGACGATGCGCCGCGCCCGGACGACCCCAGCAAAGAGCTGGAGTGGTCGCTCGGGAGGCTGGAGAAACTCCAAGGGCTTACGCAGGACCTCAACGCACGACGGGCTTCACTCAGGGACTGGTTTCGGGCAGCACTCCCTCTGTGGCAGGAGGTCGAGGCACTCGTGTCAGCGCCCGGCGACAGCCCTTCCCAACTCAACATGATCGCGCCCGAACTGGACCGAATTGTCATCAACTGGCAGTACCAGACAAACCTGCGGCTGCTGCATCCGCAGGTGGGCGACAAGTTCAACACTGACGAAATGCGCAAGGTGGGGGAGGCTTTGGTCGGGCCCGGCGAAGAGCAGGGGCACGTCGTGGCACTTCGGAGGAGGGGTTACGCTTGGGGGGGCCGAGTCCTGGAGCCGGCGGCCGTGGTCGTGGGCGTGAAGACTCTTGCGGGAGGGCGCGCTGATGCCTGAGAGCAAGGGCTGCCTGCCGGAGGTGGCGCCAGTCCCGGTGCTCGCGGCCTTCCCGCGCAGCGTGGACTTGGGGCGGGTCACACGCGGCGCCGAAACGAACCACCGCGGAGGGCTGCTGATGGTCGCTAATGTCGGTGGGCAGAGGGCGGAAGTGGTGGTGGACGTCACCTGTGCCGACAGCGGCCCTGCGTGGGTGCGGTGCGACCCGGCCAATCCCTTCGCCCTTGATCCGCAGGAGGAACGGGAGGTTTTCCTCTATCCTGAGTCGGTGGAGGCAGTTGGCGATCTCGCCGCGAGAGTGCTGCTTTCCTGCCCCAACGGTTCACCCTCGGGTACGCCGGATCCGGAAGTCGCGGTATACGGAATCTACGTCGAGCCAGTGCATCTCGAATGGGTGGATGGCGGGGACTGCACGCTGGACTTTGGCGCACTGATCCAGGGCGAGGAGCGCTCGCAAGTTCTGACCCTACGCCGTACGCCCGGCAATAACCTGCCCACGGTTCTTGCGGCAGCGGGCGCGCCAGCGGAGGGACCACGACCGGAGTCCCTTCCGCCGTGGCTGGTGGTGTCAGAACCCACAGCCCGAGGCAAAGACGTTCAGGTGACGGTGACACTGCATACCGCCAACCTCCCGCACGGACCCCTGAGCCAGTCCATTCAGTTCCACGAAGAGGACCCCTCGGTGGAGCCGCTGGTGGTGAGGCTGCACGCGGAGGTCCTCCCCGCGCCAGACCTGGAGGTCGATCCGGAGCAGGTAAGCGTGGCAGTAACCGCTGGCGCCACAGTCCCGGTTGAGCTACGCCTGCGAAACATTGGCGCCGGCGAGCTGCCTGTTAGCTTGGTCGCTTCCGCTCCCTGGCTGACGGTGAACGGTGGAGCCACCGGGCTGCGTCTGACAGAACAGGCAAGCACGGTCACACTGCTGGTGGCGGACCCCGGGGGCACAGTCCCCAAGACCGCACACGTTACCGTCACACCGTCGTCGCATCCCCGCGCGCTCCCGGTGACCGTCTCCGTGACCGCCGAACCTCTAGCCCCAAAGCTGGTCACCACCAACGAGCTGCGCCTGGAGGGTCTGACCCGTGGAGCGTGGGCTGCCTTGCCTGTGGGAAACGAAGGAAATGCTGCCCTGGAACTCGAGGTGACTGGCTGTCCGGCGTGGCTCCGCGTGCGTCCGCGTCGCCTCGTCGTTCCTCCCAGCGCGGTACTGGAGCTTCTCTATCTCCGCGATGGCAGGCGGGGCGCGGCGCCCGCAGTAACGGATGCATTGACCCTGACTACCAACCAGCGCGGAGCGGAAACGGTGCGAGTCGCGGTGCACGCACCGGCCAAGACGACGCCGTGGGTTGTGCCGAAGATCGCCAAAGAGGTAGCGGCAGTCGTAGCCGTGTGTGTTCTCATTCTCCTCGGCCCCGCCGCGGCAGTCTGGCAATGGAGAGGCAGCCACGACCGGCCACCCCTGACCCAGCCGAACCAACCAGTTAGCGAATCGCAGAAGCAGCGCGCGCAGGGCTTGGCGTCGGAGGGAGAGCAACTCGTGCAGAGCAACGAGTTGCCGGCAGCCGAGGCGAAGCTCCTCGAGGCTCTGAAGTTGGACGCGCGCTGCCTGTTGGCTCATCATGTTCTCGCCTGGCTGTACGCTCGCACGAAACGACAGCCCAAAGCCATTGAGCATTTCCGAGCGGTTGCGAGCTTGGACGCGGCTGGCGCCAAGGGACGTTTGGCTAAGGAAGCCCTGGACCGCCTTGGCGCCGTCCGCAGCGAACCCGGTGCCCCAGCCGCCAAGTCCCCTTGACGCTGAGTCGGTAGCAGGGGATAATGGCAAAGCCACGCCAGTGGTGGATGTGGCCCGGCGCGCTCAGGAGGACGGCTCTCGGGGCTTCCGCCAGTGTAGAAGTGCCCCGCCGTCTCCGAGTCCGGTCCAGGAGACTCTTGCGTTGATCAGGTTCCGACGAGCCACTTGGCTGATCCCTTTCTTTGTGGCGATGGGCGGGAGCGAGACCCCGGCTGCCCGTCTGGCGGTCCTTGCCGTGGACACCTCCCAGACCATGCGAGAGAAAGAGCGGTGGGTGGTGGCCAGAGAGCTTGCTGACACGGTAGTGAAGCAGGACCTGGGCGAGGGGGACACGTGCTTCCTCCTCACCTTTCAGGACCGCGCCGACGAGGTGGCCACTTACCGTTTGCAGCAGCAATCCGCCGCGCTCCGGGCGGCCCTTGAGCTTTCAGTCGCCAAGCCGCCGCGGGGCCGAAGCCAGGCCAGCTTTACCTGCGTCCGGGACTTCGCGCTGAAGTTCTTCTCCGAGCACCCCGAGAGCGCAGAACGGCTGCTGTTCCTGATTACTGATGGCGCGCCAACGCTCAAGTCCGAGCTGTTCCGACCAGACAAGCCTCGCGGCGGCGGTCCCGTGAGGCTCTACCTCTATCGATATCGATCCACCGGCCCACCGTCCGAGCCCCCCTCTTCGCGAGTCGGGCTTCGCCTTCAGCCACTGAACCTGTCCCTGCGGGACGGTCGCTGGGACCTCGGCGCTGCGGAGGCGGGCGAGGGCTGGCGGCCGGAGTTCCGACTTGAGGCGACTCCCGCCAGCGCCACGACTGTCCAGCTCACGGTGGAACTGTCCGACCTGTCGGGGCCCAAAGGTCCTTTGCCTGGGCAGCAAGCGGACGTCAAGATCGAAGCCAGTGGGCAGGCGGGACGGAACGTGACCGTTGACCTTCCTGCCGAAGGCATGACGGTTCCAGTGGCATTGAGTGCGCCTCCCTCCAGCTGGTCGTGGCGCAGCACCGAGGAACTTACCGGCAAGCTAAGGTTGGTAGCAACAGCGGCAAGTCAGTCAGCGCCGAAGGAGTGGAGCGGCGAGTTCGTAGCGACCCGACGGACCGACGTGACCACTGCTGCCATCGTGGCAGCGGTGGTTGGGGCGGCGACGCTCTTGGCGATTGCTCTTCTGTGTCTCCTCCTGATGCCAAAGACAGTGACGCTCAGCCTGGCTGCACAACCACTCACCGCAAAGCAGTTTTCGGTTCCCGGCCGAGGCGAAGTGACTTTGGGGGGTGATCCCGAGGGCTTTCCACTGCCCGGAACGGATCGCCAGACTGGCGTCCTGAAGCGTAAGGGCTTCGGATGGCAGGTATGCCCGATACCGGAGGTGCGGGTCGGTGAAGGGACTCCAGGTGCCGCCTGCGCTGTGCGATCGGGAGTGCCCTTCGCGCTCTACGTTTCGGCCAAGCGGGTGGACCTGGAGTTTCGGTTGGGCCCCGCTCAGGTGGACGAACTGGCGGAGAGTCCAAGGTGGAGATGAAGGAATCAGCCGAGGGGAAAAGACCGTCAAGGCGCAGTCTCTCGCCTGGCGCCCAAGGCTACGACGATAAAGGAGTGAGCCGATGGAAAGGACCGTCAAACCCTCGGTTGTGATCGGATTGGGCGGCACCGGTCTCAAAGTGATCATGAGACTCCGCCGACTCTTGGAGGAGACCTATGGCACGCCGGAGCAATCAGCGCTGAGCCAACTGCCCGTCTTCCAGTTCCTCTACGTGGATACCGATGAGGGAGACTCCGAGGATTTCGAAGTGTCGGAGGAGCTTGGCGACCGGATCGCCCTGACCCCGGCAGAACGGTATCTTGCCACGGTACGCGACGTGTATCGGTTGTGGGACCGCTTTGACGACGCGCCCGGCGTGAAAGAGTGGCTGCCCGAGGTGCTGCGCGGAATGCCCGACCTCACGAGGGGCGCCCGGCAGATCCGGGCGCTGGGACGGCTTGCCCTGCATCAGCATTTCAACGACCTCCGCACCCGGCTTTCGCAGGCTGCCAGTCGCGCTATCAGCGAGCACAACCACGAAGTCCTCCGGGCGCGAAGTTCCTTCCGCATGGACTCCCATCAGAACCTTAAGTTCTACCTGGTAAGCTCGGTCTGTGGTGGGACCGGCAGCGGCATGTTCCTGGACATCGGCTACCTCACCCGGGAGGTGTTCGATACGCTCTCCGGCCGCGGTCAGCCCTCGCGCACGACGGCGTACCTGACGCTCCCCGACGTATACCGATCCTTCGACGCCGAGGAGCGCATCGGTCCCAACGGCATCGCGGCCCTTCGGGAGTTGGACTACCACAACCGCCGCGCCACCCGGTTCAAGGCGACCTATGCCGGCGACCACGAAGTGGAGTTTGGCGGGCCGCCGTTCGACCTGTGCTACCTGGTGGGAATCTCCAATGAACACGTCAACTTCGCCGACGCCTTGGGCGATTTCTACCAGATGCTGGCCCACCAGCTTTTCCTGAATCTCACGTCCGTAGACGAAGACCTCACCAGCCATCGCATCAACACCACCGCGCTTGAGGAGCCGGACAAGCACGACTTCCCCCGTCGCTACCTGGCCTTCGGGCTTTCGTCCGCGGTGCTACCAGCGGAGCACATCCGCACGGCGTGTACTGACAGGTTGGCTGTTGCCGTCCTGGATGTGTGGCTTGGCGCCAGTCGCGCTGCCGCTGCGAACGACCGGCGACTGCGCGAAGCCGTTGACCAATTCCTAGATGAGAAGGCGCGCATGGTCGAAAGCGACACGCGGCACGACCTCATCGAGCGACTGGCCGCCGAGGGCGAGCAGAAGCTGGACGAGTGGGGTGAGTCCATTGCGAAGCGCGCGACAGGCGCGAACTGGGGCACATTCGCAGGCAGCCTGTCCTCGACGTACCAAGACCAGGTTGCCTCCCTTTCCGACGGCGCGGCCCGGGCCAGCAGGGGCAAGCACGTGAACGAGATGCACGATCGAATGGCCGCGGTGGTGGATGACCTGACGGACCTCCTCCGCGCGGAAGCCTCACGGCTCCTGAACACAGGAGAGGGGCCGGGATACGTGAGCCAGTTCCTGGCGATGGTGGACGCGCGGCTGGCAGAGGCTCAGGAGGTCTTCCGGGCCGTCTGCAAGGACGACAGTCAACCCCGCAAAGAGACTCTGCAGCGGCAAGAGCGTGTCGAGGCAGGCATCGGCCGGCTCGCCGAATACGCGCGGACGTTCACGTTTGCCAAAACACAGGTCATGGCCCAGGAGACGCGGAGGTGGGTGAACAGCGCCACCATCGCGCAGAAGGACGCCTTGCACCTGGCCGCTCGCCGTGTTGCCGTGGACTTGGTCGGCGAACTGCAGACCAGGATCGCCGACTTGGCCAATCGGGTGGAGATCGTCCGGCGTCTTCTGCAAGACCGCCGCGACTACTTTGACCGGTCGCGCCGCGACGCAGAGGAGCGGGCTGCGCATCGCGACGTGGTGAATGGCGCATTGCTTTACGCTCCGGGCGAGCAGATGAACAAGTACTATCGGGCGGTATTGGGAGGAGGCGGCGAGCCGGAGGTGGCTGGCGGCCTGACACAGAAGGTGCTCGGTTCGGACTCGGTGCTGGACCTGGCCCTGCCGGCGGTCCGGCCGCGCATCGAAGGTACCGGCGAGCTTTGGCGCCTGTGTCGAGAGCGTGTCGAGGAAGCTCTTCAGCCTGAGCTTCGGGCGGCAACCGTGATCGCGGCGATGGCACCCTCCGAGCAGACCGTGCTCCTTACCAACGTTCAGCAGATGTCGCAGGCCATGCTCCCCAGCAGTCTAACCGAGCCAGACCTCGGCGACCATGCGTTCCAGTCTAACCGCTTGGTGCGCTTGCAGGGAGGGAGCGCGCCGGAGGACGAGGCCTCGCGCCAGGTGGTGGCCCAACTCGCCAAGCTGAGCTACGGCGCGAACGACCTGCGGCCGCTGGACAACCCAAGCGTGATCTTGTTCAGCGACGAGAAGGCCGTGTTCCCGCTTCGCGCCCTCTCCCAACTCGACCAATGGAACCGGGGATACCAGCGGCACCTGCGCAACAGCCCCATCCCGCTTCACACCCGCAAGCAGTACCTGGAGGGGCTACCGCCGTTGACCTTTGAGGAAGCACAGGAGGTTCGCGGGCAGCTTTTGGTGGAGCAAGCAGCACGCGCCGAGGCCCGCGAACTGTGCGTGCTGGCTGGAGCCTTTGGCGTGTGGGCTGCATTCTCTGCCGAACGAGTGGTCTACGACTACGAGGACGAAGCGGGCCTTGCTGCTCAGGCAGACTTGGGTCCGGCAGATCCGCCGGACGCGATGGTCGACGCCCTTGTTCGGCTCCCCCGTGTTCGTGAGCGACTTGCCGCCGATCTCAAACGGCGCCGGGAGGCGGTGGGGACCGACGTGTCCGCGCTCCAGACTCAAGCTGCAAGTCACCTCGAAGTCCTCGCCGCAAGGCTCAAAGGGGACAGAACCAGTGAGGAGTACGAGTCCCGACGCAAGCTGTTGGGACAGTATGTGAAGGGAGAGTGGCGGGGAAGATGAACAGAAGCGCCGGTCTGCTGTTGTGCGGTCTGGTCTGTATTGGACTCTCACCGGTCTGTGCGAAGGAGCTGAAGCTCGAATGCACCTTCGCTGACGGTCACACGAAAGGCTCCTTGCCCACCACAGTGGTGAAGGCAGCGCTCGACCCGAAGGCGGACTTCGTCGCCCTGGACAAGCCCGGCGAGAGCGCCCTCCTCTCCACCGTCAAACTGACGCGCGTGCCGAACCGCGTCTTCCTGTCCTTTGAGGGCCGCGTTGCTTCAGGGCTTTCGGGCGCATCGGGGTCAGTTTACTCCGTGCGCGTCAATGAAGAGACGGTGGTCGGGCCCATTGACTTCAATATCGACACCTATACCTCCATAGGTCACGACATCGCCAAGGCGTGCAGAAAAGGCGAGAACCGCATTTCCGTCCTTTCCGAGAAAGGGTCTCCCGCGCCCTTGCAGATCCGAAAGGTCAGTCTCGCCGTTGGGGAGGGCATCGGAACCAACGACTGGGTCATCTTCGGTCTACTCGCACTGGCGATCCTCTTGGGTTGCCGCTGGATCTGGTTTGGGCTGTTCTGGAAAGTGATGGGGGCAAACCCCATCACTGCCACCCGCGTCTCGATCATCCTCACGGCGCTGCTCCTGTTCTTGGCCTATCTCTATTCCTTTGGATCGCTGGCATCCCTCACTGTCTCGGTTGTAGTCGGTGCGGGACTCCTTATTGTGGCGCTAATCTTTGTTCTGCGCTGACGCAGCAGAGTTCCCTCTCTCTGGTGGAGCCGCAACGTGGCGACTCCGCGCTGCTACACGTCCACCGGAGTGCCCGTTAGTTGGTCCCGGAGCTCTGGTCCACCAGACCCAACTGCCGGAGAGGTCGCACATGTGTCAGTGGCGCAAGCTCCCGACGCGCCCGGGCCGGGACGCTACAACACGATGGCTCAGATTCGCTGGCACCATCCTGTGCTGCGTGTGGCTGAGTGGGTGCGTCCCAGAGCAGCGGGACGTGGAACTGAGTCTCATCATCGTCGACGAGCTGGCGGATAGCGCGGACTCCCTTCTGCGAGAGGTCATCCTGCTCCTGCCAGACGGGCCCGAGTCCGAGGAAGTGGCCCGCCGCGTGCTTGTCCAGGCTGAGTACGAGGGTTGGCAAACGATTGGTGGTCAAGGAAGTGCGTACAGCATTGCCCAGCGCCACCCGGACAACGAACGGCTCGCCGCCGAGGTTCGTGCACGTTCGGGTATAGGCGTGATGCTGTCGGCTTCGAAGACGTTCTCTACTCAGACGCGGTCTAACAGCGGCATCTTCACGGCGATATTCGGGCCTGACTGCCAGGTGACCCGGACCGACCGACACGTCGAGGTTGTCGCCAAAGTACACGCCCGTTCCATCGGTCGTGCCCTCCTGAATGAGGCAGTTCGCTACGCCAGAAGCCGGGGCTACGATAGCAGCGGCATGACTGCCCATTTCGCGTCCCCCGTCATCTGGCAGGTGGTGTGCCCTACCAAGAAGGTCCAGGCCAGCCGCGGAACGGTGGCGAGGGCTTCCGGACATGCATTGATTGAGACCAGGATGTCCGGCTCCGAATTCATGGCTGAAGAACCCATCAAGGTTGCCTGGGAGATACCCCGCAAACTGCCGGCCCATATCGTCTTCCTCCTCTGCTGCACCGCCTGCGCTGCCGGGCTGTTTCACCTGTGGTACCGGAGCAGCCGTTCTTCACCTCGCCCCAAACGGCCGCCCAAGGTCCGGGTGGGTATATCGGCGAATCCAGGGGGCGTTGGGCGGGAGGGTGGCGCTCCAAAGGCTGAGACGGGAAGTACGAACGTGGCCTGCCGGCGCGGCAGGAACGTCTTCGTGCCGAGTCAGTACGCCGGGCAGATGGTGAAGTGCGCGTGCGGGAATGTCGTGGTCGTCCCGGTGCGCCCTGGCTGACAGGAGTTGTCCGCCCGTCCAACCGAACCGCTTGGACCTCCGCCGGAGGGTCCGGCGCCGACAAGCGACCTGACCTACCGGGTGCATCCGGGTGAAGGAGTGGAGAGAGCAATGGTTTGCCCAGAGTGCGGCTACATGATGACTGCGTTTGACAAGGAGTGTGCGCGCTGTCATGGGCAGGGACTGGCAAAGCAGTTGACTGATCTGGAGATCAAACAACCCAGACGGAGGTCAAGGCCTGTCCGCGTCGGTA
>PEVN01000480.1 GCA_002779825.1 Armatimonadetes bacterium CG06_land_8_20_14_3_00_66_21 | reverse complement strand
GTGCACTGCAGCGAATCCTGCGGCAGCACCTCCCGCCACGCCAACGCGATCCGACACCACACCGGGGCGCGATCGGGCGTGCGACGCTCGTTGACGTCGCGCCAGCGCTGGCGGCGCCTCTCGTACTCGTCGCTGGAGGCGAGTTCGATGACTTGGCGGGCGAGGTCGCTGACGATGCTGACATCTTTGCTGGGGAACTCTGGCACTTGGTGGTCTCCTTCCAGAACGGACGCGGACGCCGGTTCGAGCGACAAAGGCAAAGAGCCTTCGCGACAATGAGCACGCACCCGCCCGTCAGCGCTTTTGCCGCGGTGCCATTGCGCTGTTGCCGGTCCTACCTACCCTCAGTGATCTCCAGGGATCCGGCTGCGTAGTCAATCACCGTCCGGCAGTGCCGCAGGAAGCTGAGACCCAATAGCCCCTGAATGTCGGCAATCTCCGGGATGTCGTGGACCACGACCTCCACGTTCTCTGCGCAGACATCACCGAGAGTCACGGCCGCCACGGTGATCACCGGCACGTCCACCACGCCGTTGGCGGTCACGATCGAGGTGCGGCGAGGTGCGGCGGGGTGCAACTGCGGGGTCGTAGCCGATGTCCTTGGCCACGTCCCAAGCAATCATGGTGCAGACAGCTCCCGTGTCCAGCAACGTGTCGATCTCCTGAATACCGGCCGGTCCGTGGAAGGCGACACGTCGGGCGAGAATCGGGACATTCAGAGGAAGCCGGGTCATAGCATCACCGTGTAGCCCGGCTTGATCAACGGCCCGGCAAACGTAACGTACGCGCGGCTGACCTTGTTCGCCCGTAACTCCTTGTGAAGATGCCGGCGATCAGGATTGTGGGCGATCAACTCGCCCAGCAAGTCGCCGGTAGGCAGCTCCTCAGTTACCAGGAAAGCCAGCCATTCCCCGGCATGCAGCTCCTTGACACGTTCAAGGCTGACTTTGTGCATTGGTGCACCTCCGGTAAGAGCGCGCCGTCGCGCTCTCGATCACGTGTCATTCTACCCAAACAGCCACGGAGATCGCCAAGCCGAGGGAGTCACTTGCCCGATCACCTCACCGCGTTGAGCAACACCGTCAACTCGCCGCCAACCGGCAGTACCTCCTTGTCCCCCTCCGCCAGACCCGTCGCCATTCCGTTGGCGACGAGCTTGCTCACCGCAGCGCGCAAGCGCCTTTGCTCAGCGAGATGCTCCCCGTTGCCGGCGGGAAGCAATCGCCTTGCGTGGTGTAGGTCCCGGTGATCAAGTTGTCGGATGCGGTGAACGACCAACTGCCGCGCTTGCAGGCGTCGGTCTCCTCCACGTTGGCGCGGACGAGCGTCGTGGTGCCGCTGTTCCCCGAGATCGCTCCTACAAGCGTGCCGACACTCCCTGTGCTGAGCTGGTCCGACCACGTAACGTATGTGCCGACGAAAGCTGCACCCGATTGGGTGAGGGTCATGCACATCGTGCCGGAGACTGTCTCGCCTGCCCGGGTCTCCGTGGCGGTACCGGTCCAGGACCCGGAGAGGTCATGGACGGTTGTTTCCCCCGTGCCGCCGCCCGCTCCGGGATCGGAGCTGCTCCCCGGGTCGGGCAGCCAACCAATGCCAGCGGCCAAAGCCGTGGCGCGCGCGTCGCGGATCACCGAGTCGAGGTCCTGCGCTATTCCGGCGCACGGCCGCCAGTCACTCGCAGTGCAGACGACCGTAGTGACGGTTGTCGAGCCCCCACTCGTCAGTTCGGCCTCCTCCAGCCCGGCGAGGCTTGCGAGCAGCGACGAGCCGCAACACGTGGCCGCACCTACGGACTCAGAACTGCCCTTGGCGAGCACCGCCTGTGCCAAACAGCCCGAGACCTGAAGACCGAGCCGGGCCTGTGTCAGGTCGGTGTGCACTTGGCTCCAACTCACCTGGCGGCCGTCGTTGCGTGCTTCCCGAGAAGGCGCGCGCATCGCCAACTGGATCATGGCGTCGCGGACCTCCGGGGTCGGGACTACGTTGCCGGCACTGCCCGTTTGTCCGGCGCCAACGTACCGCACCTCGTAGCCCACCCGGTCCCAGCCAAGCGCGTAGTCGGTGAAGCGAACCACCGCGCTCCCCGCCACCACCACACCGGGCATGCCCTCCGCTCCGAACCACCAGACGATGCCGGCGCCGGTGGAGCTTGCGAAGCACCCGCCAGTGACCGTCGAGACAGTCCCGTGGCTGTCTTTCTGCCCGAGTGCGGCGACTGCTTCGCCGCTCCTGTTGGTGGCCGCTGCGCACACTTCCGTGCTGAGGGTCGTGACCGCGACTACCCGCAAGTCACCCGAACCAGCCCCACTTCCCAAATCACCGGAGTCGCTGGCGCCGCCGCCCCCTCCGCAGCCCAACACGTAGACGCCGACCAGACCGAAGGTCAGCAGACCGAGGACCACAAGTGCAACCCGGCAGTACAGGACGGTCCGCGTGCGCATTGCTTCCCTTTCCGAGTCCATGTTACAGCCCCGGCACTTGCGTTCCAACGCGCATGATATCCCCCTGTCGCCCGCAGCACAAGCGCCTCTATGGTCTGTTCTCGGCTGCGTTGACTCCCGCGAGGCGTTCGCCGTACAATCGTGAGCAGAACCAACCCACTCGCTGCCTCGGGCGGCAACAAGGAGTCCTCATGTCGTTCTCTCAAGCTGTGCGTGTCGGCGTCATTCTGGGGGCGGGTGTCTTCTGCACAGGACTACTCCCCGGCGACGCCGAACCAGCACCCGGTGCGCCGGTCGCCGTCCGGCCGGCATTCACCGACGGCTTCGCCCAAGGCGAGGCGAATTGGGAGACGATGGGTGGCACCTGGCAAGCGGCCGACGGCAAGCTCGTAGCCGAACAGACGGAAGGCGCCGACGCGCTCGCCTATGCGCCGCGCGCGCCGCTGCTGCAGGAGCAGACCCTCGAGGCGACCGTCACCGTGCAGAGAAGGCTCATTGCGGAGGGCTGGTCGGTTTGTGGTGTGCTCGTGTTCCTCGATCCGTCGACCTACTGGGTGCTGGGACTGACGGAGGACCCGAAGGGGAACCGCTACCTCGACTTCCTCGAGAAGTACCAGGGCGTGTGGCAGGCGCAGAACGAGGGCGGTACGCGGCTGGAGAGAACCGTCAATGAGAACCTGCACCTCAAGTGGAGCCACAACACGGAGTACCGGCTGCGGCTCGCCTTGGACGGGGAGGGCATTGGCGCGGAAGTGAGGGCCGGCGCCGGGGGCGAGCCGCTGGCTCGCGCGCACTACGAATTCGGCAAAGCGGAGGCACTACGAATGGGCTCAGTCGCACTTCTGGCGAGAGGCTGCGCCGCCACGTTCGACGACGTGGCGGTCACTGCACCCGAGGCGCAGCAGACGAGTAGCTCTGTGCGGGTGGAGTCGGGACGCGAGGGAAGCATTGCCGTGCTGCGCGATGCAACGCTCCCCGAGTCTGATCCCTCTGTTGCCGACCACCTCGCGTCGGCGTTCCGCGCCGCGGGGTTCGGCGTGACGTTCCTCGACGGCCGGCAGGCGAGCGACCCGAGCGTCCTCGCGCCGCAGCGCTTCTTCCTCTACGTCATCCCCCACGCTCAGGTCTACCCGGCCACCGGCGCTCCGGCGCTCATGAGTTACCTGCGCCGACAGGGGCATCTCATGGTGCTTGGCGGGCCCGCCTTCACGCGGCAAGTGTGGGACTACCAGGGGCAGTGGGTCGACCAGCAGATGATCCGGGCGCGGGTGGCCCAGCGGCAGGCCGAGCACACCTTCCTGGACTTCGAGGGGCAGCCGGACCTGAAGGCGTGGACCCGAGCGACCAACGACAACACGATCCAATCGGCCCTCGAGCTGGAGCCGGGCGGCCACGACGGCAAGGGGCAGTGTCTGCGAATGTCCATGCAGAACCTGGCCGGCTGGAACACGTATGCCTCGCCCGTCTTGGAGGGGATGTTCGCACAGGGACACGCGCTCCTCTGCTTCTGGGCGAAGGGCGACGCACAGACCTCGCAGCTATCG
Source organism: Armatimonadetes bacterium CG06_land_8_20_14_3_00_66_21 (assembly GCA_002779825.1). Classification (GTDB taxonomy): domain Bacteria; phylum Armatimonadota; class Abditibacteriia; order CG2-30-66-41; family CG2-30-66-41; genus CG2-30-66-41. The sequence goes on along the minus strand of PEVN01000480.1, from coordinate 6,783 downwards.
GTCGAGATGAACGAAGCGGACGGCTCTCGATGGATCGCCGTGGTGCCGTTGGAGACGGACTGGAAGTACCACGTCCTTACGCCGGACCAGTTCGCCTACTGGCCGGACTCGAAGACGAAGGACACGCGCGGCCGGCCCGGCGACCGCTTCAACCCGGCGGCCGCAAACCGGATCGTCATGGGGTTGGCCCAGAGCCACACCACGGCGGTCGGTGGCGTCCCGCACACGCTCTGGGTCGATGACTTCGGCACGGCGCCCAACCCGTTCGCCGACTTCCGGACCGGGCCCAGCCAGACGCTGCTGCCGATGGAGACCATCTCGCCGACGTACAAGGTCTATCCGCTGGACGGGATGGCTGCGCTCAAGGTGGCCACGGACCAGGCGCTGCTCGACCCGACCGCGGAGCTGCCGACGCCGCGTTCGGCGCTCTCGTGCTTCGCGCGGCCGAAAGGCGAAGGGTTCGGCAACGGAGGCAAGTGGCGGTGGGTGCCCTTGGCGCGCGCGTTGGACAAGCAGGGCGAGGAGCGCGGCACCGCCATGTGGTTGCTGCTCAACAATACCTTCCCCTACAAGCAGTCGCTGTTTGCCGCAGTCGGCATCGACGACGCGGCGGTGCTGAAGAATCACCGGATGACAGGCGCGCTCGTCGAGGTGGTACGCCGGATGCGACTGGGCGTGTTCCTGCGCGAGGCGGGCGCGCAGCAGTTCTCCTATTGGCGAGACGAGCCCATTGAGCTGGGCACTGAATGCACCAATACGGGGGCGAAGCCGGCCACGATCACCGCTCGCTTCGCCGTTACCGGAGCCACGGATGGACGGACCTACCTCACGAAGGAGCGGCAGCTCGAACTCGCTCCCGGCGCGTCGAAGCGCGTCTCATTCACCTGGCGGCCCGACCGGTACCCGACTGACGCGTTCGTTGTCCGGACGGAGTTGCTCGACAGCACGGGCGTCCTCGACGTGCTCACACAGGAAGTGGGCCTCCTGTCCGCCAAGCCCGCCGCCCGCGACGACTTTGTCACCGTCAAGGGCAGCGATTTCTACCTCAAAGGGAAGAAGTGGTATCCCGTCGGCATCAACTACTGGCCGGTCTACGTCTCCGGGTCGGAGGCGGGCGACTACTCATTGGGCTGGCTCACGCCCGGTTTCTACGACCCCGACGAAGTGGAGCGCGACCTGGTGCGGATGGAAGCGCTGGGGATCAACATGGTGAGCGTCCAGACGGGTGCACCCGACGGCATCCGCAACCTGCTGGACTTCCTGCGGCGCTGCGAGCGACACGGGATCAAGGTCAACGGCTTCCTGGGCGCGGCCTCGCCGCTGGGGTTCGACGAGAAGGCCGTCGCCGACTTCCTCCGTGAGGCGCGGCTGGTCGACAACCCGACGCTCTTCGCCTACGACATCATCTGGGAGCCGGGCAACTACGTGTTCAACAGCGAGGGTCGGCCGCGCTGGGATCCGGACTGGAAGCGGTGGATCGTCGAGCGCTACGGCAGCCTCGAGAACGCCGAGGTGGATTGGGCGATGCCGGCGCCTCGAATCGACGGGAAGCTCACTTCGCCCACCGACCGGCAGTTGCGGGAGGACGGCGAGTGGCGTGTCATGGTGGCGGCGTACCGCCGGTTCATGGACGATCTGATGAGCCGCAAGTGGAACGACGCCACGCGCAAGGTTCGCGCCCTCGACCCCAACCACCTGGTCAGTTTCCGCCAGGGCAACACGCTGCCCCACGACTTCGCCTTCACCGCCACGCCGAAGCACATCGACTTCATCTGCCCCGAAGGCTACTCGATCCCCCTGGGCGAAGACGGCTACGACGCCTCCGGTTTCATCACTCGCTACGTCCACTTCACCACCGGCGGCAAGCCTGTCCTCTGGTCGGAGTTCGGCAAGAGCGTCTGGGGCGGCAAGCAGATGCGGCCCGACCCCGCCGCCATCGCCACGCAAGGTGAGTATCACCACCAGTTCTACCGCATGGTTCTCGAGTCCGGCGCCAACGGCACCGCCCCTTGGTGGTGGCCCGGCGGCTATCGGGTGAACGAGAAGAGCGACTTCGGCATCACCAACCCCGACGGCACCCCTCGCCCCTCGGCCGCGTTGATCCGCAAGTATGCGAAGCAGATGAAGGCCGCACACGCGTACCCCAAACCCGACACCTGGATGACGATTGATCGCGACGCCAACGCCGGTGGCTACTGGTACCTGACATTCAACTCCGGCAAGGACGCCTACCGCGACGCGCGCAGGCAGGGCAAGCACCTCGGCATCCGCACCGCTGGCACCGGCACCGACTCCGCCACCTGCCCGCTAGTCGCCGTCGGCAATGCACCGTACACCGGCAAGAACCCGCCCAAGTACCTCAACGCCGAGTTCAACTCCCTGCAGTTTAGAGACGCCAACGGCCACTGGGTGGACGTGGAGAACGGCGCGCAGCTCGAAGTGCCGAAGAACGCCCCGGTCGTGATCAGAGCCTCCGTCGGCAACACCCAGGAAGCCAAGTGGCTGACGCCCGCCAGCGCCAACGGCAAGCCGGGCGCCGTGTACCTCGCTTCGACGGAAGACTCATCGGTGAAGGTGAGAGTGCCAATCCCGGCCGACGCGCCCTCTCTGTCCGACGCCGACTTCGGCGAAGTCACGCTGACGCCGGGCATTGCCGAGAAGACGACCGTGGTCCTACAAATGACGGCTGAGGGGCGAGCGTGGTTTGGCGAGAAGCTGAGGCTTGTGCTGGTGCCGGTGGGGTGACGGCAGCGTCTCGTCCTGCAGTCCTCTGTAGGCAGCCGCGCCGGGCGCCCCGCCCCGCTACAGACTCGGTGGCATGTCGAAAGGCGCGGCGTTGGCGCGGACGGTGAAGCGAACAGCTCCGGCCGTTCTCGGCACGTTCGACCCATTTGGCGCGTCGTTCGCACAGACGACGACTCGAACAAGTAGCTCCCTCCTGGCGCCGGCCGGTCGTCAGCCGCGCGGCCGCTCCAGGTGACGAAGCCGGCTTCGGCTCGGGCGTGCTTCAGCGGCGACACAGTCACTATGCGACCGGAGCCACTGCGGGCGCGGAAGCGCTTCTCCGCGCGCGAATCCGCAGACGCGGGCTGCGGTCCGATCCAGAGTCCTTCGCAGCGACACAAAGCGGACGGCAACGCCGCGCAGAAGCGCCCGCATCGACGGACCTCACGCTACGAGGGCGGGTAGTGCGCTCTTCATCGGCGAGACCGCGGCCGCAGTCCTGTGCAGAGCGCTCGGCGGCGCCGCACGGCGCACTGCAAGGCGAGGGAACGCCATCCTCAGCGGCGCAGACGGCGCTGCGACGTCGTGCAGCCTGCTTCGCGCCGGTGCTGGCGCGGCTGCGCGCGGCCGTAACGCTGAGAGCGTCGCTGCAAAGCGCGCTGCCTCCGCCTGTAGTCGGCTTGCGCGCGCGAGAAGCGCTTTGCATGCGTCTTGGCCTGACCGTGCGCAGGCGAACCGGCCAGGAAACGCGCCTCGCACCGGGTTCACGCCGCGGGCTGTTCTTCGACGTGCGGCTCGGCGGTCGTGAGGTGCGGGAAAAGCTGCTCCGCGCCCTGCCGGCCGAACTTCTCCCGTGCCCGGAGGTAGCTGCGTTCGTATTCCAGCCGCGACGCGGCCTGGGCGATCTCTTCTTCCGCCTCGGCCTCCTTCTCGGCGCGCACCGCCGCGCTAGTCGCTCGCCGCCTGAACGGAAGCGTCCGCGACCCGTCGCAGCTCCGCCGCAACTGCGTACAGCTCGTGCTGCTCGTCGAGGGATTCCAGCCGCACGACCAGTTCCCGCACGACGGGATAGTGGTGGTCCCGGCTGCCCCCGACACGGACGCGAGCAGCGCGAAGGAGGTTCGGCGACTTGGGAGTCGAAATCGTAGTGCATCCCGGAACGGAGCAAGGCGCGAATGGTTGAAGCACTCCTGACTCTTCTCCTCGTCCTCCTCGGCCTCGCCTTGATCCTTGCCGGTCCCAAAGGCGCCAAGGCCCTGCTGGGCTGGATCTTCGCGCCGGTGACGGGGTGCGCGCGGATGCTGGTGGGCGCGGTGGTGTTGGGGTTGGTGCTGCTGGCTGTGGGCAACGTGGCGTGGAACAACCTCAAGCGGAAGACCGGGCCGGCGCCCAAGCCGCCTGTCGTGCAACAGCCGGGCGGGGGCTCACAGCCGGTGGTGGTGGACCTGCAACTGCCGCTGCGGGCGAAGTGGACTCCAGCTTTGGGCTTCAACGGAGAGAACCCGGGCTTCCTGGACCCAACGGGCAAGCCGAAGAAGCACGTCGCGCAGGACATGAAAGTGGGCGCAGGGACGCCGGTGTACCCCCTCGGCCCCGGCACGGTGAAGTATGCCCGGCCGAACGCGACGTACGGGCACGCTCGCAACGACCCAAAACGCGCGACGGCTGCCGTCGTGGTCATCGAGCATCCGACGAAGGCCGGCGTGGTGTGCGCAGTCTACGGGCACCTGAACGTCGTAGCGCTCCCCGCGGAGGGGAGCGAGATCCGGGATGTCAACGCACCCCTCGGCGAAGTTGCCAGTCTGACGGAGATCCATCCCTACAGCCCGGAGCACCTGCACTTTGGGATTCGCAGGGGCGGCTACGAGGGTGCGCCGAATCGCGCGGGGTATCTGGCGCAAGGGCAGTTCCCGGGGGAGTGGGTGGAGCCGGTCAAGTTCGTGGCTGAGCACTGACCGGCATTCTCCTGTTCACCCAAAGAGCTCGGAATGGCTCCCCGTGCGATAGAGCACAAGCTCTTCCTCTTCGAGCGCGTAGAGCAAGATCCAGTCGGGCTCGACGTGACAATCACGCTTGTCCGCGTGAGCACCCCGAAGCGGGTGCTCACGATGCTCTGGGGTCAACTGCCGCCCTTCGGCCAGCGCCTCAACCATCCCGAGCAGCTTCTCCACATCCTTCCCCCGCCGCAGAAGGCGCTTCACGTCGCGCTTGAACTAGGTTGTTCGCCGAACTACCCGCTTCAAGAGAGCAGGTCCTGCCGCAAGTCGTCCACGGTTCGGAAAGCAGGCATGGCGGCCCGCTCCTCGGCGAACGCCTGCAGCGTCGTCTCGTTGGGGAATTCCAGGAGGTCGATTCTGCGCCGGATGTCTTCATCAGTCAGGATGTAACAAGCCGCCATGACCCGCTCCTTGGCAGGAAGTGCTTGGAAGACTTGGTAGAAAGCCTCTGCCGTGGAGAGCCTGCCAGACGGTCCCGTTCCCGATCGCTTGTTGGCAACACGCATGGCTGTGTGTTCTCCTTCCTATACTCGCGAAGGTTAGGAATACACCGAAGTGGAAGTTCGCAGAACTTCACCCGTGGGCGTGTGGTGAGCACCCAACACACTGCTGTGCACGCAGAGGCGTCGAACTTGTGCAATAGCTTCGGTGTATTCCTAACCTTCGCGAGTATACCTGACCGTCATTCTACCAGTGCGACACGCCAGGCACAACGTCGCCATCCTGACACCGGCTGCCTATGACCTGAAGACAAGTGGGCTGCCGGCGGAAGGTAGCCAGATCACCGACACTGACGCACCTCTCGGCCAAGTCGCCAGCCTCACCGAGATCTCCCATACAGCCCGGAGCATCTCCACTTCGGCACTCGGAAGGGCGCGTATGAAGGCTCCGACAGCCGCGCCGGATAGCTACCGCAGTCACAGTTCCAGGGGGCGTGGGTGGAGCCCATCGACTTCGTCAAGGACCGCTGAGAACCGCGTGGGCGGAGAAGGAGGAGACTGTGCTCTGGCGAGGCCGCAGATGAAGACAAGTGCACCCGGAGGGACTTCGCGTCAGCCGAAGATCAAACCGCCGGCCACGTACTCACGGTAGAACTCGTCTTCAGTCAGCGCCTGAATCTCGCGGCGCTTGCCTTCGTCATGCCAGAACTGCTGAAGGTGCGTTTCGTGCTCAAAGTAGTCGCAGTGAAAGCTCAGTGCCGGAAGATAGCGGACTTTGCACAGGGCCAGGAAACGCGGCAGGGCGTCCGTCATGCTTCAGTAGTAGCCGCTCAAGCTCAACTGGCACCGGATCTGTTTGTCCATCGCCTGGTAGTCAGCGGGGTCTTCCGGCTCGAAGGAGACCAGACGCCCGTCAGCGTGGAAGTCGAAGATAAAGGGCAGTTGCCAATCGAAGAAGGCATCAACGACGACGCCCAGGAGGTCCACTCGCTGCCGGGCATTGTGCAGGTAGTCGCATTCCGCCTCGTAGTCTGCCGTCAGCTCGGCGTCGCTTGTGACAAGCGTCTTCCCGAATATCTCAGCCACCAGCTTCAGGCACTCGGGAGAGAACGGTGTGGGCCACAGCGCTGTCTCTTCCAACGAGCAGTTCCGGACATTCACAAGCCGGAAAGACCGCTCCTCGTCCTCGCACCAGCGAGTCACGAGCGCGACCAGCCGTTCAACCGGCTCTTGGTCGGCGTAGTCGCAGGAGTAGCCGCAATCGCTGCCCATGGGTCAGGTTTGGCTTTCAGAATGAAGTGTGGCTTCGACGAACCACCCGACTTGCTCGCCAAGATACCCGACGTGCGGCGCCATCAAACAGAGGTGAACTCGACGCGGAAACACCCCGGTCGTTTGGCGGACCGCATTCAGCCCTATTCGGCGATGGAGAACCCCAACAGCGTCGGCGCATAGCGCTCCTTCGTCAGGTCGGCGCCGCAGGCTTTGAAGTAGGCCAGCCAGAAGCTCTGGATTTGCAGGATTCGGTCGGAGGACAGTCCGGCGCCGGTGCTGGCCGTGGCGCCGGCGACCCACACCTTCACACCGTCCAGCTTGGGAAGCCGCATGCCCTCGCGTTCCTT